>JARRJS010000100.1:0-19809 GCA_037388885.1 Gemmatimonadota bacterium
GGTGGTTCCCGGACGTGAACCACGGTGTGCTCGACGAACCGCGCTACAACCTGATCATGGGTGACGGGCGCAACTACGAGCTGGCGACGGACAGCACGTACGATGTCATCTCCGTCGACGCCACGTCGCCCCAGATGGCCGGAAACGGCAGCCTGTACACCCTCGACTTCTACGAGCTGGTGCGCTCGCACCTCTCGCCCCAGGGAATCGCCGTGCAATGGCTGCCGTTCCACCTTCTCTCCGACGCCCAGGTCCGCATGACGGCCCGGACGTTCATGGAGGCATTCCCCCACACGACCCTGTGGTTCTCACCCCTGCGCAGCCTCGGCCTTCTCGTGGGAAGCCACGACCGGCTACGGGTCGACGTCCAGTCCCTGGCCAGCAAGCTCCAACGACCCGGCGTGCGGCAACAGCTGGAGCGCGTGGGCGTGACGGAGCCCCTCGATGTGCTGGCCTGGTTCGTCACGGGCGAGAAGGGACTGGCGAAGTACACGGCGGATGCACGGCTGAACACGGACGACCACCCGTACCTGGAGTTCACGCCGGCCTGGTCCTACTTCTTTGCCACACGCTACGGGGCGCAGAACATGTACAACTTCGGCTTCTTCGCAAGGCACAGCATCAGCGGCGACCTCTACACCTACCTCGGCATGCAGGACAAGGCACACCAGGAATACCAGAAGGCGCTGTCCATCGACCCGGGCGACAAGAACGCGGAGCACGCGTACTGGCGCGAGCGCGGACTCCCGAAGTAGCGGGAAGCGGGAAGCGGGAAGAGGGAAGCGGAATCGAAGCACGCGTCCGGCGTACCCAACGCTTTCCATCCGCGCGGGACTCCGGCGCTGTGCGCAGACCATGGCGACGGGCGGACCGAGGGGATGTGTGCGGACCGGACGCCTTCCGTTCGCCGCGAACGCGGACCGATCCCGCTTTCCGCTTCCCTCTTTCGGATCCCTACCGCTTTCCTGTCCGTGCGTGGGCGAAGTGGTCCGCGACGACCGACGGCTGCTCCACGACGCGTCCGGCCTGGGCGTCGATGGCGAGGCGGAGGAACTGCGCCATGCTCCAGACGAGGGGCGTGGCGCTGCCGGTGCCCTGTCCGAAGACGAAGCCCACGCGTGTCGGGTCCGCCCGGTCCCACACCTGTTCCGGGATCATGCCGCCGTCGTTGGCGAAGTGGAGCATGGCGTCGAGGTAGGGTTTCGGGTCGCGGCCCAGGGCGACCTCGTACTCGCCGCGCTCGCCGGCGAAGATGGGCCAGAGCCGGCCGATGCCCACGCCCTGCCACGGCCCGCCAAAATACGTCTCGCCGTAGCCGTCGTGGTTGTAGCGATGGAAGCCGGGCCCGTTGGGCGTCTGCACGCGGATGGTGGCATCGATGATCTTCAGTGAATTGACGATGACCGGGTCGTTCGCGGGCCGGATGCCCAGGCGCACCAGCTCCAGGAACCCTTGGTCCACGATGTCGCGCTCGTCGAACGTGCCGCCACCATTCTTGAGCTCGAGCTGGTATCCGTCATTCGGATCGAGGTTGTTGTCGATGCGCATGTAGTACCCGCGCTTCGCCAGCGCCCCCCCAGGTGGCCGGTGGTCGTGACCAGCCACGCCGCCAGGTGTCCGCCCAGGCGTCCGCCGTCGCGAGGTACTTCCGGGCGTCCGCCGTGGCGCCGTTGGCATCGGCGATGGCGGAGGCGCAGACCAGCCCGGCGATCTCGGCGGCGATGGTCGACGGTGAATAGCCGGGCGTCTCCTCCCAACGCTCCTGCTCGGTGGCCGGCCCATGGTCGATGACGTACTTCGCCGCCGGCCGGATGTGCTCGGTCCACGTGGCGCTGTCCGTCATGCCGAGCTGCCACGCCAGGACGGCGGGATAGGAGATTTCATCCATCTGCTCCGAAGGCCAGAACGGCCGTCCATCCAGCCAGCTGTTCTGGGGATAACTGCCGTCGGGCTTCTGCTGCACGTCGAAAAGGTATCGCAGAGAGCGCCGCGCGGTGGCCGTGTCGCCGGCGGCGAGGAGCCCGGTCGCAGCCTCGTAAAGATCGCGCGCCCACACGAGGTGGTACCCGCCCACGTCGGCTTTGTCGGACGGCACCGCGTACCCCCACGGGATGCTCATGGAGGCGATGATGGCGCCCGGGTACGTCTTGTCCTCGTGCGCCCGCACGACCATGGCCGCCAGCTTGAACTGTCTCTCGTACTCCGGGGCTACGTGGCGCAGGCCGGCGACGTATTGGGTCCAGCCGCGGGCGTACGCGGCACGGACGACGTCGAATCCGCGTTTCATGCCGGCGTGCGCCGCCGCCAGGGCAGCCGCAGACGTGCGGCCGAAGCCGAGGGCCAGGGTGAAGTGTCCCGGACGGGCGATGCGCCCGACCTGCACGACGTTCCCGCTGTCCGCGCGGGCATAAAGCCATGTGAGGCCGTGGTGCAGCAGCAGGTCCGTGTAGCCATCGTTGACGCCGGCGAACCCGTTCGACGTCTCCGCGAATCCGCTGCCGGCCACCAGGGCGGAAGCCACGTCCGCCTTATGCGCCACGAGCGCGCCGGCCTGCGTCGACCCCGTGTTGCCGTAACCGGAGTTGTCGAGCGCCGGATGGTACAACACATACAGCGAGTCGCCCGGCGGTCCCGAGAACGTCACGTCGATGAGCAGCGTGTTGTGCTCCGGATCCGTCGTATACGTCTTGGTGATGGTGAAGCGGCCGGCGGCGTCGCTGCTGGTCTGCCGGAAGAGAAGTGCCTCGTCGTCGATCTGATCGATGGCGTGGCGCATGTCATGCGACTCGATCCAGGTCCGCTCGCCGTCGCTCACGGCGAACTCCAACGCCCGCACCTGGGCCATGTCGACACGCGGATAGTAGACCTCCGTGAGGACGCCGCCCTCCAGCGTGAACCACACCTTCGACTGCGATGCCAGGGACGTACCGATGCCGTCCTTGCCGGCGTTGCTCCACGTTGGCAGCTCGCCGGGGCCGCCCGGCGCCGCCTGGCCGAGCACGGCCACCGGCATCAGGACCAGCCAGCCAAGGGCCAGTGCTGCGGACGATTTCCGTGGTATCATGGCAGTCTGCCTTTCTCGGGCGCGGGACGGGGTCGGGTCGTCGGTCCCGAAATGTGGTGGCGTGCACGTTCGCCGTCCATGGCTGCGCGGCACGGATCGACGGGCAAGCCGCACCGCGACGGGCCGATCGACGAGCAGGCCGCACTGCGATCGGCCGGGCGCCGCGCGAAGCCGCACCCAAAGGGGACGGGTACAGCGGCAGGCGACTCGCAGTTTCGGGAGGAATCATGCAAATTGCCGGGGCCTGCGTCACAGCGGGCGGCCCGATCCGATTCCCGTCAAGGAGGACCCGCCATGCAGAAGCCGCGCCTGACGTTCTGGGAAGTCTGGAACATGAGCTTCGGCTTCCTGGGCATCCAGTTCGGCTTCGCCCTTCAGAACGCCAATGTCAGCCGGATCTTCGAGACGCTGGGGGCCCGGGTGGAGAACATCCCGATCCTGTGGATCGCGGCGCCGGTGACGGGCCTCGTGGTGCAGCCCATCGTCGGCTACTTCAGCGACCGCACCTGGAACCGGTTGGGGCGCCGGCGCCCGTACTTCCTGGGCGGCGCCATCCTGGCCTCGCTGGCCCTGGTGGCCATGCCCAACTCGCCCGCCCTCTGGGTGGCCGCCGGCATGCTGTGGATCATGGACGCCTCCATCAACATCTCCATGGAGCCGTTCCGTGCGTTCGTGGGCGACAACCTGCCGTCGGACCAGCGGACCATCGGGTTCGCCATGCAGAGCTTCTTCATCGGCGTGGGCGCGGTGGTGGCTTCCCTGCTGCCGTGGCTCCTCACCCGCCTGTTCAGCGTGAGCAACGAAGCGCCGGAGCACATGATCCCGGCGTCGGTGCGACTTTCGTTCTACATCGGCGCGGCGGTGTTCTTCGCGGCCGTGGTGTGGACGGTCGTCCGGTCGCGGGAGTACTCACCCGAGGACATGGCGTCGTTCGAGGAGAACCAGGCGCGCGAAACCATCGCCCGCGACCGACGCACGCCGGCGGAGTACGCCGCCAATGGCGGCCGCCAGATCCTGTGGGGCGTGACCTGCATCGTCGTGGGCGCAGCGCTCAGCTTCTGGCTCTCCCGCGAGCAGGCCGGCCAGGTCATGATCCTGTCGGCGGGCATCGGCGTCGTGGGGCTGCTGCTCATCATCGGTGGGCTGATGCAGCGCGGCGGTCTCTACGACAACGGCTTCATCACGATTCTGAACGACTTCCAGGACATGCCCCAAACCATGAAGCAGCTGGCCTGGGTACAGTTCTTCTCGTGGTTCGCGCTGTTCGCCATGTGGATCTACACGACGCCGGGCGTGACCGCGCACGTCTACCACACCACCGACACCACCTCGGCGCTCTACAACGAGGGGGCGAACTGGGTGGGCGTCGGCTTCGGCGTCTATAACGGCGTCGCCGCCGTGGTGGCCTTCGGCCTTCCGGTGCTGGCGCGGTGGACGAACCGGAAGATCACCCACGCCATCTGCCTGGCGATCGGTGCGCTGGGGTTCGTGTCCATCTACTTCATCGCGCAGCCCCGGTTGCTGCTGGGCTCCATGGTGGGCGTCGGCATCGCGTGGGCCAGCATCCTGGCCATGCCGTATGCCATCCTCACGGGGTCGCTGCCGCCGTCGAAGATGGGCTACTACATGGGCGTCTTCAATTACTTCATCGTGATCCCGCAGATCGTCGCAGCGGCCGTGCTGGGCTTCTTCGTCGGGCGCTTCTTCCACGGAGAGGCCATCTACGCCCTGCTGATCGGCGGCGTGTCCCTGGTGCTGGCGGCAGCATTGACGCTGCGGGTGGAGGACCGGGACGAGGCGCCGGCTGGGATCGTTGATCGACCATCGACGATGGACGACGATCGGGAGGTGGGAACCTTGCCGGGGGCGCCGCCGGCGCCGTAGCACGAGTGTTCACCGTGTGACGCGCCTGGCCACGTTCGGGGAACGCTCGATCACGCCTCATCTGAGACGGGGAACATGGATCTTCTTCGCAAGAATCTCCTCCGCCGGGTTCTGCCGGCAGGGCTCGGCATACCGGTCGTCGCCCTGGTGGCTCTCGTGCTGGGGTGCAGCGCCAACCGCCCCGGCTCTGAACCGGGTGCCCCGACCGCGTGGACGACCCAGCTGGGCGACCCTTCCATCTTCTGGAACGACGCTACCGTCTATTTCCTCCTGACGGACCGGTTTCTGGACGGCGACTCCACGAACGACCACGCCCTGGGCCGGGCGCACGACGGGGCGAAGCTGCGCAACTTCGAAGGCGGCGACCTGGCCGGTGTGCTGCGCAAGATCAAGGACGGCTACTTCGACCGGTTGGGCGTGGACGTGCTGTGGATGACGCCCTTCGAGGAACAGATCCGCGGCAGCGTGGACGAGGGTACCGGCAGGACGTACGGCTACCACGGCTACTGGACCCGGGACTGGACCATGGTGGACCCGGCGCTTGGCACAAAGGCCGACCTGCGCGCTGTTGTCGACGCGGCCCACCGGCACGGCATCCGGGTCCTCATGGACGCCGTCGTCAACCACACGGGGCCGGTGACCCCCGAAGATCCCCAGTGGCCCGACAGCTGGGTGCGCACCAGCCCCCGCTGCACGTACCAGAGCTACGTCACCACCGTCGACTGCACTCTGGTGGCCAACCTGCCGGACGTCCGCACGGACCGGGACACGCCCGTCGAGCTTCCCGACTGGCTCATCGAAAAGTGGCGCCGGGAAGGCCGGCTGGCCCGGGAGACGGCCTCCCTCGACTCGTTCTTCCGGCGCACCGGTTACCCCCGTGCGCCGCGCTTCTACGTCATCAAATGGCTCACCGACTGGGTGCGCGAGCTCGGCTTCGACGGCTACCGGGTGGACACCGCCAAGCATTTCGAGGCGCCCGTCAGCGCAGAGCTGAAACACGAAGCCGACCGGGCCTTCGCCGACTGGAAACGGGCCCACCCCGACGAGGTCCTGGACGACATGCCGTTCTTCATGCTGGGCGAAGTCTACGGCTGGGGCCCGGGCCAGGGTCGGTCCTACGATTATGGCGACCGGAAGGTGGACTTTTTCGATTTCGGTTACGACGGGTTGATCAACTTCGCGTTCAAGGGCGAGCACGGCTCGCTGGACAGCCTCTACGCACGGTATTCCACCGCGCTGTACGGTCCGCTGGGCGGCGAAGCGATCCTCAACTACATCAGCTCACACGACGACGGCTCGCCGTACGACCCGGACCGCAGCGAGCCGTTCGAGGCCGGCACGCGCCTGCTGCTGGCGCCGGGCGGCGCCCAGATCTACTACGGCGACGAGCTGGCTCGCCCCCTCCACGTGGCCGGTGCCCGGGGCGATGCGAACCTCCGCGGACTGATGAACTGGGGCGCCCTGGCCCGGGGAGGCCGTACGGCGGAGATCCTGCGCCACTGGCAGAAGCTGGGCCAATTCCGGCGTGCGCACCCGGCGGTGGGCGCGGGTGTGCATCGCGAGCTGCAGGCGAAGCCGTACATCTTCAGCCGCATCCTCCACCTGGACCGGACCACGGACCGCGTGCTCGTAGCGTTGGACCAGCCGAAGGGCCCCAAGAAAATCCCGGTCTTCGGCACCTTCCCCGACGGCGCGGAGCTGCAAGACGCCTACTCGGGAGCGACCGGCACGGTGCACGGCGATACGGTCGCGCTCACCACGGACTACGACCTGGTCCTCTTGAGCCAGCGGCCCGGCCGCACGCGACCGAGCCCCGTCGTCGTGTACGTTACGAACAACTACGAAATACCCATGCAGGTCTTCGCCGCCAGTGGCGCCACGATCTACCGGCTCGGGACCGTGAGCCCCGGCCTCGGCAGCCGCTTCGTGTTGCGTCAGTCGCTGATGGCCGGCGGCGGCAGGATTGATTTCCTGGCCGGGACCGCGGGAAAAGGGTACCAGGTGCGGTCCGGCGTGTTGCTGCTCGAGCCCGGCGATACCGTGGATTTCGTGATCACCACGAACCTGGTGGGCAGTCAGGCGACGGTGCGGCCCTAGCCACCCGGCCTCGAAAATTCGGGAACGTGCCGGACAATGCGGCGGTCGGCGGGGATTCACCGCGGCCGGCTACTGGTGGGTCAGCTCCAGCACCAGGGCCTCCCGCGCGGCCAGAGTGCCTGGAGCGGGCACATAGCCGCTGATCCGTCCGTCCTCCGCCACCTGGAGCAGCGCACGGTTCGGGCCGCCCAGAAGGTCGTGCGCCGCATAGGCGCCGGCCGGCAGCACGTGGCCCGTCGAGTGGATGGCAACGCCCGACACGGCGTCGCCCAGATTCGCCACCACGAGCACGGCGTCGTCCCCGGCGCGGCGAAGATAGGCCACGACGTCGGGGCTGCTGGCTGTCAGCTGCGTCAGGTGCCCCGTTGCCAGGGCCTCGTTCTCCTTCCGAAGATGGAACAGGCGGCGGTAGAGGTTCAGGAGCGAGCCGGCCACCGTGTCCTCCACTGTCACGTTCGTGGTCATGGAGTCCGGCTGCGGCACCTCCCACGGCGTGGCGGACGTGAAACCCACGCCGGGTTCCGGGGCCCATTGCATGGGAGTGCGCAGCCGCGGATCCGGCTTGTCGCCGGTCATGCCGATCTCCTCCCCGTAGTACACGTACGGCAGGCCCGGCAGCGTCAGCAGCAACGTCGCCGCCAGCCTGGCCCTGGCCATGTCACCGCCCAGCACGGTCATGATGCGCGTGCCGTCGTGGTTGCTCAGCAGCGGCGACCAGCGGTACGACGGCAGCGTGTCCTGGAGCCGGAGGTACTGTTCCAGCATCCCGCCGGGCGAGCCCCGCTTGACCGCCGTCCTGAGGGAGTCCGCGAGATCGAACGTGAAGTACGCGGTGAGCTGGTCCGGATAGTACGTCAGCAGCTCGCCCAGGCTGTCCCACACCTCGCCGATGGTGTACGCCCCCGGCTCGACGCTGTCGACGTGCGCCTGGTACCGGCGCAGGAACGCGTGCGTGCCCGCGCAGTCCATCTGGCAGGTCCCCTGCTCCACCAGGTACTGGATGGCGTCTAGCCGGAGGCCGTCGGCGCCCATGTCCCGGAGCCAGAACGTGGCTTCCTTCATCGCCTCTTCCTGCACCGCCGGGTCGTTGCCCAGCGGATTCGGCGAGAAACGGTACCATTGCCGGTAGGGTGATGCAGTGTCCCGCAACGCCTCCTGGAACGCCGGGTACTGGCTGGACGTGTGGTTCAGCACCATATCCACGATGACCTTGATGCCGCGGCGGTGCGCCTCCGCCACCAGCCGCTTGAAGTCGTCGTTCGTGCCGTAAGCCGGCTCGACGCGGTAGTAGTTGGAAACGTCGTAGCCGTGGTAGCTGGGCGACTCGGCAATGGGCATGAGCCACATGCACGACGCCCCGAGATCCGACTTCGAGGCGGGATCGCCGTCGTTGATGTAATCCAGCTTCTGGATCAGGCCGTTCAGGTCGCCGATACCATCGCCGTTGCTGTCGTAGAACGAGCGGACGAACACCTCGTAGCAAGCGGCACCCCGGGTCCAGGCGGGCGCGGCCGTCGGGACCCGTGCACCAGTCGACGAGGACGGCGCCGCCCCGGCGGACGCTGCAGCCGACGAGGCGGCGGACGTCCGTGCCGAGTCGCCGCCGCACGCCGCGAGCCCCAGGCAGAGAACGATGCTCGTGCCGCATTTCGTGATGGATCGCATGGGTCGTCTTCTCCCCGAATCGGCGGTCATTCGCAGCCACGTTCCGTGGTCTCGCCCGTCGCGGTGCGGCCGGGCTGCCCGGGCGCCCCGCTGAAGCCGGTCTACATGCGCGTGTCGGCGTCGATGGCCAGCGCCGCATTGGCGGCGAGCTGCACCCGGACTGCGCCCGTGGAGTCTACGACGAGGGAGGTGCCGGCGCACGCCCCGCCGGCGAGGCCGCCGGTCAGGAGATCACAGTAGCTGCCGGCCGGCATGCCCGTGGCGATGAGCGTGTCCACCGCCGCCGTGTCGTGGTTGATGGCAACGAAGCCCCGGTCGCCACGGGAGAAGGCGATGGCGTCGGCGCCGTCGTCCCACCAATGGTCGACGGGCGTGCCGGCGACGATGCGGCGGAAGCGGACCATGGCGACGATCATGGGATCGCGATGCTCGCACACCCAGTCACCGGGCTGGGCCGTTTCCATGGAGGCGGCGCAGGCCAGCGGTTGCGTGCCGTCGCCACCGGGCGGCGGGCCGGCGTCCCGGCCGGCCTGCGTGCTACGGTCGAACGCGTAGCTGGACATGACGAACGGGTAGCCGTATGGCTGCGCCAGCATCCAGACGTTGGCGAGGCGGTACTTCTGGCCGTCCCGATACCCGATGCCGCCGTTGCGCTGCGTGTCGTGATTCTCGAGGAAGACGACGGCCTTGTCCGAGGGCATCAGGCCCCACGCCGCTTCCGAGAACCTATGACCGGCCGGCCCATCCGGGTTCAGGTCCGCCAGCCGCTGGCCGTCGGTACGCAGGAACTTGTCGCCCACGCCGCGGAAGCGGAACTCGGTGATGTCGGCGGCACCGCCCGAGCTGTACGCGAGCCCGTCGTAGCCCGACGCGTGCACGGCCTCGCCGCCGTTGTCGATGACCTCGGCGAAGTAGTACGGCAGCGGCCGGCCCTCGGATGTGAGCGTACTGTCCACCACGAACAGGACGGAGTCCAGCTCCACCGGCTGGATGTGCTTGGCCGCGTCGATGCGGAATCCGGCCACGCCCAGGTGTGCGAGAGCGATCAGGTAGCCGGCGATCTTATGCCGCACCGAGGCCAGGCCCGTGTTCAAATCCGCGAGGCCCAGCAGCTCGCAGTCCTGGACGTTGGCGGCGCTCTGGTAGTCGTCGACGGTGCACGGCGGGTGGAAATCATCCGGCGCATACAGGCCCGGGTAATCGTACTTGGTGTACACGGTGCCGTCGCTGCCGGTGCCGGAGCCGGCGGTCATATGGTTGATGACGGCGTCGACGTAGATGTCGATACCCGCTGCCTGACAGCGCTGCACCATGTCCTCGAACTCGGCCTTCGTGCCGAACGTGGTGCGCTCGATACTGTAGCTCACCGGCTGGTAGTGCTCCCACCAAGGCGAGCCGGTCAGCACCGTATGCTCCTGCGGCGGCGAGACCAGGACTGCGGCGTAGCCGTCGGGACCCAGCTCACTCTCGCACTCGGCCGCCACGTCGCGCCAGCTCCACTGGAACAGGCGCACGGCGACGTCGCCCGCGGCCATGTGGCCGCTGGGCCGGTACGTGGGGTCCAGCACCGGACGGCCAGCCTGCGTGCCGGGGGGCGGGGGCGTGGTGGGGCCGCTGCGGCAGGCGGTCGCAGCCGATACGAGCACGACCAGTGCGCCGGCAAGTACGGAGCTGCGGGGCATCACACCCAGGTTCCGATTGTTTCGCGAAAATCCTGCAGCCCCGCCGCGAGCGCGGCGGGGCTGCAGGCGTTTGAAACGTCTACTGCACCGGAGATCAGTAACCCGGATTCTGCGTCAGATTCGGGTTGGCGATGATCTCATTCGCCGGCAGCGGATAGAGATCCATTGTCTCGGGAATTCCCGTCCCGCCCTGGACACCACCCTTCCACGCCCAGAGGTAGCTGTTTCCGCCGAACATGCCGAAGCGGACCAGGTCGGTGCGGCGCCGTGCCTCGAACAACAGCTCACGGGCGCGCGCGTTCAGGAGGAACGGCACGGTCAGCTGCCCCGCAGTGATGTCGTGGGTGGCGTCGCCGAACGCCCGCTCCCGCAGGTCGTTCACGTAGGTCAGCGCCTGGCCCAGGTTCGTATTGGACCGCACCGCGGCCTCGGCGTAGATCAGATAGGCTTCGCCCAACCGGAAGATCGGGAAATCCGTGCTGATCATGGTGAGCTGCGCGACGTCCGTGCCGTCCGAGTTCTTGTTGGTGAACTTCGGCGCGGCGGTACCGTACTGGAAATCGCCGATGCTGTCCACGTTGACCGTCTGGCCGCTCGTCCAGAAGAACGCGCCGCGCGAATCGCCGGCGGTGAACAGGTTGTAGACCTGCTGCTTCAGGCGGTAGCCGCCCCAGCAGTAGTCCATGCCGTAGTCGGCGGCATCCATGTTGCCGCCGCAGCCGGCGTGGACCAGGAACGTCATGCCGCCCCAGGTCTGCGTATGACTGCCGTCCTGCGGCGCGGCGAAGATGATCTCGGGCGACAGGTTGTTGTCCGCCGTGAAGTTGTCCCGGAACACGGGATTCAGGCTGTAGTGGCCCGAGGTGATGACCGAGTCTGCGTACGCCAGCGCTTCCGACCATTGCGGCGTGCCCGTGTAGACGCCCGCGTTCAGGTACAGCTCCGCGAGCAGCATCTGGGCTGCAGGCTTCGTTGCCCGTCCGTAGCTGTCGGGCCCGACTGCCGGCAGGTCGTTCTCGACCGCCTTCAACTCGCTGACCGCATAATTGAAGATGCTGTCGCGCGTGGCCTGCTTCGGGGGCGTGGAACCGAGCGGGTCGTTCTCGGTCACCAGCGGGATGTTGCCGAACAGGTCGATCCCGTGCCAGTAGCTGAGCGCCCGGAGGAAGCGGGCCTCGGCACGATACTGGTGCACCTCGTTCATCAGGTCGCTCTGCCCTCTCGCGGCGAGGGAGTCATCGACCGTCTGGCGCAGGAACTCGTTCGCCAGCATGATCTGGAAGTAGATGCGGTAGTACATGGCGTTGACCATGTTGTTGCTGGCACCCCAGGTGTCCGTGTTCAACGTCGGCAGACCGGGGTCGTTCCAGCCGATCACGGCCTCATCGGTCGGCACTTCCTCCAGGTACCAGTACAACCGCAGGTACTCGCTGAATCCCTCGTCGATGCCCTGAATGTCCGGGTTGCCGTCCGGGCCTTGCTGGCCCGTGACGATGAGGCCCGCGTAGATCCTGGCGAGGAACGCCCGGTACGAGCCCGGGTCGGTGAAGATGTTGGCGGTGGTGACGGTGCTCTTGGGCACCACCGTCGGGTCCGTGCAGCCGGCCATTACCGCAGCGACGAGGACGGCCGCAACCGTAAGCTTCCACTTTCTGATGGTCATGTTCCGTCCCCTTCCTTAGAACCGGACGCTCAGGCCGGCAGTAAACGTGCGCGACCGAGGATAGATGTTGTTGTCGATGCCATTGAGTCCGGCCGTCGGATCCACGCCGTTGTAGCCGGTGATCGTGAACGCGCTCTGCACGGTTCCGTATACGCGTAGCGGCTGGCCATGGTACGTGAACGCGTACCCGAGCGTGATGTTGTCCATGCGCAGGAAGGACGCGTTCTCCACGTAGTAGTCCGAGTAGTACTGCGGCACGACGAAGCCCGTCTTCAGGACCGAAGCGTCCAGATTGGCGGGCATCCCCGACCCCGTGAGGTTCTGATACGCACCGAGGGAAGACGCGACGTTGTTGTACACGTAATTCCCCAGGTACGCCCGCAGCGTGAAGCTCAGGTCGAACTTGTGGTAGTTGAAGTACGACGAGTGGCCCACGATCCACTTCGGGGCCGGATCGTGGAACGGCCGGCGGTCCAGGTCGTTGATGACGCCGTCGCCGTTCAGGTCGGCGTAGCTCCCCTCGATGGGCTTGCCACTGGCATCGTACAGCTGCTTGTACACGAAGAACGAGTTGATCGGCGAGCCCGGCTGGAGAACCTCGACGTTGTTGCCCACGCCGCCGGAGATGCCGCCCGTCAAGATCTGGGACACGCTCTTGGTCGGGTTGATGCTGGTCAGCTCGTTCGTGTTGTGGGACGCGGTGAAGTCTGCTGTCCAGCTCAGGCCGTCATTGCCGCCGTCCAGGAGCTTGGCGTTCAGGCTGAACTCCACGCCCGTGTTCTTCATGCTGCCGATGTTCGTGTAGACGTAGTTGGACAGGTTGGTCCCCGCCGCCACCGGCACGTTGAAGATCAGGTCGTCGGTGTTCTTGACGTACCAGTCGATGGCGCCGCTGAAACGCTGGTCCAGGAACCCGTAGTCCAGGCCCACGTCCCAGGACTTGGTGGACTCCCAGTGGATGTTCGGGTCGACCGCGCTGGGGCGGATCGTCGTGACGAACTGCTGGCCGAACTGGTACTCGGTCAGCGCGTCGCTGTACGTGTACGTGGAATACTGCCGGTAGTCTTCGAACGCCTGGTTGCCCGTCGTCGCCCAGGATGCGCGCAGCTTGAGGTCCGAGAGGGCGGTTACGTCCGCCAGGAATGGCTCGTTCGAGAGCCGCCAGGCCAAGGCTACCGACGGGAACGTGCCCCACTGGTTGCCCGCGCCGAAGCGCGAGGAGCCGTCGTGGCGAACCGTCGCCGCCAGCAGGTAGCGGTCGCCGATGTTGTAGTTCAACCGGCCGAAAAAGGAGATCAGCTTGTAGTCGGTGATGTCTTCACCGTTCGTCACGTTGTCGGCAGACGCAATGCCGTTCTGACCCAGCAGGTTGCTGTTCAGACCGGTCCCCGTGTACCACGTGTTGTTGCTGTGCTGCCCTGTATACGAGTAGCCGCCGGTCACGTCGATCCTGCCGGGGATCCTCGACAGCGGCGTGGCGTACGTCAGATAGGTCTCCAACACCGAGTGCGCTTCGGTGTTGTTGGTGAGGCTCAACATGCCGTGCCGCTGCCGGATCTCCGCCGCCAGGTCGTTGGGGACGAAGTCCTGGCGACTCATCTTGCCGACGTCGTAGCCCAGGTTGACGTTCGCCTTCAGACCCGGAAGGAACGGGAACGCGTAGCCCGCCTGAATGTTGCCGACGCTGCGATAGGTGGTGGCGTTGCTCTTGGCGAGATCCGCCGTGGCAAGGGGGTTGGACGGCGATGCGTTCGTCGTGGTCCAATCCCAGTAGCCGGTGGCGCTCGTCGGATCCAGCACCGGCTGCGTCGGCGCCATGGAGGCCGCATTGCCGATCACGCCGCCGGGCACCAGCCGGTCCTTCGCCTGGGAACCCTTGACGTTCAGCGTGAAGTTGAAGGCATCACTGAACAGGCGCTGATCGTACTTCACTCCCAGGGATACGCGATCCGTTGAGGAGGCCTTGATGATGCCCTGCTGCTGCATGTATCCCATGGACAGCCGGTAGTCGTTCGTCTCGCCCGAACCCGAAAGGGCCAGGTTGTGCTCCTGTCCGTAGCCCGTGCGATCGATCTGGCTGAACCAGTCGGTATTCGCGTTGAGCAGCAGCGTATCGCGGCCCGACGCATACTGCTGCACCGCCGCCCTGAACTGCGCCGCGTTGAGCACGTCGGGCAGCTTGGTGATCGATGAGGCGGACACGGTGCCGCTGTAATACAGGTGCGGCCCGCCCTGCCCGTGCTTCGTCGTGATGATCACCACGCCGTTGGCGGCGTTGGCCCCGTAGATCGCTGCGGCCGACGCGTCCTTGAGCACGGTGATGCTCGCGATGTCCTCCGGGTTCAGGAAGTTGAGCGCATCGCGCCCGTTGGTGGCGATGCCGCCACCGGCGCCGGTACCGATCGGCTGGCCATCGATGACGTAGAGCGGATTGCTGTTGGCATTCACGGACGTGGCACCGCGGATCCGGATATCGAGTCCGCCACCCGGCTCGTTGTTGTCCACGACCTGCACGCCAGCGACCTTGCCCTGGATCAGCGTCTGAGGGCTGACGATGGTGCCGGTGTTGAAATCCGTCGAATTGACCTGCTTCACAGAGCCGGTGATGTCGCCCGCCCGCTGGTGCCCGTAGCCCGTCGCCACGATCTCACCCAGGCCGATCACCTGCACGGTCAGCGCCAGGTTCACGACGGCCGTCTCGCCGGCGGAGATCGTGACGGACTGGGTCGCTTCCGCGTAACCGATCATCGTGGTCCGGAGGTTGTACGTGCCTACCGGAACGTTCGTGATCAGATAGGCCCCATCGTCCCGTGTCAGGGCACCGCGGCTGGCGATGGAAACCTGGACCCCTGCAAGCGGTTGCTGCGTCGCCTCGTCGACGATGCGTCCGCGAACCGCACCGGTAGGCGCTTGCGCATTTAGCGGAGCTACAACGAGCACCGCCAAGAGCGCTCCGATGATGTAGCGTGTTCGTCCCATGGACGTCTTCCCAAGCTGTGAGTACGACAAACGCCCCGGCCTGCCAAAGGCCCGGGGCGAGGGAAATATCTTGCTATGGCTGCGGGCCGCGAAGCCCGACTTGGCCGGAAACTGGTACTGCCCGCAAACAACCCCGACACGAAGCTCGAGGTCGTGAAGCAGGGCGCAAAGGTGCTTCGACATCGTAAGCTGTTGGGCCACGGCTGATTCCCGGGGAAAATGATACACTTTCGTTAATGTTCTCCGACCATTCTGTCAACACAATTCGTGAAGCCAGACACAAGCATTTCACCGACCCGGCTGTGGCCTACGGCCATCGCGAGTCAGATGGATGCGGGCCGTTGCGCTTGCCAGCCCATCCGATGAGGCCGTCAACGTGACGACACCGGGCGTGTTTCCGGCCCGCAGAATGACGAGTCCTTTCCCGAAAAACAACCGCACGCTGTCCGCCTGGAACGGCGCGTGGCTGATCTCGTCACCATTGTCCACGCCGGCGATGGAGGCATCGCCCGCCACCTGGAAGTGCATGAGGTTGTCCGCCGTGGGCACGGCCACGCCGTCGGCGTCGACCACACGCACCGTGACGAACGAAAGGTCCCGGCCGCCGGCCTGGATGGTGTCGCGGTCCGCGGTCAACTCGATGCGGGCCGGCCTTCCTGCCGTCTTCACTTCCCGCGTGGCCATGACGCGCCCATCCTTCCAACCGACGGCGCGCAACACGCCGGGCGAATAGGGCACCCTCCACATCAGATGCAACGTGTCAGCGCCCATGTGTCTGACGCCCAGGGACCGGCCGTTCAGGGACAGCTCCACGGAGTCCGCGTTGGTGTAGGCCCACACGTCGATGGTGTCGCCCCGTGTCCAGTTCCAGTGCGGAAACATATGTAGCACGGGCCGCTCCGTCCACAAACTCTGATACAGCCAGTAGGCGTCCTTGGGAAAGCCGGCCAGGTCGACGATGCCGAAATAGGAGCTGCGTGCAGGCCAGCCGTAGGGCGTGGGCTCACCCAGGTAGTCGAACCCGGTCCACACAAACATGCCGGACAGGTATTCATGGGCCCGGATGGCGCGGAGCGACTCCTCGTGCAGAGAGCCCCAGGCGGCGGCCCGGTTGTCGTAGTCGGAGAGGCGATAGCTCTTGTTGGGCGTAGGCCCGGGGTTCTTCATCCAGGGTCCGCCGAAGCGCGCGACGCTGTCGGAGGGCTGCTTGTAGTAGCCGCGCGTGTTGAGGGACGAGGTGGCCTCCGTGGCGACGAACTTCTGGCCCGGAAACGTCTGCGGGAAGCCGGCCCAGAGGCTGTCGCGGTAGTTGAAGCCGAGGACGTCGAGGGCGCCCGAGCGGATGACGTAGTTGAACGTGTCGGGGTGGTCGAGCCCGGCGGTGATGGGCCGGGTCGGGTCCAGCCGCCGGACAACGCCCGCCAGCTCCCGGGCGATGGGGATGCCGGAGGAGTCGCCCTGCTCCCGCACCTCGTTGCCGATGCTCCACAGGAACACGCTGGGATGGTTGCGGTCCCGACGCACCATGTCCGCCAGGTCGCGATCGTGCCACGCATCCCAGTCGAGGTGGTAGTCGTATTTCGTCTTTGCGATCTTCCAGCCGTCGAAGGCCTCATCCATGACGATGAAGCCCATGTGATCCGCCATCTGCAGCAGCTCCGGCGCCGGCGGGTTGTGGGACGTGCGGATGGCGTTCACGCCCATGGCCTTCATGATCTGGAGCTCCCGCTCCAGCGCGCGATCGTTCAGCGCCGCGCCCAGCGCGCCCAGGTCGTGGTGCAGGCACACGCCCCGAATCTCCACTCTCTGACCGTTCAGGATGAACCCGCGCTGCGCGTCGAACGTGAAGGACCGGAGGCCGAGGGGCGTGGTCACGTCGTCGCACAGCCGGCCGTCGCACTCCACGCGGGACACGACGTGGTAGAGCGCAGGCGAGTCGGGCGACCAGAGGGCGGGGTTCGGCACGCTCAGCTGCTGCGCCATATCCTGGACGGAACCCGCCGGCAAGCGGGCTTCGAACGACGTGTCGGCCATCACGCGGCCGGCGCTGTCGACCACGGTCGTACGCAGCGTGATGTCGCTCGGTTGTTCGGTGGTGTTGCGCACGGTGGTGCGCACGGTCACATCGGCCTGGCGGGCGCTCACCACGGGCGTGGTCACATACGTGCCCCAGTGGGCGATGTGGACCGGGCTCGTCGTGACGAGCCAAACGTGCCGGTAGATCCCGGAGCCGGAGTACCAGCGCGAGTTGGGCTGCTTGGAATTGTCCACGCGAACGGCCAGCACGTTCGGCCGCGCGCCGAAATGCAGGTACGGCGTGAGCTCGTAGCGGAAGGAGCTGTAGCCGTAAGGGCGCTTCCCCAGATAATGGCCGTTGATCCAGACTTGGCTGTCGCGGTAGACCCCGTCGAAGTCAATGAAGAACAGCCGCCCGCGCTCCGTCGTTCGCACGTTGAACGTCTTGCGGTACCAGCCGATGCCACCAGGGAGCGCGCCGCCGGCGGCGCCCGCCGGGTTGTCCTTGCTGAACGGCCCTTCGATGCTCCAGTCGTGGGGCAGGTTCAAGGTGCGCCAGCCGGAGTCGTCGAACGCGGCGTTCTTCGCGGCCGGCACGTCGCCCAGGTGGAAGCGCCAGCCGGCGTCGAAGTTCGTCGTGGTGCGACCCTGTGCGGCAGCGGGCCGATCGGCGACGAAGGCGAAGGCCAGGACGGCGAGGCCGAAAACGGCGTGGCGGCGCACAAGAGATCGGACGCTGCGACGGGGCGCGTTCATGTTCGGCGACTCCTTTCACCCACGGTGGCACAGGCCGGCAGCACGTGCCATGGTGTACGGGGACAATCAGCGTATCATCATGCTGGCCGTTCGCGCCAGCAACAGCGACGATCTTGTCCGGCACGCCACCTGCATCTATGGTTGTGAAACGACCATAGCCGTACCATCTCCCCTTCCCCGGCGCACAGTCAGATGACCCAACCCACCGGTTGGCGCGAGCGCACGCGTCCGGATCAACCGTTCCGGCCGTGAGCGACTGGTCGCGTCTCGCCGCCGCCCTTTCCGACCGCTACCGCATCGAGCGCGAGCTCGGCGAGGGCGGCATGGCCACCGTGTACCTGGCCCGCGACCTGAAGCACGATCGCGACGTCGCCATCAAGGTCCTCAAGCCCGAGCTGGCCGCCGTCCTGGGCGCCGATCGCTTCGTGCAGGAGATCGCCACTACCGCCCAGCTCCAACACCCCAACATCCTGCCCCTGTTCGACTCGGGCGAGGCGGACGGGTTCCTGTACTACGTCATGCCGTACGTGGAAGGCGAGTCGCTGCGCGACCGGCTGGACCGGGAACGGCAGCTGGGCGTGGACGAAGCCGTGAAGCTGGTGGTGGAGGTGGCGGACGCTCTCCAGTACGCCCACGAGCATGGCGTGGTACACCGGGACATCAAGCCGGAGAACATCCTGCTGCATGCGGGCCGGCCCATGGTGGCGGACTTCGGCATCGCGCTGGCGGTGAGTGCGGCGGCGGGCGGACGCATGACGGAGACGGGGCTCTCGTTGGGGACGCCGCACTACATGAGCCCGGAACAGGCGACGGCGGAGAAGGAGATCAGCGGGCGCAGCGACATCTACTCGCTGGCGACCGTGCTGTACGAGATGCTGGCGGGGGACCCGCCGCATGTGGGCGCGTCGGCGCAACAGATCATCGTGAAGATCGTGACCGACGAGCCGCGGCCCATCACCGAGCTGCGGAAGTCGGTGCCGCCGAACGTGGCGGCGGCCGTGGCCAAGGCGCTGGAAAAGCTGCCGGCGGACCGGTTCGAGAGCGCCCAGGCGTTCGCCAATGCCCTGGCGGACCCCAATTTCACTACCGCGACCATCGGGGTGGCAGGCGCCGAACGGGCCGTCAGGGCCCCGAGGCGTCCTCTGGTCGTTGGACTGGCCGCGGTGGCGCTGGTGAGCGTGGGGCTCGCGGCGTGGGGTTGGCTGAGGCCGCGGGGGACTTCGGCGGCCGCGGTGGTGGAGTTCTGGGTGGATCCCCCGGACACGGCTCTAGCGCCGGGGCAGCTCGCCCTTTCCCCCGACGGCAAGCGGCTGGTGGAAGCGTTCTGGAACGGAAGCGTCTCCACGCTCTATCAGCGCTTGTTGGCGGACCGGACGTGGCAGGTCGTCCCAGGAACCGCCGGCGGTTCAAGCCCGTTCTTCTCGCCCGACGGAGCCTACCTGGGTTTCTACACCGCCAGTGACCAGGCCATCCGCCGCATCCCCGTGGAAGGGGGCTCGAGCCGGGTCGTCGCCACGATCTCCGGGCAGTTCGGCGGCGCCGCGTGGGGAGCGGGAAACACCATTGTATACTCGGAATGGCCCGCTGGAGGCCTGCCGACGCTGTACCGGGTGTCCGCCGACGGAGGGAACCCCGAGCGAGTGTCCTCTTCTACACCACCCTCTCGCCGACGGGAACCACGTCCATCTCCCGCCTGTCCCTGGCGTCGGGACGGATGGAGATCCTGGGGCCGGGCCTCACGGCGCAGGTCGACGCCCACAACCACCTGGCCTACGTATCCTCCGGCGGGTCCCTGGTGGTGCAGGGCTTCGATCCCCGGTCCGGCAAGCTCGTGGGATCGCCGCGGCGGCTGGCGGAGAACGTGGCGACCCAAGGAGGCTACACGGGTGCCTTCTCCGTATCGGCGACGGGGTCGTTGGTGTACAGGCAGGCGCCCAACCGGGGCGGGGAGCACGTGCTGGTGAATCGATCCGGGAGCGTGGATCGGCGGTTGGACGTTTCCC
>JARRJS010000101.1:0-11226 GCA_037388885.1 Gemmatimonadota bacterium
CGCCGCCGTGACGCGAACGCTGTCGGCGTTCCTGTACGGTGTGAGCGCGTTCGACCCTGTTACGTTCGCCGGCGTCACCCTCGCGCTGTGCCTTGCCGCCGCCCTCGCCAGCTACATCCCGGCCCGGCGGGCCGCCTCGGTGGATCCCATGATCGCGCTCCGGGATGTGTGACAGCGCGGAGGCGTAGACCGGCGAGGTCACACGAAGGCAAGAAGAACACGAAGAGGTAGCTCCGTGCCTTCGTGTGAGCCTACTTCCCGGCGGTGGCGGTCTTCGGCCCGGGCCGCTCCGGCGCCTTCCAGTCCGCCTGGCCGCGCACGTACTTCTGGAACCAGCGCATCTCCTCCACGTAGCGGATGCGCTGGTGGTGCGGCTCGCGGAAGCCGTGGGGCTCCCGAGGGAAGCGCAGCAGGCGGACGGGTACGCCGAAGTGCTCCAGCGCAGCGAAGAAGTCCATGGACTGGCCCGGTGTGTCCGTCGTGTCCTCGTCGCCGTGGAAGAGGATGGTCGGTGTCTTCACCCGGTCGGCGTGCATGTAGGACGACCGCTCGATCCAGAACGCCTGCTTGCTCCACGGGTCGCCGCCCAGGTACCAGCGGGTGACATCGTAGTTGAAGCCGACGCCGTACTCGAAGACCCAGTCGGCCACCATGGCGCCGAGGCTGGCGGCCTTGAAGCGGTTCGTCTGCGTGATGGTCCAGCCGCCGAGGATGCCGCCGTAGCTCCAACCGCGCACCGCCAGGGAGTCGGGGTCGGCGACGCCGCGCTGAACCATGGCGTCGACGCCCGTCATGGCGTCCTGAAAGTCGCCGCCGCCGATGTCGTCCGTGTTGCCGCGCAGCCACGCATCGCCGTAGCCGCTGGATCCGCGCACGTTGGGCTCCAGGACGGCATACCCGTAGGTCGAGGACCTGGGCGTCGCCGTCGAAGCGTCGGGTGAACACGCCGGCGGGCCCACCGTGCAGGTAGAGCACCATGGCACCCGGATGGTCGCGACCGCCGGGCGGCAGGTAGAGCAGGCCATCGACGGGATGCCCGTCCCTGCTGGTCCAGTGGACGAGCTCGGGCGTGGACAGGTCCAGGGCGCGGACCTTCGCGTTCACGTCGGTGATCGCCACGGGCTTCATGTCCTCGACCTTCGCCGTGTAGATCTCTCCAGGCGATGTGGGGGACTGCATGGTGAACGCGACGACGTCGTGGCCGTGGGAGAAGCTGGGCGAGCCGATGACACCGTCGAAGTCGCTCAGCTTCTGCACGCGTCCGCTGCGCGTGTCCAACGCGTACAGGTTGGACACGGTGCTGTCCAGCGCCGCGAAGTGGATGGTCCGGCCGTCCGGCGCCCACTCATAACCGCTCATGTCGCCGTTGAAGCTCGGCATGAGCTGCCGAACCTGCCCGCTCGCCACGTCCATGGCGTACAGATTGCCCTGGTCCAGCTTCCAGGTCTTCAGGTCGGGCGCCACGAAGGTGAGCGTGCGGTTGTCGGGCGACCACGCCAGGCGCGACTCGGGGGCCTCGTTGTGCGTGAGCGTCTTGATCTCTTTCGTGGCCACATCCACCACGGCGATCTCGGAGCGGAACCCGTCGTTCCGGCGGTCCTCGGTGCGGTACGTGAACGCGACGCTGCGGCCGTCGGGCGCGACGACGAAGTCGCCGATCATCCGGTGCCCCTCCGTCAGGGGCTCCGACTGCGCGGAATCGAAGTCTACGGCCACCCACCACAGGTTGGACCACTGCCCGCGATCCTGCCCGTTGGGCCCTTCATCCACGGCGATGGCGTCGTCGCCGTTCTTGCGAGCGTCCTTCTCCGCCTTCGTCAGGGAATCCGGGGCCACGAAAAAGATCCGGCTGCCATCCTTGGCCCACTCGAAACGTCGCACGGACGTCGCGTGCTTCATCAGCTGACGCGCTTCGCCGCCGTCCGTGCGGATCAGAAAGATTTGCCGCGTACGCCCGCCATTGCCGTTGGCGCCGTTCCCGCCGTTGCCGCCGCCCGCCGCCCGCAGGAACGCGACGTAGCGCCCGTCCGGCGACCAGCGGGCGGCGCCGTCGCCCGGCTCGGCCGTGAACGGCCGCGCGTCACTGCCGTCCGCGTTCGCGATCCACAGGCGGCTGTTGCGCTTGTTCTTCGACCAGTCCAGATCACTGCGCGTGAACAGCACGTGCGCGCCGTCCGGGGACAGGGCCGGACTGGACACGCGGGTCATGTCGATGAGCCGATCGATGGTGCAGGCGTTGTCGGGGAGTGCCTGGGCCCATGCCGCGCCCGGCATGCCGAGAACGAGGGTGGCCGCACAAGCCGCGATGCTATGTCGCCACATGGGTCGTGTTCCTCTGTTGTCAGGGTTCGGCCAAGGTCCCTGGCGCGCGCACGATGGGGCCGCCGCCCGGTCCGTCGAGAAGGGATGCGCCATCCACGGCGTTCAGCACGTACACGACGGCGTCGCGGCCGGTGGCCTGGCGGTAGTCTGCCGGCACCCGGTTCAGGAACTCCTCCACGGCCGCGTCCTGGACCAGCGACACCGTACAGCCGCCCCAGCCGGCGCCCGTCAGGCGTGAGCCATAGACGCCGTTGACACGTCGGGCCGCGGCCACCAGGGCATCCAGCTCGGGCGTGGACACTTCGAAATCGTTGCGCAGGCTTTCGTGGGACGCGTTCATCAGACGCCCGGCCTCGTCGATGCGCCCCTCCGCGAGGGCGCGGGCGGCGCGGCGCGTGCGCTGGATCTCGGTCACTACGTGGCGCGCACGGCGGCGGACGGGCTCGGGAAGATCGGCTGCCGCGCGCTCGAACATGTCCGGCGTCACGTCCCCCAGCTGGGCGACGCCCAACAGCCCCGCCGCCTGCCGTGTGGAAGCGACCCGGTCGTTGTACTGGGACTCGCGCAGATCCCGGCGCACACCGCTGTCCACTGCGATGACGCGCACGGACGACGGCAACGGCACGTACCGGTACGCCAGCGTGCGGGTATCCACCAGCAGGGCATGGCCCGTGTGACCGAGGACTGCGATGAGCTGGTCCATGATGCCGCAGCTCACCCCCGCCCACTCGGTTTCCGCGCGGCGACACAGCTGCGCAAGCCGGACACCGTCCACGGCGCCGCCGGCCAGCGCGAGCAGTGCCGTCGCCGTGGCCACCTCGAGCGCAGCGGATGAGGACATGCCGCCGCCCCGGGGCACGTCGCCTGCCAGGGCCATGTCGAAGCCGGGGACGGGAACGCCCGCATCCCGCAACAGGTGCGCGACGCCACGCACGTACGAAACCCAGCCGTCACCCCGGGAGGTGGTATCCAGGCGGAAGTCGTCCTCCGCGCCCAGGTCGGCCGCGATCACGTGCGCCCGGGCATCCGTCCGGGCCCGGGCCGCGACCACCACGTCCATGTCGATGGCCACGGGCAGCACGAGGCCGCCGCTGTAGTCCACGTGCTCACCGATCAGGTTGATGCGACCCGGGCCCCGGGCCACGACAGCCGGGTCGCCGAACGCCGTGCGGAACGTATCCGTGGCGCGCGCGGCGGCGCCGGGATGATCGCGATCATGAGGCGTGAGTGGTTGCTGCTGCATGGTTACCCGGTGAGAGAGGGAGCGGGGGTCCGTGGCGCCCGCGGCGGTAACGCCATGCGCAAGGTAGGCGCCGGCGCGCCGAGCGGAAAGGCGACCGGTTGCCGTTGGGGGTGCCAGCCGTCAAGATTACGCGGGTCTCCTCCCCACCGATTCGCCGTGACCCGGTGGCAGTCCCGCGATTGCCGGTCCGGGTCATCGCTCCGATCGCCGGCGGTAGCACGGTGAACACGGGTGCACTGGCGCCCGGAAACGACTGGAGGGAAGGAACACGAACATGAGCGACAAGGTGCGCAAGAGTGAGGCGGAGTGGCAGGCGCAGCTCACACAGGAACAGTACCGGGTCACGCGCGAGAAGGGTACGGAGCGCGCGTTCTCTGGCGAGCACTGGGACAACCACGACGTGGGCACATACCGCTGCGTCTGCTGCGGCGCCGAGCTGTTCCGCTCCGCCGAGAAGTACGAGTCGGGCAGTGGCTGGCCCAGCTTCTGGAAGCCGGCCAAGGACGACAACGTGGAAACGCAGCCGGATGACTCGGTGGGCATGCATCGCACGGAGGTCCTGTGCAGTCGTTGCGAAGCGCACCTGGGCCACGTGTTCGATGACGGGCCGCAGCCCACGGGCCAGCGCTTCTGCATCAACTCGGCTGCGCTGCGGTTCGAGCCCGCGGACGAGTGAGCGCGTGAAGCAGATCCTCCACGCCGCGGGCCGGGCGAAGTGGTAAGCATGGACACGCCGATCGACCTGCTGCACCGGACCGACAAGCATTACCTGGGGGCGGGTGATGGCACCCTCTTCGCCCCGCCCCATCCCCTTTGGCTGGACCGCCCGGGGTTCTGGGATGGCGGACACGTCTTCCTCTACGGCCTCGCGCCGCTGTTCACCCTGTCCCTGGTGGCGAGCGACGGTACGGAGATCCGGCTGCAGCCGACGCGCCGCGAATGGTCCCCGGCGCGCATTGTCGTCCACTACCACGCGGACGACCTGGAGATCGAGGAACACCGCGCGGTTCTTCCCGGCGGCCGGTTCGCCACCGAGCTTCGCATCACCAACAACGGCGAGGAGCCGACGGCGCTGCACACCATCGCCTGGACGGCGCAGGAGGGCGGGGCGCTGGCGGGGCGCGAGGCGTGCACGGCCGACGGCGATGGCATCGCTTTCCGCATCGCCGCCCGCGATGCCCAGGACCGGACCGGACGCATCGACCTGGACTGTGTCCTCCGCTTCACCGATGAACCGGCCGACGCGTGGGCCGTGCACGAGTCTCAGCAGTCGGCCCGCTTCCCCAACACACCCGACTGGGAGACCACGCCGTTCCGCGACCGCTGGGACCCCGACGCCGCCTCATTGCACGGGTTCGACCTGGCCGATGCGCCTACCCGATGGGGCCGCACCCTCGTGTACGCCGGCCTGGCACGGGCCCATGACATCAAGCCGGGCGCCAGCGCATGGGTCGCCGTCGAGCTGCAGGTGCTGCCCGAGGAATCGCTCCGCTGGCAGAACCACGCCGCGGTGCCCGGCAACGGTGCCGGCTCCGGTGCGTCGGCTACGGCCGGCAACGGCACGCCCGGCGCCACCCAGCGCCGATTCGGCGCCGCCGAAGCCAGCCGCGATGCCTGGCTGGCCTACTACGACGCCGCGCCGTCGCTGCAGTCGTCCGACCCGTGGATCTCCCGCTATTTCGCCTATCGTTGGTACGGCCTGCGGCTGAACTTCATCGAGCCGGCGGGCAACTACGGGCACCCCACGTGCGCCGAGGGCATCGAGTACTTCCACTGCCCCATCAGCTACAGCGCCTGGTGTCACATGCGTGAGCTGCGCTGGCTCGCCAACCCGGCCCGCGCGCGGGGCGCCCTGCTCACGTTCCTGGAGCACCAGCGCGAGGACGGCGCCCTGCCCGGACGCGTCTACCTGGACCACGAGCGCCGCACCGATTTCTACTTCGCCGACTGGGGCGCCAGCCTGCTGGCCGTGCACGAGGTCCACCCCGACGACGGCTTCCTGGAAGCGGCTTACGGACCCCTCGTGCGCTACGCCGACTGGCTGGACAAGGAGCGGGATGCCGAGCGCACCGGCCTCTACGATGTGCGCGACCCGTACGAGACGGGCCAGGAGAACATGAGCCGCTACACGGCGGTGGACCCGACGGCCGACCGGCAGCATTTCGAGTATCGGATCCGGCTGAAGGGCGTGGACCTGACCGTGTACGCCTACCGGTTGCGCCGCGCCCTGGCCCGGGTCGCCGCCATGCTGGACTGCTCGGCCGATATCGGCCGGCACGACGCCGTCGCCGACCGCATCGCCGAGGCCGTGCGCACGCACATGTGGGACGCGAAGACGGGCATGTTCTTCGATGTGGACCCGGCCGCCATGCAACGTACGGGCGTCAAGGCCGCCGTGTGCTTCTATCCTTACATGACCGACATCGTCGATGAGAGCCACCTGAAGGGCCTGCAGCGCAACCTGTTCGATCCGGACGCCTTCTGGCTGCCGTATCCCGTCCCGTCCACGTCGGCGGACGACCCCACGTTCGACCCGGACGCCCGCTGGAAGGGCGTCCGCCAGAACTGCACCTGGAACGGCCGCGTCTGGCCCATGGCCAATGCGCACGTCATCGAAGCGCTGGGACGCGCCGCGACCCTGGAACCGCGCCTGCGCCGCCGCGCCGCCGAGCTGCTGGAACGCACCGTTCGCATGCTCTTCTTCGAAAACGACCCGGAACGGCCCAACTGCTTCGAGCACTACTCCCCCGTCAACGGCCGGCCGAGCATCTACCGCGGCATCGACGATTACCAGCATTCCTGGATCAACGACCTGATCATCCGCTTCGTCGCCGGCTTCCGTCCCGACGACACGGGCGAAGGCCGCGTCGTCGTCGATCCGCTGCCCCTCCAGCTGGAGCACCTGCGCCTCGAACGACTCCCGTTCCGCGGATCCCTCATCACGCTCGAGCGCACGCGCAAAGGCGTGGTCCTGGAGGTCGATGGGCGCCAGCTCGTCGAGGGGGCCATAGGCGAGCCGCTCGAGGTGAGCCTGTGAGCGAACCGCTCCAGGTCACGCTGGTCTGTCCTCCCGGTTCCGACGACGCGGCGGCGATCGCCCGCTGGCTCGAAACGCTGCCGGGCATCCGGTCCCGCATGGTCGCCCTCGACGACCTCGAGGGCACACCCGACTGCGACGTGGTCTGGGTCCATGCGGCGTCCGTCATCGAGCCCCAGCCCGAGCTGGCGGCACTCACCGAGCCCCTCGAACGGGGCGGCGTGCTGCTCACCGGCGCCGCCGCCGCGTTGCCGTTCACCCTGGGCATCGAGTCGGAGCCGCCCAACGACGCCCAGCACGGCACGTGGAACGAAGAGGCGGATGAGCTCTTCCTTTTCCGCAGCTTCTCGGAGTACCCCCACATCCGGGGACACGCGGCCTTCCGCAGCCACCCGCTGTTCGAAGGCCTGGGCAGCGCCGCCTACACGTGGTGGCCCCGGGACCGGGAGCTTTTCACAACAGTGACGTATCGCGCCCCGGCGTGGCCGACCCGGGGCCGGGTCGTGGCCGTCGAGCGCAGCTTCATCCACATCAACCCGCAGCGCGCCACCATCTGGGAATACGACCCCATGGACGCCCGGCCAGGGGCCGAACGCCGGCGCGTACTCTGTATCGGGGCGTATCTGCCGTTCCGCGCCCTCGACATGGCGTACCGGGAACACGTCGAGCGCCTTGCCTGGAATGCGCTTCTGTACGTGTCGGGACGGGATGTCCGTGCTCGGCTCGACGTCGCGGACCCTTCGGCCGCCGGGGGGAGGGGGGGACGGGCAGACGGGGAGCGCGGCCAGACCTCAGGGTCCCGGCAACAGCCCGGTACATCGCGGCCGCCGGATCCGCCGACGATCGTCGATCGTCGATCGTCGATGGCTACCGTCAAGGTGCGCTACTGGCGGCCCGTCGTGGCGGAGACGGCGGAGGACGCCACGCTGGCCATGCCCGCCGTGCCGGGGCTCAAGGGGCCGTTGCCGTCGTTCGATGAACGGCTCGGCCTGGACGGAGCGGCGGACGCGGATGAGCCGTTCACGCTGGCGGGGCGGCGGGCGTTCGTGGCGGGCGGCGAGGCCCGCGGCATCGACGAGCTGTGGGCGCACCCGGTACGGGTGCTGTCCGGCCTCCGCGTGGCGCGCGCGCTGGCCCGCCAGGTCACGGTGACGCCGGCAGGCATCGAGCGACGGTTGAAGGTCGCGGGCGCGCCAGTGCGGGAGCGCATCTTCGTGCCGCGCGATGTAGCGGGCGCAGTGGTGGAGTGGACGGCGGAACGCGACGCTCGGTTGGACATCTCCTGGCGCACGGATCTCCGGCTCATGTGGCCCTACCCCGCCGGCGCGCTGGGTCCGCTGCGCTGGCGTGCGGCGGATCGCGGGTTGCTGGTGGCGTCGGGCGACGATGACGACCGCGTCATGTTCGCGTTCAGCGATCCGCCCCGGTCGTTGCGCGTGACCGACGCGTCGGGCGATGCCGCGGCCCTGGACGTGGCCGCCGGCGTGGATCTGGCCGCGGGCGAGTCGGTCCGGCTCGCCGCCGTCGGAGCCTCGGACGACGCGGACCTTGCACGGGCCCTGCGTCGCCTGCACCGACCGGATGCCCTGGTCCAGGCCCGGCGCGCCGAGAGCACCCTGCTGCATGACGACCGGCTGGAGATCGAGGCGCCGGACCCACTGGCCGCCACGGCGCTGGGCTGGGCGAAGGAGCGGCTGGCCTCGTACGTCGTGGAGACGCCGGGTGTGGGTCGGTCTCTCGTCGCCGGGTACTGGGGTTCCCGCCCCGACTGGTTTCACGACGGGCGGCCGGGCTACGCCTGGTTCTTCGGCCGCGACGCCGTCTGGACCGCCCTCGCCGGCCTGGCCGTGGGAGACGTGGACGCCGCCCGTGATGTGATCCGGTTCCTGGGCGCGCGCCAGGACCTGTCGGGCAAGGTCCTGCACGAGTGCACGACCAGCGGCGTCGTGCACTACGACTCAGCCGACGCCACGCCTCTGTACCTGCTGTTGGTCGCACGCTACCTGGCGTGGACGGGCGATCGCAGCTTCGTGCGCGGCGAATGGGACCGCGTCCTCGCTGCCTACGCCTTCTGCCGCAGCACCGACACCGACGGCGACGGACTCATCGAGAACACGCGTGTCGGCCACGGCTGGATCGAGTTCGGGCGACTGGGGGGCGGCACCATCACCGGCTACAACACCGCGATCTGGACCGCCGCCCTGCGGGAGCTCGCGGAAGCCGCCGAGAGCCTGGGCGAGCACGTCTTCGCTAATGAGCTGCATCGGCAGAACGAATCCGCTCGCGAAGCCTTCGAGCGTACGCTGTACGATGAGGACGCCGACGAATACGCCCTGAACGCGTGGCGTGTGGAAGGGCGAGGTTGGGAGCGGAACCTGACCCGGACGGTCATGCAGGCTGTGCCGCTTCTGCTGGGCGTCGCCGACCCTGGGCGTGCGCGGAGCTGGCTCGATGCGATATCGACCGACGATTTCACTGCGGGCTGGGGTGTCCGCATGCTGCCTCTTTCCGACCCGGCGTACGACCCGACGAGTTACCACGGTGGCGCGGTGTGGCCCCTGTTCACGGGTTGGGCCAGTTGGGCGGAGTACGTCGCGGGGCGGGCGGAGGCCGGCTTTCGTCACTGGTGGATGAACGTCGAGCAGGCGCTGTGGCGCGAGCGCGGGGCGTGGGACGAGGTGCTGCACGGAACGGAGCGGCGCGGTCGCGGTGTGTGTCCGGACCAGGCGTGGTCCACGGCCATGGTGGTGGCGCCGCTGGTCTACGGCCTGCTGGGCGTGCAGCCGGACGCCTGTGTGCACCGGCTGAGGCTCCGACCACAAATCCCGGCGGCCTGGGACCGGCTGGCCGTGCGTCGGCTGCGGGTGGGAGATGCGCACCTGTCTCTCTCCTACCATCGGCAGGGGGAGCGCCACACCTTCGAGCTGTCTCAGACGCGCGGCGGTGTCCCGCTGAACGTGGTCTTCGAGCCGGCGCTGGCAGGCGGCCATCCGGTGGCCGTTCGGGTGGATGACACGGTGGCGGACCTGGACGTGCGGCCGTTCGGGGAACGCGTGCTGGTGCCGGTACAGCTGGTCCTGGACGGGCGCCGGCGTGTGGTGATCGAGCTCGACGAACACGGTGGCGACTGAGCGTCGCAGCCCCTACAATGACGGGTCGCACTCGTCATCCGGAGGCAACCTGATGCGACGTCTCGCAGCGATCGCGCTCGCCCTGGTTCTCGTTGTCGGCGCACCTCGCGCCGGCGCGGCGCAATCCGCATTCGGATTCAAGGCGGGGGTGAGCCGGACCGGTCTGACAGGCCCCGACGCGGGCACCGCCACGGCCCGGGATCGCTTTGTCGGCGGCATCTTCTTCGGCACCGCGATGTCGAGCCACCTGGCGCTGCAGCTGGAAGTGCTCTACGCCCACGAGGGCGCGGACAACTTCGTGAATCCCGAAGACGCGACGGGCGCCCCGGTGACGCTGTCCATGGCCTACATCCAGCTGCCCATCCTGCTGCGTGCGGGCTTCCCCACGAAGACCATGCTGTTCAGCGTGTACGCAGGGCCCGTGCTCTCGTTCCGCAACGATTGCGAGATCCAGCCGGCCGCCGGCCCTCTGACGAGCTGCGGGGCGGCCGGCGCGCCCCAGGGGTTCGTCCCGCGCGCGACCGATGTAGCAGCGGCCGGCGGCGCGGGCATCGACTTCGCGCTCGGCGGCAGTACCTTTTTCGTTGACGCCCGCTACACCGTCGGCATGCTGTCCATCGAAGCGGGCTCCGCCGGCATGCATGCCAGGCACGTGATGACGTCGCTGATGGCCGGGCTCGCCTTCCCGATCGGTCGCTGACACCAGACCCTCTGACACTCTCAGACATGAGCGAAGAGACCTTGTACGACGAACCCGTTGCGCCGTCCGATGCCCTTGGCATGGACGGCGAGCCGTCGCCGCCGTCGCGCAAGAGTGGACGGACGCGCCAGATGGTGGCCGGCATCATCATCGTCGCCGCGCTGGCCCTGGGCGTCTACTTCGGCCAGCGCGGCCCCATCCCGGGCACCGAACACTTCGGTTTCGGGTCGGTTCTGCCCGCCCTCACGACGCTGCTGCTGGTCTTCGTCACGCGCGAGGTCGTGAGCGCGCTGTTCATGGGCATCGTCATGGGCGGGCTGGTGAGCACCCACTACAACATCGTGCAGGCGTACATGCTGCCGTCCCTCGGCAGCCGCAACTACGCCGTCATCCTGCTCGTCTACCTGTGGGCGCTGGGCGGGCTCATCGGCATCTGGACCCGCACGGGCGGTGCGCAGCACTTCGCCAAGTGGGCGGGCCAGCGCATCGTGCGCGGGCCCCGCACGGCCAAGTTCTTCGCCTGGCTCATGGGCGTGATCTTCCACCAGGGCGGCACCATCTCCACCGTGCTGGCCGGCACCACGGTCCGGCCGGTCACCGACGAGGAAAGGATCAGCCACGAGGAGCTGTCCTACATCGTCGACTCCACCGCTTCGCCCATCGCCACCATCATCCCGCTCAACGCCTGGCCGCTCTACGTCTCCGGCCTCGTCGTCGGCACCACGCCGCTCTTCGCCACCGAGCAGATGGCGACGTCGTTCTTCTTCCGCGCCATCGTGTTCAACTTCTACGC
>JARRJS010000102.1:0-21432 GCA_037388885.1 Gemmatimonadota bacterium
GCGCCGATGCCCGTGGCGTAGGCGTCCGACAGGTCGATCTTCCCGTTGGCGTCCAGCTTCACGTACATGTACGGGTAGTCCATGACCGATGCCCGGCCCTGTGTGCTGGCGATGTAGTTGTGAGGCAGGCCCAGCGTGTGGCCGACCTCGTGTGCCCCCAGCTGACGGATCCGCGCCAGCGCCATCTTCTGCATGTCGGGCGGCACCGAGTCGCCGTGGGTGTAGGGCGACAGCAGGCCCTCCGCGATCAGGTAGTCCTGGCGCACGCGCAGCGAGCCCAGCAGCACGTTCCCCTTGATGATCTCACCCGTGCGCGGGTCCACCACCGAGCCGCCGTAGCTCCAGCCCCGCGTCGCCCGGTGCACCCAGTTGATCATGTTGTAGCGCACGTCCATGGGATCGGCGCTGTCCGGCAGCATCTTCACCTGGAACGCGTTGCGGAAACCGGCTGCCTCGAACGCCTGGTTCCACCAGCCCACGCCCTCCAGCAGCGCGGAGCGCACCGGCTCCGGCACGCCGGGGTCCAGGTAGTACACGATGGGCTTCACCGGGTCACTGATCTTCGCCGTCGGGTCTTTCTTCTGCAGCCGGTGGCGGATGATGTAGTGGTGCTCCATGGGCTGGCCGAGGGGCGCCGCGTAGTCCACCCAGTCGACCGTGATGTAGCCCACGCGCGGGTCCGAGCGACGCGGCTTGAAGCCCGGCGGCGGCAGCTCGACGAACGACTGGTGCTCCCGCACCGTCACGGCGTCGGGTGTCGGCGTCACGCTGCGGATCCAGCGGCCCTGCGCCTCGCCCTCGAACGTGAGCGTCGCTTCCATCTCCGTGTTCTTCGGAAACGCCTTGGTGCGCGGCAGGTAGATCGCGCTGCGCGTCTTGTCCAGGTGGTACGTCCCCTGGCCCGTCCGCTTCAGCGTCCGGGCCACGCCGTGGGCGTCACGGATCAGGAAATCCGTCGCGTCCACCAGCACACGGTCGCCGGTGCGCGCCGACACGGTGAAGCCCCAGATCACCGACTTCGCGAACGCGTCTTCCACGGCGCGCCGCTCCGCCGCGTTGCTCGTGATGGCCCGGTATTCCAGGTTGGGCTGGATCAGGAGCACCTTGCGGCCGACGCGGTGGAACTTCACCAGCTTCGTGGAGCCCATCTGGTCGCGGTCCAGGCCGATGTCGTTCGAGCCGACGCCCGCCGGCAGCGACTCGACGTAGATCACCTCCATATCCTGTCGGGGGATCTCCAGCCAGAGCTTGCCCGCCGCCTCGTCCCAGTACAGCGGCAGGAGTCCGTCCTTCTTCTCCATGCCCTGCGTCTTCTGCTCGATGGTGGGCAGCGCGCCCTGCTGGGGACGCGGCGCGGGGGACGCCGGCGCCGCGGCGCCGGCCGCACAACCCGTGAGCACGAGCGACACGATGACCCCGGCGTGCAACACGCGACGTCGCATCGGTAACCTCCCGTTCCGGCTTGGTTTGTGAGGGCGGAAATATGGGCACGGCCCGACTGCCCCGCCACCCCACTCAGGGCGCCGGCGCTTCGCGCCGGCTGCAGGTGGCAGGTAGCAGCGGTTGCAACCGCGGGGTGAGGGGGTTGCCGGCCAGGGCGCCGACCTTCGCGGCGTGGGCCCTGGCCGCGTATGTCGTGGCGGTTTGCGTTTCCGGGCGACGCCGGCTCCGGCGGCGCGCGGGGTAGTCAGGGCGGGGGTGGATCGGACGCCGCCAGGTAGCCGGGGGCCCGATGCGGGCTCGGAAAACGCCGTGCCGGGGGCATCACGCCGCGAAACCGGACGGTACCGGAAACAGGAAAAGCGCACGCGACGAACGTTGTGCGCCTGGCCGGCAACCGTGCTGACCCGAAGGACGAGAAGCTGCCACCTGCTACCTGCAAGCCCGGGCGGCTGAAGGCCGCGCGGGCGCCCTTCTCCATAGTGCGCCCGGACAGATAGGCCCGCACAGAAGCTCAGCCGATGCTCAGAAGCTTCTCCAGCTCCTCCGGCGACAGGTCTTTCGTGCTGCGGGCGCCGAGGCGGCGGCCGGCACGGTTGGAGCGGAGTGTTTCCCTGCGGGGCGCGGTGGATCCGGCGTAGTCGTAGTCTTCGAGGGAGATGCGCGGGATGCCGTAGCCGAGGGCGCGCTCGATGGCGTGCACCTGGGCCAGCTCGCCTCCGGTCATGAAGGTGATGGCATCGCCCGAGGCGCCGGCGCGGCCCGTGCGGCCGATGCGGTGGATGTAATCCTCGGGGTCGTGGGGCACGTCGAAGTTCACCACGTGGCTGATGCCCTCGATGTCCAGCCCGCGCTGCGCCACGTCGGTGGCCACCAGCACGCGCACCCTGCCGCCGGCAAACTCGTCCATGGCACGGCGCCGCTGCTTCATGTCCCGGTCGCCGTGGAGCACTCCGACGCTCACGCCCGCTGCGCTCAAACGCGCGTGCAGCAGATCGGCGCCCGCCTTCGTGCGCGTGAAGACCAGCACCTGGTCCATCTCTTCATCGTCCAGGAGCTTCAGGAACAGGTCTACCTTCCGGTCCGGTCGCACCGAGTAGACCACCTGGTCCACCGTCTCCGCCGCCGCGGTGTCCGGCGTCGCCTCGACCCATTCCGGGTCCCGCAGGATGCGCATGGCCAGCGCGTGCACGCCGTGGGGCATGGTGGCCGAGAACAGCAGGTTCTGCCGCTCCGTCGGCAGCGCCCGGATGACCGCGTCGATCTGCGGCCTGAACCCCATGTCCAGCATGCGGTCCGCCTCGTCCAGGACCAGCACCTCGACCTGCGACAGGTTCACCGTGCCCCGCTCGATGTGGTCGATCAGGCGGCCGGGCGTCGCCACGAGCACGTCGAAGCCTGCTGCCAGATCCCGGATCTGCGGACCGATGGGCACGCCGCCGTACACCTCGCCCACCCACAGGTTCGTGTGCCGCAGCATCGCGCGGGCGTCCTCCGCCACCTGCTGCGCCAGCTCCCGCGTCGGACAGACCACCAGCGTGTAGAGGCCTTCCCGGTCCAACTGCCGCTCCAGCGTCGGCAGCAAAAACGCCGCCGTCTTGCCCGTGCCCGTCTGCGCCACACCCACCAGGTCGCGGCCCGAGCTCACCGGAGCAATGGCCTTCGCCTGGATGGGCGTCGGCTTCTCCCAGCCCAGGTCGTCCACCGCGCGCAGAAGTGCGGGCGCCCGGATCAGGTCCCGGAATTCAGGGGAACGCTTGGAAGGGTGTTGCGGAGGGGAATCAGATGAGCTCAAGAGCGGTTCCGACGGCGCCTTGCCCGCGCGTTGCGACGCCGCGCCGCGGCAGCCTTGCGCTTGCGCGCCTCGCTGGGCTTCTCATAAAAACGCTTCTTCTTCATGTCCTGAAAACGACCGGAACGCAGCATCTTGCGCCGGAACTTCTTCAGCGCCCAGTCCAGCCGATCGTTCTCGCCCAGTATCACTTCGACCATGCACAACTCCTTATCGATCCCATGTCGACAACGGGGTCCGAACCCCGGACCCCGCATCTCGGGCCGGACCGCCGTCCGGTCCGCGACAGCACCGCAATATACCCGTGCATCGGCCTTTCGTAAAGCGTTCGCTTGCTTTTCACGCGGTCGGCCGGCGGTCGGCGCCGGCGTCAGAAGGCGAGGCCGAGGCGCACGAGGACGGCTCGATCCGCGTATGGGTGCGGACCGACATCCTCGCTGATCTTCGTGAGGCGCAGCGTCACGCCGGCGAGGATCGGTCCCGCGTGCAACATGATGCCGGCGTCGGCCCCGCCGCCGACGGCGCTGGCCGACGTCTGGATGTCGAATACCGTGCCGGTGGTCTGGGCGAAGAGCACGTATGGCTCGACGAACGGGTCGAGGCGCGCAACGCCCAGATTCAGGCTGGGGCCCAGGCGCAGGCCGAGGGGCACTGCGAACGTCGTGTTGCTGGTCTGGCTGTTGGAGTCGGACAGGTGCGATACGCCGACGCCCGCCGTGACGCAGAACGACGCGAACGCAGGCACGTGGACGTTGATGAAGGCCTTGCCGTTGCCGACGTACACGTTGGCGCCGGATTGCGGCTGGAGCAGGAGGCCATTGAAGTCGAAGGACACGGGTCCGGGCAGGCCGAGGGCCAGGCCTGCGCCGTACTGCGGCCCCTTGATGGTTTGGTTCAGGTCGTAGCTGAAGTAGCCACCGGCGCCGTAGATGGCGACGCCGCTCGGAGGCGCGGGTGAGCCGACACAGGCCTGGGCGGCCAGCGCGGCCGGCAGGCCCAGCGTGACAGCCAGGACGAAGACGACGCGGCCGGTCGTATCTTTCATTGGCATGTTCATCGGATCCGGATCAGGGAGCCGCGCAACGACTTCTGCGAGGCGGCGCCGGTGGACAGGTCGATCACGCCGCGGTGGCCGGAGTCCAGCGAGAAGCTGGAGAAGGCCGTGCCGCCGGGCAGCAGAGCGAAGGACAGGGTGTTGCCGGCATTCAATGCGTGGACTCTGAGCGGGAACGTGCTGTCGGTGGTGAGGGCGGGCAGCACGGACCGGAAGTTCCACGACGGTTGCGTGTAGCGCGGGTCGATGCCGGCCACGGCGTCGTCGGTGTAGACGGAGACGGCCCAGTCGCGCATCCACGGGAGCGGATCGCTGCCGATGACATTGCGCAGGTTGTCGACGCCGGACGTCGTCGAGTTCACGAGGTCGTAGAAGAACGTCGATCTGCCGCTGCGGTCGGCGGCGTAACGCAGGAACGACCAGATGGCGCCGCGCATGGCCAGGTTGTCGATGCCCATGAGGCTGGCCGTGTCCGGCGCTTGGAGGAAGCGGATGTAGCGGTCCAGGTCACTGAGAGCGTACTCGTTGGCCGCGTCCACCGTGGCCTGGCTGGAGCGCAGCGTGTCCAGCGTCAGGTTGAGCCCCGGATGCAGGTGTGCCGCGGAGTAGAAGAGCAGCTCCTCGGCGATGTGGCTCAGCCCCTCGTTCAGCCAGACGACCTCGAACTCGTTGGCGTTGTTGACGAACAGGCGGCGCGATGCGTTGATCAGGTGCTGGAACTCGTGCCCCAGGGTGGACACGGTGACGCGCCGCACGAAGTCGACGGTGAACGAGTTGCCGTTGACCACACCGTTGGGATCGGGCGCAAGCGCGTAGAACATCTCCGCCTGGTTGCTGCCCGCACATGCTTGCAGCCGGGGCGTCGACTGATGCGGGAACAGGTCCCCGGCCCAGAAGTAGCCGCCGATGTAGTAGTTCGAGTTTGGCGGTGTGCGCTCGTTGACCGCGCGCGTGAAGAAGATGATCGTCCGGCCCCCGTTGCTGTCGATGTCCGACGGCACGCCGAAGGCGCCCGTGTCCACCGGATAGACCAGTGTGTCCATGGCGGCGGCGAAGTAGTCGACGTCCGCCTGGCTCAAGCCCGGGGCGGGGTCGGCCGTGTCCTCCACGATGACCGCGTACTGCGACACCGCGCGCACTCGCCCGGTCCGGAAGTCCTCCGCGGAGGCAGAGCAGGTGGTCGACGTGTTGTAGTCCACGAGGTCGCCCACGCTGGGGGTGGCTGCGGGTTGCGTGGCCTGGGTGCGGATGCCTGTCGTGGGTGCACCGCCGGCCGGCCGGATCTTGCCGGTCAGCTCGGCGATCTCCCGGCGGCGCAGCGCGACGTCGAACGCCTCGTCGGGCTGCCGCTGCAGCGGTCGACCATTCAGGTCGAACATCTTCCTGCCCGGCGTGAGGGGCGCCATCTCCGCCAGCGTCGCACCCGTGCTGGCGATGCCGCCCGCCAGGATGTCCACCGCGGTCGTGGGTGACTTGCTCGTGTCCGACGTGGGCGCCGACGCCATGAACGGGATGAAGACGTAGTCGCCGCTGGCGCTCGGGCTCTCCAGACAGAACCCGCCTGTCCCGTTGAGCCCCAGCACCTGGCCCGCGTCCATCTGCGTCGCGTCACCCATGGCGCACGAGAACAGGGACGAGCCCGGACCCGTCGAGTTGGTCTCACAACCGACGAGTGCCAGGCCCATGATCAGAATAACCAGTTTGCCGCGCATGCCGCGCACCTCCACCACCGCGTTGGATCCGGTTTCGTGAAGCCGAACGCAAGAACGTAGCCAGATTTGGCTTTCTTATCTACAACGTGCACGGGCAAATAGTTCAGACGAGCTGTGGGGCAGGGCGTGGACGTTGACAGGGCGACCCACGCCCGGCCCTTCCACCGCGCCGGGGAGACGGGGAGACGGGGAGACGGGGAGACGGGGAGACGGGGAGACGGGGAGACGGCGTGCGAACGGCCCGGGGCCCGCGAACGGCCTTGCATGGATGACCGTGGGGCAGGTGTGCAGAACCTTGCATGGATGACCGTGGGGCGAACACGCGGAGACTGGTTGCCCGGCACGGAGTCGCCGCGCAGGGCGAGGATGGAGGTACAGTGACCCACCCGGGCCCCCCCGTCTCCCTGTCTCCCCGGGGAGTGGCGGTAGGGAGAGTGGCGGTCCCCCCATCGATGCCCAGGCGCGGATCGATCCGTCCCGCCCTGGCCTGTCCAGGCGGGAGTGTTCAGCCCTGCCGCGACACCCTCACTCCGCCGTTCCGGGTCGTGACGCGGATGGTGGCGCCGCCCTTACCCAGGTCCGTCTCGATGCGGTGGTTGATGACGCCGCGGACCATGACGGGGAAGTCGATCTGCATGCGGCCGTTGACGGTGCCCGTGACCAGGTGCGCGGAGTAGGCGTCGGGCACGGCCAGATTGATGCCCCCGTTGGTGGTTTCCACGTCGAGGCCCTGGCCGTCCCAGCCGTTGCCGGTCAGCTCGACGTGGAGGCCGCCGTTGCGCGTCTCGCCCTGCACATCGCCGCCGATGGACGCCAGGTGGACGCCGCCGTTCACCGTCTCGAAGCGCAGCTTGCCGCGCACGCCGTCGATGCCGATGCCGCCGTTGTGGGCTTCCAGGTCCAGGTCCGTTTGGCGCGGAACCGAGATCTCATAGCTCACCGACCAGCCGGCCCGCCGCCGGGTCTGGGGGCCGTCGGCCTCGATGACGTCGTCGGTCCGGATCCGGATCTGGTCAGCCAGCGCGCGAGCGTCTTTGTCCGAATCGTCCCAGGCCTGCACCTTGGCCCGCACCAGAATCTGGTTGCGGTCCCATGCCTGCACGTGCACGCCACCGTTCCTGCCGGCGTCCACCGAGATGGACGACCGGGCCGGCAGCGTCTGCTCCCGCACCTCGCAATACCGGCCACGATTCCCGCCGTCGGAATCACGGCACCATGGGTCGTTCGGGTTGCCCGCTCCCGTCTGCGCGATCGCCGGGGAGCAGGCCGCGAAGACCAGAGGAAGGACGATGAAGGGAATGGCTTTTCTGGGCATGTCGGTTGTCTCCCGGACTCGGATGATCATCTCTCCCTTGGACACACGATCCGCCCGTATGGTTGGGCTGCCCAAAGAAAAAGATCCCCAGCCCGCGTGCGGGTGCGGGTGCGAGTCACGAGCCCGAAGTCTCCCTGATTCCGATTGCGTGCACGGGTGCGTCTCCGAAAAGAACACAGCCGTTGAGAGGTTCCGCGGCTTCCCTCGGACATCAGGAGCGGCCGGACCCGCACCCGGGTTTCAGGTTGGGGCACCCGGACCCGGATCTGCGTTCGGATTCGCCCCGTCTCCCAGTCCCCCCGTCTCCCTGTCGGGGTGGTGGCGGGGAGGCGGGGGTCTCCCTGTCACTAGTAGGGTTTCTGCACCTCAGCCCGGCTAATACCTCGTCTCCAGCCCCAACACCAGCCTTGCCGTGTCCCGCGCGATGAGCAGAATCACCCAGGCGTCCAGCTCGCACTTCTGGCAGCTGATCTTGGCTTCCTTGCCGACGGCCTCCGCGTTGGCCTCCTCGTCGATCCCCAGCCCGGCCCACTGCATGCCGTCCAGGATCATGGACCGGATGAGCGGCGAGTTCTGGCCGATGCCGCCGGTGAACACGACAGCGGCGGCACCACCGAGGGCGGCGAGGTAGGAGCCGATATACTTCTTGGCCCTGTAAGCGAAGATCTCGATGGCGAGCCAGGCGCGCCGGTCCAGGTGCTCCTCCGCCTCCTCGATGAGCTCGCGCATGTCGTTGGTGAGGCCGGAGATGCCGAGTAGCCCGGACTGCTTGTTCAGAACGGAGTCCAGCTCGGCGAAGCTGAGGCCTTCCTTGGCGGCCAGGTGCTCGAGGATGGCGGGATCCAGGTCGCCGGCGCGGGTGCCCATGACCAGACCCTCGAGGGGCGTGAAGCCCATGGACGTGTCGATGGAGTCGCCGCCGTCGATGGCGCAGGCGGAGCAGCCGTTGCCCAGGTGCAACGTGATGAGCTTGGTGTCCTCGCGGGACGTGCCGGTCAGCTTGCGGTAGCGGTAGGCGACGAAGCGGTGCGACGTGCCGTGGAACCCGTAGCGCCGCACCTTGTGGCGCCGGTAGTAGGAGTACGGGATAGCGTAGAGATACGCCCGGTCGGGCAGGGTGTGGTGGAACGCCGTGTCGAACACGGCGGCCTGCGGCACGGCGGTGCCCAGCAGCTCCCGGATGGCCCGGATGCCCTTGAGGTTGTGGGGGTTGTGCAGCGGTGCCAGGTCGATGTTGTCCTGGATGCGGCGCTCCACCTCGTCGTCGATGAGCGTGGAGTGCTGGAACTCCTCACCGCCGTGCACGACGCGGTGGCCCACGGCGTCGATCTCGCCCCAGCCGCCCAGCACCGCGGCGTCGGGGCTGATCAGCCACTTCAGTACTTCCTGCACCGCGGCCGTGTGGGTGCGGATGGGCGCCGTCGTGCGCCGCGGCTGCTTGTCGCCGGCGCGCAGCGTGAGCACCGCCTCGCCGCCGATGCGCTCCACGACGCCGCGGGCGAGCCGCTCGTCCGTATCGCCGCCGATGCGGTCCTCGTCGGTCCGGATGACCTGGAACTTCAGCGTCGAAGACCCGAGGTTCAGCACGAGAATATTCATCATTCCGCCTTGCGGTCGATCCGCTCTTGCGGTTTTGTTCTGGTCCGTGTCCGAAAAGTAGCGGTCCTGTGGCAGGGCGCCACCAGAAGAACGTCCGTTCCATATCGGCGCCCGGCCGATGCGGGGCTGCACACACCGCGCCACGGACCGGCGCCCCTTTGAATCACGGGGTGTGCGCCGTATATTCTGCCAGTGATACCAACGACTTCCGGTGCCACTACGCGATCATTTCCCCCTGACAGAAGCGGGAGCAGCAGGAAGGAGTGGATCCGTGTCCGGGCATAGCAAATGGGCGCAGATCAAGCGGAAGAAGGCCGCAAACGACAAGAAGCGCGGCAAGGTGTTCACCCGGCTGATCCGGGAGATCACCGTCGCGGCGCGAGATGGCGGTGACCCGGAGTTCAATCCGCGACTTCGCCTGGCCGTGGACACGGCGAAGGCGGCGAACATGCCCGCGGACAACATCGAGCGCGCGATCCTGCGCGGCACGGGCGAGCTGGAAGGTGCATCGTTCGAGGAGATGAGCTACGAGGGCTACGGTCCCGGTGGCGCGGCGCTGTACATCGAGACGTTGACGGACAACCAGAACCGGACGGTGGCGGACGTGCGCCACGCGTTGGAGAAGCACGGCGGCAACCTGGGGACCAGCGGCTCGGTGGCGTGGCAGTTCGAGCGCAAGGGCCAGATCTACCTGGATGCGGAGCACTACGACGAGGACACGGCCATGCTCGCGGCGCTGGAGGCTGGCGCGGCGGATTTCCAGCGTGAGGACGACGCCTACGTCGTGACCACGACGGTGACCGACTTCCACGCCGTGCAGGAGGGCTTGCGAGGCCAGGGCATCGAGTTCGACGATGCCGAGCTGGCCATGGTGCCCAAGACCATGCTGGAGGTGACGGGCCACGACGCGACCCGGCTGGTCAAGCTATTGGACGCGCTGGACGATCTGGACGACGTGCAGAACGTGCATACGAACGCGGATATCGACGAGGAAGCGCTGGCCGAGGTGGAGTCTTGATCGTCCTGGGGGTGGACCCCGGCACGGCGGCGACCGGGTACGGCGTCGTGGCCCGCGAGGGCGGCGGCGCCGTTTCTCTGCTGGAATGCGGCGTGGTGCGCACCAGCGCCAGGGCACCCCTGCCCGAACGGCTGCGCGAGATCCATGACGGGCTGGACGACGTGTTGACGCGCCACGCGCCGGACATCGTCGCCGTGGAGGGCGTGTTCTACGGCAAGAACGTGCGCACGACGGTACAGCTGGGCCAGGCCCGCGGCGCCATCCTGCTGACGGCCGCGCTGCGCGGGCTCGAGGCGGTGGAGTACTCGCCCGCCGAGATCAAGAACGCCGTGGTGGGCACCGGCCGGGCCACCAAGGCGCAGATGCAGTTCATGGTGCAGCGGCTGCTGGGGCTCAAGGCGCCGCCCAGCCCGGCGGACGCCGCCGACGGCGTCGCCGTGGCACTGTGCCATCTGAATGCTCTGGGCCTGGAAGAAGCGGTGACGGGTCCGCGCGGGCGCGGCGGCGTGGGACGGTACCTGGAATCCTCGGACGCGGAGGGCGGCGCATGACGGACGCGGGAGCGCGCGCATTGATGAACGCGGGGGGGAGCGCGTGATCGCGCGCGTCAGGGGCGCGCTTCTGCGTCGCGACATGGACGAGGTCGAGGTCATGACGCCGGGTGGCGTCGCGTACCAGATCGCCATCCCTATTTCGGTATTCGAGAAACTGCCGCGGCCCGGCGCGGAGATCGAGCTGCGCACGGTGCAGGTCGTGCGGGAGGACGCCGTGCTGTTGTTCGGCTTCCTGGACGACGATGAGCGCGCGCTGTTCTCGCGCCTGCTCACCGCGTCCGGCGTGGGTCCGCGTCTGGCCCTCGGCATGATGTCCACACTCTCGCCGGCACGGTTGGTGCGAGCGCTCGCCGAAAAGGACACTGCGGTGCTCGTGCAGGTGCCGGGCGTGGGTCGCAAGACGGCGGAACGCATCGCCGTCGAGCTATCGGACAAGGTGAACGATCTGGCGGTGGCGGCCAGCGGCGCTCGCCCCCAGGGTCGCGCGGCCGAGGGCGCCGTGGGCGCCCTCGTGTCGCTGGGCGTCTCGACGGCGGACGCAACCTCCGCCGTGCGCAGGGCCATCGAAGCGGACGGGCCTACAGACGATCCCCAGGTCCTGATCAAGCGGGCGTTGGCGGTCGCAAGCAAGTAAAGCGGAGAGGGCGCGTGGGGAAGGCGAAACGGACAAAGGCGTCGAAACAGCGGGCCGCGGGTGACTCGTCGAGCGGAAAAGGCGGCGGCCGGGGCAACGGTGGCAATGGCCCGGGCAACGGCGGCGGTCGCAGAGGCAACGGCGGCGACGGCCCCGGCGACGGGGACAAGAAGAAGCGCCGCAATAAGACGCGGGAGTGGGTGAAGTCGGGGGTCACGGCCGTCGTGCTGTGGCTGCTGATCAAGACGTTCGTGCTGCAGACGTTCGTCATCACGTCGGGCTCCATGAAGAACACCCTGCTGGTGGGCGACTTCCTCATCCTCAGCAAGGTGGCCTACGGCCCGCTGGTGCCGTTCACCGAGCTCCGACTGCCCGGCTACAACCATCCCAGGCGCGGCGACGTCGCCGTCTTCCGGCCCCCGCACGACCCGCACCTGGATGTCGTCAAGCGCATCATCGGCATGCCCGGCGACACGCTGTCCATGAAGAACAAGCAGCTCTACATCGACGGTGTCGCCGTCAAGGAGCCCTACGTACGGCACACCGACCTCCAGGGCGATGTGGGGCATCCCTGGATGCAATGGCAGTGCGGCAAGACGGTGCGCCTGAGCCCCGACATCTCCGGCATGTACCGCATCGCGCCCGGCACGCCCCACGACACCATCGGCTGCCACCCGACACGCGACAACTGGGGGCCCCTGGTGGTACCGTCCGGCCACGTCTTCATGATGGGCGACAACCGCGACGACAGCGTCGACTCCCGCTACTGGGGCTACCTGGACATGCGCAAGCTGCGCGGCCGGGCCGTGGTCCTGTACTACTCCTACAACGCCGAGTCCCTCGAGCCGTTCCGCTGGATCACCGCCGTGCGCTGGAACCGGATCGGCCACGTCATCCGGACCCAGAACCCGCTCGCCGATACCCTCGCCGGCGCGCCGCCACCCCCTACCTTCCAGCCCGGCGTGAAGCCGGCCCTGCCTGTGCCCGCCGGCCACGACTCGAGCGGGCAGCCCGCACCCGTGCCGCTTCAGGGCGTGGGCCCCGGCGCGACGGCCGGAATCCGGTAGCCGCCAAGTCCCGGCTCTCCCGGTCCCCCTCGCGGAGCCGAAGGGTGGGGAAGGGGTCTCCCCGTCGGGGTGGAAGAGGAGGGAAGGGAAACGGTCACCCCGTCAGCGTCCAGGCTCTGACCGGCGGCCTCGCCGTGATCCGTCCCGGCCCTGCAGTCCCGGTCTTGCACCCTAGTCCTTGCGTTTCGCCCGCGGTCTTTCACACCTTGGAAACTATCCTGGGTCCTGGCGTGGGTGGTGTGCGGTGATCACGCCCCCCGGAGCTTGCCATGGCGGTTCGTCTCGTAACTCTCGGGACGTTTCGTGTGCTGCGCGATGGCGCGGAACTCTCTCGCCTGCCGTCTCTTCCGCTGCAGTGTGCCCTGCTGGTGTACCTCGCCCTGGAACGTGGCGCGGAACGGACTGACGTGTGCCGGTTCTTCTGGCCCGAGCGCGATCTGCGGGACGCGAATGTCCGCCTCGATGGTGTGCTCCGTGATCTGGGCCGGGACCTGGGCGACGACTGGCTGCGCACGTCGGATGGCCAGCTCACGGTTTCCGATGCCGTGAGCATCGATGCTCTGGAGTACTGCGAGGCGTGCCGGTCCGGGGATGTGCAGTGGGCGCAAACGCTCTACCGGGGACCGTTCCTAGACCGCGCAAAGGCTGCGGCCGGTCACGCGTTCGCGGCCTGGGCGGCGGGCTGGAGGGAACGGCTGGAAGCGTTGCACCGCGCCGCTGGGGGGGAGCCACAGGGGCTGCAGTTGCTGATCCGGCGCGTGGTGCAACGACACGTCCTGCCGTGGACGCTGGCATATCTCGCGGGCGCTTGGGTGGTGCTGGAGGCGACGAATTTCATGGCCGGCGAGTTCGGGTGGCGGTTCGACCCGATCCCCGCGCTCACCATGGTGCTGTCCTTCGGCGTGCTGTCGACCGTTACCCTCGCCTGGTTCCACGGCGCCGCCGGCATGCAACGCATGACCCGGCAGGAGCTGGCGATCCACGGAATGATCGCTGCCGCGTTGCTGGGAACGTTCCTGGCTTACCCGCCCGGCGAGGCGCGACACGCGGCGGCGCAGCCGGTGTATCCCCTGACCCGGATCGCCGTCCTTTTCTTCCAGGACCACAGCGAAGCCGCCGACCTCGGGCCGCTGGGGGCCGACCTCACCGAAAGCATTGTGCACCGCCTCGCCAACGTGCCCGCCCTCGACGTGCTGCCCATGACAGCCGTGGAACCATTCCATACGGGGCAGATTCCGCCTCTCGACAGCCTCGTGCGACTACTCCGTGTCGGTTCCTTCGTGGAGGGCAGCGTCACCCGGCACGGCGACAGTATCCGTATCACTGCGCAGCTCGTGGAGACGTCGTTGGGAACGCATCTGGACAGCTGGACCTACACCGAGCCGGCTGCTTCGGCGTCAATTTCGGAAGACATGGCGGGACGCGTTGCCGAAAAACTCCGGGTGAAGCTCGGATCCGAGATGGAGCGTCGCCGGATCGAGGCCGGGACAGAAGTGGCTGCCGCCCGGGCCGCATACCAGCAGGCCCGCCTGATTGTAGAAGAGGAAGCGCCGTCGGAATGGGGAGCCGACACGCGGCGCGGCGTCGCCCTGCTGGACGACGCGGATTCGGTAGCGGCCGAGGCCGAGGCCCTCGATCCCTCGTGGACCGCCCCGATCCTCCTGCGGGTCAGGATCGCCGACGTCCGGTCCCGGCTCATGGGTGGCGCCGGCAGCCGGGATCGCCGCGTGCTGGAAGCCGGGATCGAGCATGCGAGCCGTGCCCTGGCGATCGATCCCGACGACGCGTCCGCTCTCGAATGGCGCGGGCGGCTCCGCTACACCCTGGCGCAACATTCCGGGACCAGCGAGGCCGAGCAGCTGATCCGCTTGGCGGAGTCGGACCTCAGGGCGGCGCTTCGCATGGACGCAGGGCGCCCCCATGCATGGTGGGCATTGAGTCAGCTCATGAGCCACCGCGGCAACTTCGAGGGCGCATACGCATTCGCGATGCGCGCGTACCAGAGCGACAGCTTCCTCGATCTGACGGACCAGATCCTCGACGAGCTCATGTTCAGCGCCCTGAACCGCGGCCGGTTCGGCGATGCGCGCCACTGGGTCGCGGAAGGCCGGCGCTTGTGGCCCACCGACCAGCTCTTCGTCCGGGACCGCCTTGTGATCCTCGCCGCCCTGCCGCATCCCGACGCCACCGACATCGACGCCGCCTGGGCCAACGCCGACACCCTCGCCATGCTCGGCTTCGCCGAGCGCCGGGCCGTGTGGCTGGCCTACGGACACTTTCTGACAGCCATCGTGCTGGCCGGAGCCGGCCAGGCGGACAGCGCAGACCACGTCGTCCGACGATCCTGGCCTGCGCTGCTAGACGCCTCCCAATCCATGCACGGATCCGCCTACCTCTTCGAAGCGGTCGTGCGCTACCGCCTGGGAGCGCAAGATTCGGCCATCGCGCTCCTCCGTCGGCACGTGGAGATCCTTCCGTCCCGGGCGGAAACGCTGGCCACGGAAACATGGTTCCGGGGTCTCTGGGACGACCCCCGGTACCAGGCGCTATACAGCCAGCCCACGGAAACGAAGCCGGGCCGCTGATTCGCCAGACGATTAGCGCGGGCGGGGCGTCAACCTTTGCGCGGGTCCGTCTCGACAACACCGCCGGGGTCCAGGCTATGGATCTGTTCCCCGTTGCCCAGCATGGACACACTGTACTTGTAGACCTGCGCACGACCGGCGTCAGTGCGCGCCCGTGAAGTCGCTTCGAACCAGCCGTCATTCCGCACGGCGTGTAACTCCCCGGATCCTTCGACCGGCGTCTCGCCGTTGAAATGCAGCGTGAACGGCTTCTGTCCACGCCAGCGGATCGCCTGGCCTTCCTTGGCCACGAACGGATCGGGCGAGACAACGAGATGCTCCTGCTTTTCATCTTCCGTGTCGGGGAGCAGAAGCACCCGCACAGGCACCGGTTCCAGCGTGCGGGGATCAACGGCGGTTCCGGTTTCGAGGGTTGAAGGAGTTTCCATGGGGACCTCCGGGGTCGCGAGCTGCGAGCCGTTGTGCCGACCGGGACGGCCGGCGGGGAAGAAAGCTATTAAATATTCAACCGCCATTGATAAATAACAAGAGGCATGAGCCGGAGTGACTGCCGGGCACGGACCCGAGCACGCGCACGGAATCGGGTCACCGAGTTACCTCATCGGCGGCCGCGCCCTGCCCGGTAGGCCGCCTGTCCCTACCGTCCGGGCTCGTCGACTTCCGACTTTCGCGTCATGAACCAGAGGACCAGCACGACCGGGATGGCGATGATCCCCCACACCCAGATGCCCCGATCCAGGAGTCCGGGGCCCCGCACGTTCGTCTCGAAGTGCACGGTCCCTTCGCCGTTCGCGTTCCGGGCGGTGACGGTGAACCGCCACTTGCCCGCGTCGTGGATGGCGAACTCGGCGGCCAGGAACAGCTTGTTGGTGGCCTGGGCGCGCGTGGCCGGGTAGGTGTCGGTTTGTCCTTCGTGGTCCACCGGCTCGGCCGTCACCGTGACCTGGGCGTCGTGGACGGGCGCCTGGGTGGCGCGGTCCTGGAGCAGCACACTCACGTCGATGCCGCCGGTCCGCAGCGGGATGGGGCTGGTGAAGACGGTGACGAGGAACGGCCCGGCGGGTGCCTGCGACACCTGCACCTTGCCGCCGTCCGCCAGCAGCAGCGGTGCCGCGAAGAGGATAGCCAGCGCCGCCAGGGCCACGATCAACGTCGTGCGGCGACGAGCGTCGGGGCGCCTCTCGGAACGGGCGTTCATCCTTCGGGCTTCGCCGCCGCCTGCCGCGCGAGTCGGGCCTGTTCCCGGGTCAGTCCCGGCGTCCAGATGTCGCCCTCGTCCTCCTTCATCCATTCGGTGACCAGGAACAGGATGGGGACGACGAAGATGAAGCCGCCGAACACCCACATGATGAGGCCGCCCAGCTGCTGGTCTTCCAGCGCAGACAGGCCCCACAGCCTGGGCACGTGCGTGTATGTGGAGTACACGACCTGGCTGGTCAGCGTGAGGGCCGCGCCGATGACGAAGCCGGCGATCTTGGCGGGGAACAGGTAGAGGATCGCCATGCCGTAGCTCAGGCGGCGCTTTCCGCCCGTGGGGTGAATGACCGGCCACCAGAAAATAAGGGCGGCGATCAGGAATGTGATGTGCTCGAAGTCGTGCACGACGGTGCGGCCCTGGGCGGCGTCGTACGGGCCGGGGAAGTGCCAGACGACGAGGGTCACGACGTAGATCGTCAGGGCGACGGGCGCCGAGGTCAGCCACCGGAATACGCGGTGCACCGGGTGGCTACGTCGGAAGATGCGACCGATGCGTCGACGGCCCTCCCGCGGAAACGCCCACAGCACCGGCAGCAGCGGCGCGCCCAGCCATATGAACGGCGCCGCGAACATGATGAGCAACAGGTGCTCGATCATGTGCATGGTGAAGAACAGCGAGTCGTAGGTATCGATGGGCGAGAGCAGCGCCAGGAAGATGAAGCCCAGACCGATGTAGTAGCACCAGGCGCGCCACGGCTTCAGCCAGCGGCCGCCGCGGCCGCGACGCCGCAGTCTGCGCCAGCCGCGGGCATACAGCCAGGCCGCCAGAACCAGCCCGATCAGCACCGTCGGGTCCCATTCCCACGAGGCCAGAAACGCGCGCAGATCGGGGCTCATCTTTCTGCCACTCCCATCATGCCCGATCGCGCCGCTTCAGACGTCTCGACTGCCCTCGGCGGCGGCGTCTGCGCTTTGGGTCTCCCCGGTCCCGGCATCTCCGTGCCCGGCAACTCCGTGCCCGGCATCTCCATGCCCGGCATCTCCATGCCTCGCATCTGCATCGGCTGGCTCAGGATCCAGGCACCGCCGGCGCCCAGCAGCAACACGACCAGGGCCCAGGGCGCGAACGCGCGCCGGGCCGCCCCGCCGTATACGCGCCGAGCGATGCCGTACAGCACCGCCAGCGAAACAAGCAGCCCCGCTTCCAGCGCCAGGATCTCGATGGGCTCCAACCAGCTCGCGGGCACCAATCCGCCCAGCATCCAGTTCGGCCGGCCGAGCAGGGCCGCGCCACGATCGACGAAGAACTGCTGCAATACGGGGACCAGGGTCAGGCCGCTGCCCAGGAAATGATACAGGTAGTGGGCCACCCACATGCCGAAGCCCACGGGCACCAGTCCGTAGGCGAACCGGGTGGCGGTGCTGATGATAGTGTCACGCTTGGCGGCGGTCCCAGCCGCCCGCTCCCGACCCGATCCTCCCCCGGCCAGCGCGCGGCTAGCAGCGGCCGCTGTGCCCACGATCAGCAGCGGCAGCACGACCAGTGCACCCAGGAAAACGACGCCCTGCACCATGGCCGGTGCGCCGGTGCCCAGCAGTCCGGCGATGCGTCGGTTCAGTGTGTGGACCGGTCCGATCATGCCGCCCGCGTTGGCGAACGCGCCGAACACGAGCACGAGGGCCAGCGCAGCCAGGTCCGGGCGCGCGCCGAAACGCCCGACGCCGGAGCGCTGCGGGTCACCAAGCAGCTCGCGGCCTGGCACGCGGGCCAGCACTCCGACGTTGTCGTACGGGCACGCATGCACGCATTCCAGGCAGAACGTGCAGTCCATGTTGCCCGCCTTCATGGGTTGGAACAGCCAGAGCTCGCAGCCATTCTGGACCAGCCGCCCGCGGTCCGACGGCTTGATGCCCGCGCCGCGGGCCGGCGGTGCGTCGTCGGCCGCGGCGTAGCGCCCGGTGATGCAGTCCTTGGTGCGGCAATTCGCGCACACGTCGGGGTCGCGAACCGCGACCTCCGTGGGCGACGCCAGCGAGTTGACGAAGTTGAACTGGCCGATGGGGCATACGTACTTGCAGAACGCCGCGCCGCGGAAGAACCCGTCGATGACAAACGCCCCCGCGAAGTACGTGCCCACCAGCCACGCCGTGAGCCAGGGGCTGGACCACAGGGCAAAGGCCTCATACGCCCACAAGAACAGGACGAGTAGCGCCGCCGCCAGCCATTTGCCACGCAGCCATGCCGGCCATGCCCGGTCCGCGGGCAACAGCCGCTTGGCAAGCCGTCGCGGCAGCATGAACGGGCACGCGAAGCAGAACAGATTGCCCGCCACCAGCAGGGCCAGCGCCACGAACCCACGATACTGGATCCACGGCGCTACCCCGGCCACGTTGCGTGGCCCGTCCGCCGGCCCCGTGAAGCCGTCGATGAGCACCAGCGCCGCCAGCATCAGTAGCAGCACCTGCATCGCCGTACGCGCGTGTCTCCAGCGCAGGAAGGTTCCCAGCACTGGCGTGCGCAGCAGGTCGGTTCCGGCGTTCCTGGGCATTGGGATCTGGAAAAGCCCAAAGTTAGCCAGGAATTGGCTCCTCGCAAAGCCCGGGGTGGCGGGGCTTGCGGGCAGGGCTTGCGGGCAGAGCCTGGTTGGTCCTATGCCCGGCTGCCGGGCAGCACATGGCCAGTGACGGGGAGACCCCGGCACCTCCCTTCCTCCCCACCGGGCAGAGGGGGAGACGGGGGGCGCCGGTTGGCGCACCCGCGGCGCGAAGCGGGAACGCCACTCACGCCGGGATGCCCGCTCACCCAGGCTCCCCATCTCCCCTTCAATCTCCAGCCCCCACGCACGGAGCCTGGCCGAGATGTCAGCCAGGCTCCGGGCCCTCACCCCACAAGTCTCCCCGTCAATCTCCAGGCTCTATCCGCGGGGCCTGGCCGAGATGCCAGCCAGGCTCCAAAACTCCCCATGGCCACCTAGCGCCAGATCCTGTACGACACCACCACACTCCCTCCCGCCGGGACATCGACCGTTCCCACCTGCTGCAGTGCGCCATCGACGTCGATGGCGAGAGGCTGCCGGCCTGCGGCGAGGCGAACCCTGGCGAACAGGACTTCGCCCGGGAGGATGTTCCAGGTGCGCGTATCGGCGCGCTCGGTGACCAGCGTGCCGACGTTGGTCAGGATGCCCAGGATCCGGCCCGCCGTCTCGTTCTTCTTGGCCACCTTCTTCTCGACCGCCTTGGTGAGAACCAGCTTGGTGGCCGCGCGCACGACGGTACGAGTCAGGATCGAGGCGCGTTCGCGAGAGAAGTCCCGCAGCTCGCTGCCGGTGACGTCGAGGGCGGGACGGGCCGCAACGCTGTTGCCGTCGGGCAGCTGGATGCCGACAGGGGTCTGCGCCCGAGGCTCGGAAAGATAGACGGGCCAGGCGACGCGGAGCAGGTACCCGTTTCCGTCGTCCCGGTCGATGCAGCGCGCGCCGGCGCGCCGGCAGTCGGAGCCCCACGGGTCGAAGTGCACGGGGTGCAGGTATCCGTTGTCGTGATAGTAGGTGCGGTAGCCCGCGTTGTTCGCGATGGCCAGCACGTACGTGGCGAGGAGGCCGGCCTGGGCCATCTGCTGGGGCAGGGACCCCCCGGTGAGCCGGTCCAGCTGGCCGCCCGGCAGCGCGATCATCACCGATTGCTCCACGCGGTGTGCCACGAAGCCGCGTTCCACCAGCACCAGCACGTCGCCCGAATCGGGCGTGGGCGTATCGAGCGTGTCCGCGAAGCCGGGCGCGTGGCGGAACGCCACCGCCGCATCGTTGGCTTCACCCGCAGCCTGGAAGAGCAGGCCGGCGAAGTAGCGGAAGAAGCGATGCTCGCGGGAATTGCTCTCCGGCGGCCCGTCCCCGTCCCATCGATCGAGGAGCGACGAGATGCGCCGCGCCTCCACCGCCGCTTCGTCCGGCTCGCCCAGGTCCACGTAGTCCAGGGCGGCATAGTAGTGCAACATCAGCTGCTCGGTCTGGGACGGCGTGTACGGCAGGACCCGGTCGTTGGTGATGAAGGACAGGGCTTCATGCGAGATGCTGCGGGTCACGCGGTCTTCTGTTACGGCGGACGCCACGTCCAGCAGGTCGCTGCTCTGGTCGTAACGCCCGGCGTAGTGACCCAGCGCCCCGGCGAAGAGCAGGCGCAGCAGGTCGTCGCCCGGCGCCGCCGCGTCCTTGCCGATGACCTTCTTGAACGCGCCCGCCGCGTTGCCGCTGCTCAGCATGCGTCGGAGCTGTTCTTCCGGCTTCGGCAGGCCGTTGGGTGCCAGGTCCTGGTTGGCGAACGCCGCCGCGCAGCCGCTCAGCGAGACGGCGCCCGCCAGCACCAGCAATGCGAGCAGCGCCTGGCGGGTCATGGCGCTACAGGTGTGGCGCGTCCGGCGGCGGCGTTTGCGGCTGCGACGTCTGCGGCGCATTGGACGTCTGCTTCTCCAGGATGATGACACGCTGACGCGCCTGCACCATGGCGGCGGCCATCTTGGCGTAGACGTCGCCGTACGCCTGGATCTTCTCCAGCTCCATCTGGTGCAGGAAGAGCTGGTACTGGATCAGCGCCTCTACGGGCCGCAACGCCTTGTCCAGCGTCGTCGCGATGCGGTACGTCAGCTCGGGGTCGTTGGGACGCAGCACATCCGCCCGGTCGTAGCGGTTCAAGGCCGCTTCCAGGTCACCCCGCGCCGTGTAGTCGTCGCCCTCGCGGATCAGCATGTCCGCCAACGCGTTGGCGCGGCCCTGCGTCGTGGCGTCCTCCGGCTTGCTCACCACGCGCACACCCTGCGCTTCCCGGTAGCTGTACATCATGACCTGCCCGTCCCGCAGCTGGACCAGGGCCAGGTCCGCGACGGCATCCCGCGGCGGGTCGTCCAGGCTGCGCGGGACCAGGACCGTCGCGTTGCCGGCATCGCGAATCGACCAGGAGTACGCCGTCGTGCCCGTCGCCGCCATGACCTGCGCCTCGTTCATGCCCAGCATCACCTCGCCACGGTTGACCGCCGCGCAGATGTCACCGCTGCATGTCGCCAGCGCCACCGCCGTCAGCGAGTCGCGGGTGTTCTCCAGTTGCGCCCGCTGCATCGCTACCTGGTTGGCCGTGGCCGCCACTTCGGCATCCGGCGGACCTACCCGGTCGCCCTGCTGGATGATCGGCTCCTCGTGGATGCGCTTCGGCGCGCACGCCGCCAGCGCCACCAGGAAGAGGACCGCTGCTCGTGCAATCATGGTCACCTCACCAGCCGATGCGGGGTCGCTCGATGTACTTCTTGATCTTGTGTTGGCCCGCCCAGATCTTGATGTTCGATTCCAGGTCGATGAGGGTCGCGTCGACCTGGTAGTACACCACCTTCTCCCGGCCTTCCTGGTCCTCGATGGACTGGATCTCGCCCTGCAGCATGTAACGCGCGCCCAGCTCCTGGGCCATCTTCGCGCGCGTGT
>JARRJS010000102.1:21528-23825 GCA_037388885.1 Gemmatimonadota bacterium
GCTCCGCGCGCACCTCCTCCCGCTCCTGCGGGCTGGCCACCAGCCGCACCATGCCGGAGTTGATGAACGCACGCTCCAGGTCGGAGATGAACGTGTTCACCGGGATGTGCTCCATCGTCTGGTTGCGGAAGGAGCCCACGATCACCGCCGGCGCCTGTCCGCCGTGGGCGTCCATGTACACCCTGGCCCACGGGTTCTGCATGCTCTGCTCGATGAGCGCGTTGGCCACCAGCCGAGAATCCGTGTCGTTCCACCTGCCCGAAAGATCCGTCACGGAATTGGGGTCGATGCGGCTTACATGCTTCACGCAGCCCGCCGCGCCCACCAGAATGGCGAGTCCCGCCACTGCAAGCGATGACGCACGCCGCCGCGTTGGTCGAGGTCGGGATAGGAGTCTGCCACGAACGGACATGATGCCTCCCATTGAGGTAGGTCCAACGATTGGTACACGATCGGTCGGACGGTCGTTCCGGGCAAGATGCGCCTTCTTTTCGAGTTCGAGTTCGAGTTCGAATTCGAATTCGAATTCGAGTTCGAGGGGGCAATGGGCGGGCGCCCTCGGCGCACCTGGCCCCGGCCGATGTGTGCAGACGCATACCCGCGAGGTCGCGTCGGTCCCCGGCGCGGATCATAACATTGCCGTGAGCCGCACGGCCGCCGCCGAACACACCGCCACCAGGCACAGGCCTTGCCGTCGAGCATGGGCACCTGGACTTCGGGTGCGCCCGCCCCTCTCGTCGAACTCGAATTCGAACTCGAATTCGTGATCGCCGGATGGCTGGTCCCTGGCCCCGCCCTCCACTAGGTTGATGTCGTCGAATTTCCCACGCCCGACACGGCATGCGATCCGAGATCACGACGCCCGAGGTCCTGACCGAAGAAAGCGCGGTGGAGCTGTCGCTCCGGCCGCAGCGGCTGGCCGAGTTCATCGGCCAGCCCAAGGTCAAGGAGAGCCTTCGCATCGCCATCGATGCGGCGCTCCAGCGCAAGGAGCCGTTGGACCACACGCTGTTCCACGGCCCGCCGGGACTGGGCAAGACGACCCTGGCCATGCTCATGGCCCGGGAGTTGGGCGTGGGCGTCAAGACCACGTCCGGCCCGGTGCTGGAGAAGCCCGCCGACCTCGTCGGCATCCTGACCAACCTCGCCGAGGGCGACCTGCTGTTCATCGACGAGATCCACCGCCTGCGCCCCATCATCGAGGAGTTCCTCTATCCGGCGATGGAGGATTACAAGATCGAGATCCGGCTGTCGGAGGGCCCCAAGGCGCAGACCATCACCATGCCCGTGGAGCGCTTCACCCTCATCGGCGCCACCACGCGCTTCGGCCTGCTGACGCCGCCCATGCGGGCCCGCTTCGGCATCATCCAGCGTCTGAACTTCTACTCCGTGGATGAGCTGCGGACCATCGTCGAGCGCAGTTCGGAGATCCTCTCTGTGGAGTGCACGGTCGAAGGCGCTGCCGAGGTGGCCCAGCGGGCCCGCGGCACGCCTCGTGTGGCCAACCGTCTGCTGCGCCGTGTCCGCGACTATGCCCAGGTGCGCGCCGACGGCGTCATCACCGACGACGTGGCCGTCGAAGCTCTCACCATGCTGGACGTGGATGAGTACGGCCTGGACGAGATGGATGCCCGCGTCCTCAAGACCATCATCGAGAACTTCGACGGCGGGCCCGTCGGCCTCAGCACCCTCAGCGTCGCCGTGGGGGAGGACGCCGGCACGCTGGAGGAGGTCTACGAGCCCTTCCTCATCCAGGGCGGCTTCCTCATGCGCACGCCCCGCGGCCGCGTCGCCACGAAGAACGCCTACCGCCGCTTCGGCTACGCGTTGCCCGACGAGCGCGAAGGCGAAGGCCCCGGCCAGATCAACCTGTTCAAAGGCTGACCTGTGGCCCGCCGGCAGAACCCATTCCCGGCCGCCTGAAGTCGCTGCGGATGACGCATCCCGCCCGCGGATCACGCACCGCAGACTACGACTACGACCTGCCGCCCGACCGCATCGCGCAGCGGCCCGCGCGGCGCCGCGACGGGAGCCGGCTCCTCGTCCTCCACCGCGACTCGGGGGCCATCGAGCATCGCCGCTTTCACGAGATCGTCGACCTGATCCCGCCCGGCGACGCCCTCGTGCTCAACGAGACCCGCGTCCTCCGCGCACGACTCATCGGCCGCAAGCCCACCGGCGCACCGGCCGAGATCCTGCTCCTCCATCCCGCCACCCCGCCCCGACCGGGGGAAGGGGGGACAGGGAGACAGGGAGAGTCACCCGGCCCCACCCCACCCGGCGTCGAGGCGCTCCGG
>JARRJS010000103.1:0-6853 GCA_037388885.1 Gemmatimonadota bacterium
GCGACCGGCTGCTGGGCATGAGCCTGAGCCACGGAGGCCATCTGACCCACGGCTCGCCCGTCAACTTCAGCGGCCAGCTGTACGACGTGGCGTCGTACGGCGTGCGGGAGGACACGGGCCGCATCGACTACGACGAGGTCCGCGATATCGCGCGCAAGCACCGCCCGAAGCTCATCGTGGCGGGCGCCAGCGCGTACCCGCGCCTCATCGACTTCGAGGCGTTCGCTGACATCGCCCGTGAGGTGGACGCCGTTCTCATGGTGGACATGGCGCACATCGCCGGGTTGATCGCCGGTGGTGTGCATCCCAGTCCGGTCCCGTACGCCGACGTGGTGACGTCGACCACGCACAAGACACTGCGCGGCCCGCGCAGTGGGTTCATCCTCAGCACGGCGGAGCATGCCAAGGCGGTGGACAAGGCCGTGTTCCCCGGCATGCAGGGTGGACCCCTGATGCACATCATCGCGGCGAAGGCCGTGGCGTTCGCGGAAGCTGCGACGCCCGCGTTCAAGGAATACGCCGCGAAGGTGGTGGCGAACGCCCAGGCGTTGGCGGAGTCGCTGCAGGAAGGCGGTTTCTCGCTGGTCAGCGGCGGCACGGACAACCACCTGATCCTGGTGGACCTGGGTCCGGACGGCATCACGGGCAAGGCGGCCGAAGCGGCCCTGGAGCGGGCTCATATCACGGTGAACAAGAACACGGTCCCGGGCGAGACGCGCTCACCGTTCGTGACGTCGGGGATCCGCATTGGCACCGCAGCCCTGACCACCCGCGGCATGGGGCCGGACGCCATGCGACGCATCGGCGGCTGGATCGCCGATGTCGTGGCCGCCCCGGAGGACGAGGCGGTGCTGGCCCGCGTGCGCGACAGCGTGAAGGAGCTGTGTGCCGCACACCCGCTGTACGACTGGTTGATACAGGGAAACGAGGCGGCGCTCGTGCCGCCGCCGTTGGGCTGAGGACCAGCCTTCAACGCACGACCGGCCGGCGGGCGTCCGTACACCGGGCAGCATGGGCGCAGGTCGCCGTTGCATTTGCGTTGCGGTTTGTCCATTTTCCTGGTGTTCCTTGTGTTGGTCGGGCGGTGATCCCGCCGGCAGTGGTTCCTGGTTGTCCATGAGTCAAAACACTCTCTTCGCCGAGGAAGTCATGCAGCGTCTCAGGCAGCGCAACCCGCGCTACCAGGACACCGCGTACTTCTTCGTTCTCTCCGCATTGCATCACGTGCTCGAGCGTATCGGGCGCGCTCGCCATATCAGTGGCCGGGAGTTGGCGGAAGGAGTCCGCGATCTGGCGCTGCAGCGTTATGGGCCCATGGCCCGCACTGTCCTGGAATTCTGGGGCATCGAGTCCACGGCGGACGTGGGAGCAATCGTGTTCGCGCTGGTGGATGCCGGTGTGCTGATCAAGCAGGACGACGATTCGCCGGCAGACTTCGAGGCGATCTTCGATTTCGACGAGGCGTTTGAGCGGAACTACCCGTGGGGGGCGAACATCTGAAGGATCACGCCCGTGGCCCGGGTGGTTTCGGGTCCGGCCGGTCGCCGGACACGTCATCCGCAGTTCAGCCGAGGGGAGGGGGTGTAGGATGCCAGAGGTCGTCGAATTTCCACCATGCCGCAAGTGCAGTGAAGGGCAGATGTTGCCATTGTCCGACTACGGCCGGGACGGGGCGCCGATCACCTACAAGGCATGGGTCTGTTCGAATCCGGATTGCGGCTTCAACATCCGGATCGACAACGGAGAGATCAGCTTCGGCCGAACCATCGGTCAGAGCTACAAGTAACACCTGCGCCCGTGTGAGTGCCCCGTGAGCACACGCGGAACGTTCGGGCGCGAGCACGTCGCCCTGCTCACCGCGAACGAGGCGGCGGCGCTGGACCGTGAGGCGCGGGAGCGCCACGACGTCCCGGCGCGGGTGCTCATGGAGAACGCGGGCCGTTCCGCGGCGCTCGTCGTGCAGCGGCTGTTCCCGTCCGGTCGCGTCATTGCGGTGCTGGGCAGTGGCAACAACGGTGGCGACGCGCTGGTGCTCTTGCGCAATCTCCTGGCCTGGGGCCGGGACGTGGCCTACCTCCAGGCCGGATCGAAGCCGCCGGTTCCGGACCTCTTCCACGGCTTCGACATCCCCCGCATCGACTACGGCGACGCAGTTAACGCCTTCGCGGCCGCGGCCGTGCTGGTGGACGGCATCCTGGGCACCGGCGCCACGGGCGCGCCGCGGGAGCCGGCGGCCGGCGTGATTCGCGCGATGAACGCCAGTGGTCGGCCGATCGTGGCGCTGGACATCCCCACGGGCGTGGATCCCACCACCGGCGACGTGCCGGGCGATGTCGTGGACGCGGACGTAACCCTGCAATTCGGCTGGCCCAAGCTGGGCGCCCTGCAGCAGCCCGGCCGCGGCCACTGCGGGCGGATCGTGGCGGTGGAGATCGCTTTTCCTCCGCTGCAGCCGGAGCAGGCGGGTGCGGCGCTCATCACGCCGGCCTGGGCCGTGGCCCGGCTGCCGGCGCGGCCACAAGACGCCCACAAGAACATGGTGGGCCGCCTGTTCGTGCTGGCGGGTCACCCGGGCATGTCCGGCGCGGCCGTGATCGCTGGCCGCTCGGCGGTGCGGGCCGGCGTCGGGTATACGTGGGTGGCGTCGCCGGAAGCCAACCGGACCATCCTGCAGTTGGCCGTCTCGGAGGCGATCTTCGTGGATCGCGAGGATGAGTCGGCGCTGCGGGAAGCCGTGTCGTCGGCGGACGCGGTGCTGGCCGGGCCGGGGATCGGCACCGACGCGGCCGCCGAGCGGGCGCTGGACGTCGTGCTGGACGCCTTCCAGGGGCCGTGCGTGCTGGACGCCGATGCGCTGAACATCCTGAGCCAACGCGACGGCGCGCTACGTGAGCTGGCACGCGCGCGGCCGCTCCTGGTCACGCCGCATCCCGGCGAGATGAGCCGGCTGACGGGCGCGTCCGTGGCCGACATCCAGAAGGACCGGCTGGGCGCGGCGCGGGCGTGGGTGGAGGATCACGGCGCGACCCTGCTCCTCAAGGGTGCACCGTCTATCGTGGCGTCACCGGATGCGCCGGTGCTCATGGCCAGCACGGGCTCGTCCGACCTGGCGTCCGCGGGCATGGGCGACATGCTGTCCGGAACGATCGGCGCGTTCCTGGCCGGCGGTTGCACGCCCCGGGACGCTGCCGGGCTCGGTCTGTTCTACGGCGGACGGGCGTCGGAGCTGGCCGGCCGGCACCGGGGCCTGAGCCCTAACGACGTCAGCGACGCGCTGCACGCGGCGTTCGCGGATCCGGGTCCTGCGGCCAGTCCACTGGACCTGCCGTTCGTGAACTTCGATCAACCGCCGCGATGGTGAGCCGCCTGGGTCCGGGCTTTGAATTCGATCTGATCCGCCGTTTCCTCCAGGACATGCCGCCGCTGCCCGACGATGTGCGCGTCGGTCCCGGCGATGACGCTGCCGTGCTGCGCGACGGCACCGTCGTGAGCGTGGATATGTCGGTGGAGAATGTCCACTTCCGGCGCGAATGGCTCGAGCCCGAGGACATCGGCTACCGCGCCGCGGCGGCTGCCCTCAGCGATCTGGCCGCCATGGCGGCCGAACCCGTGGCCGCGCTGGCCGCGGCGGCGTTCCCGCAGCAGGACGTGCCGCCTTTCGCCGAACGCGTGGTGCAGGGGTTGCGGCAGGCGGTGGAGGATGCCGGCGCGGTGCTCGTGGGCGGTGACGTGTCGCTCTCGCCGGGACCGGTGGTGCTGGACATCACCGTGCTGGGCCGTGCCGAGCGGCCGGTGCTGCGCAGCGGCGTGCAACCGGGCGATGAGATCTGGGTGACCGGCGAGCTGGGCGGCCCGGCCGTGGCGGTGGTGGAGCTGGCGACGGGAGGAGTGCCGCCGCCGGGCGCGGCGCAGGCGTTCCGGCACCCCGTGCCGCGCATCGCCGAAGCGCGCTGGCTGGCCGAGCAGGTGGCTCTGCATGCGCTTATCGACCTGTCGGACGGGCTGTCGGGCGACGCGGCCCACCTGGCGGCGGCCAGCGACGTGAGCATCACGCTCCGGTCGGCGGACGTGCCGGTGCACCCAGATCTGGCCGCGACCGGCAACGAGCGGAGGCGTATCAAGGGCTCCCTGGCGGGCGGTGAGGATTACGAGCTGTGCCTGGCCGCGGCTCCGGGCGCCATCGAGGCCGTGCACGACGCGTTCGTGGAACGGTTCGGACTGAGGCTGACCCGCGTCGGGGTGGCGCAGGCCGGGGCGGGCGTCACCATCCTCGATGCCGAGGGGGCGGTCTTGAAGTTCGGGGATTTCCACGGTGCCACCCTTTGGCCGGCGCAGGGGCAGGGCGAAGACCTGGGCGGCTACGACCATTTCAAGAAGTCCGGAGGCTCCGGTTGATCCGCACGGCTTGGGTGGCGCTGAATGCCATCGTCGCCACCGTCGTTCTGGGACTGCCCGTCATCGGCCTGGCGCTCGTGCGGTTCCGGGGCCGGTTCTATGATGTTGCGGGCCGCACCTGGTCGCGCTGGATCCTCGGATCCGCGGGCGCGCGTGTGAGAGTGGACGGCGCGGAAAACGCGCGACGTGATCGGCCGTGCGTGCTGGTGGGCAACCACCAGTCGTGGTTCGACGTGCTGGCGGTGGCCAGCTCGCTGCCCCGGCCGTTCCACTTCGTCGCCAAGAAGGAGTTGGCCACCGTGCCGCTCTGGGGCAGAGCCTGGAAGGCGGCCGGTCACATCTCCATCGACCGCTCGGACCGGGACAGCGCCATCGAGTCCTTGGACCAGGCGGGCCGCCAGATGAAGGAGCAGCACGCCGCCGTGGTCATCTTTCCCGAGGGCACACGCTCACCCACGGGCGAGCTGCAGGAGTTCAAGAAGGGCGCGTTCATGCTCGCGCTGCGGGCCGGAGTGGAGATGATTCCGTTCGGCGTGGGCGGCAGCCGCGAGGTGCTGCCCAAGGGGCGCTGGCGGGTGCGCCCCGGCACGATTATCGTGCGTTTTGGCGAGCCCGTGCAGACGGCGGGAATGACGGAGGAAGATCGCGACCGGCTCATGGACGAGGTGCGCGAGCGTGTCCGGAACTTGCGGGATGAAGCGGAGGCGGAGGCGAGGGTGGTGAGGGGAACTGGAATCGGACATAAAACGAGGTGACATGTCGGCGTTTTCATCGATCCAATCGATCCGTGCCCGGGAGATCTTGGACTCCCGCGGCAATCCGACGGTAGAGGCGGAGGTCCAGCTGGCCAGCGGTGCATGGGGCCAGGCGGCGGTGCCCAGCGGCGCCTCCACCGGCGAGTTCGAGGCCCTCGAGCTGCGGGACGGCGGGGACCGGTACGGCGGCAAGGGTGTGCTGAGCGCGGTCCGCAACGTGAACGAGGTGATCGCGCCGGCACTCGTGGGCATGGACGCCCTCGACCAGGCGTCTCTCGATCACGCCATGATCGAGCTGGACGGAACGGACAACAAGGGCAAGCTGGGCGCCAACGCCATCCTGTCCGTGTCCATGGCGGCGGCGCGCGCGGCGGCTTCCGAATGTGACCTGCCGCTCTACCGCTACCTGGGCGGCGTGCACGCCACGCTGCTGCCGGTGCCGCTCATGAACATCCTGAACGGTGGGGCGCATGCGGCCAACAACGTCGACATCCAGGAGTTCATGATTGCGCCCGTGGGCGGCGAGACGTTCCCCGAGGCGCTCCGCATGGGTGTCGAGGTGTTCCACACGCTCAAGAAGGTGCTGAGCAAGGCGGGCAAGAGCACATCGGTGGGGGATGAGGGCGGCTTCGCACCGGACCTGGGCTCCAACGAGGAGGCCGTGGAGGTCATCCTGGAGGCCATTGACGCCGCCGGCTACCGCGTGGGGGAGGACATCGTGCTGGCGTTGGACCCCGCGGCCAGCGAATTCTACAAGGATGGCGAGTACGTCTTCCACAAGTCCAGCGGCGAGCGGCGCTCCAGCGCGGACCCGCTGGACGAGGAGGACTGGGACGGCTGGACGCATCTGACGAAGGAGTTGGGCGGGCGCGTGCAGGTCGTGGGAGACGACATCTTCGTGACGGATACGCGCCGGCTCGCCCGCGGTATCGAGACCGTCGCCGCCAACGCGGTCCTCATCAAGCTGAACCAGATCGGCACGCTGACGGAAACGCTGGAGGCCATCGAGATGGCCCGCCGCAACCGGTGGCGGTGCGTCATCAGCCATCGCTCCGGCGAGACCGAGGACACGTTCATCGCGGACCTGGCCGTGGCCGCCCGGACGGGGCAGATCAAGACGGGCAGCGCCAGCCGCACTGATCGCATCGCGAAATACAACCGTCTGCTCCGTATCGCCGAAGAGCTGGGCGACCGGGGCGAGTACCTCGGACCGCATGCCTGGTAAAGGAAGTCGAGCGAAGAAGCTGTTCCTGGGCGGTGTAGGCCTGGCCGCCCTCTACTTCCTTGCGCTCGGTGGCAACTACACGTTCCTGGACCTCTGGCGCCTGCGCGACCAGCGGAAGCACGAGGTGGCCCAGCTGGACTCGCTGCGCGCCGAGGTTCGCACGCTGCAGGCGCGCGCCGACTCCCTCCAGAACGACTCCGCCTTCCTCGAACGCCTCGCCCGCGAACGCTACGGTCTCATCCGCAACGGTGAGCGGCTGTACCGCTTCGTGGGACCCATCCCCGACTCCCTGCGCAACGACTCGACCCCTCCCGAATCCGATCCGCAGCCGTGACGCAGACCGGTGGGCGCCCGGACTGCAAGGAAGCCCGCCCGCCGGTTGACCCGGTTGGCGGGCTTTGCTACGTTTTTTCGCTCGGAACGGCAGGGTAGCTCAATCGGTAGAGCAGCGGAATCATAATCCGTGCGTTGGGGGTTC
>JARRJS010000103.1:6912-33219 GCA_037388885.1 Gemmatimonadota bacterium
TGGAAGCGCCCCACGTGGTTAGGCGGGGCGCGTTTCTTGTGTCTGAGGAGTTCTGCGACTCTCGACGGTGGCCGGGGGGCAGCGTCCAGGAGTTCAACGTGCTCCGAGCGTTTTACTCTGCTCCGCCAGAGCCTGCAGGAGCTCCCTGGCCTCCACCAGATCCGTGGTGTCGAGGCCCTCGGTAAAGGATCCATAGACCTCCCCGAGCCGATCCCGGGCTTCCGGTTCCTTGCCCTGCTCCTTCCATAGACGGGCGAGGCTCATGGTGGCGCGAAGCTCCAGACTCCTGGCCTGCTGGTTGCGGGCGATCCTCACCGCCTCCTCGAAGTGTGCCTCGGCGCCGGCGGCGTCCTGGTCCCGGAGGAGCGCGATCTCGCCAAGATGGCGCTGCATCTCGGCCTCCATATAGAGCTCCTCGTGGGCCTCCATGTTCTTCATCGCTTCCCGGGTCGCGGCTTCGGCGTCGTCGTATCGACCGGCTCTCTGGCAGGCGTCGGCCATTCTGGTCAGGAGCCGGCTGAGACAGGTCTCGGTTCCCGTGGCCCGCATTCTGGCGATGGCCTCCCTCATCTGTGCCAATCCGGCGTCCACCTCACCCTCCGCCATCCTGCGCTCGCCCTGGTAGAACCGGGCGTGAGCCTCCCAGTATACGAACCCCTTCTCCGCGGCCAGTGGGGCGAGCTCCTCGGTGTAGGTCCAGACGGACCGGGGCTCCCGGAGGAACCAGTGCAGCTCACAGGCTCCCACGAGACAGAAAGCCAGAGTGTGGGGATGCCCCACGTCCCGGGCCAGGGCCAATGCCCGCTCCATGTTCCTCCGGGCCGTGTCGGGCTGGCCCAGGAACCACTGCGCCCAGGACCCGAAGGCCAGGCTGAGGACTCCCAGCTCGAAGCCGTAGACGTAGGCCGTAGCGTGGGCCTGAGCCGGGACGTACACGGCCATGGCTCGCTGGCTGCTCTCCGCCGCCCCTGCGAAGTCGCCCAGGTTCAACTGGGGCCAGCAACGCATGAAGTCCGGCACGATGGTCAGGGAAGGGTCGCCGGAGCCGGCGGCAAGGCCCGAGAGGTCCTCCACGAGCTCCAGGGCCAGGCGGTAATCCGGCCGTGTCGCATGGAAGAGGGCCAGCTGGGCCAGGGCTGCGAAGTTCCGACCCGGATCCTGGACGGCTCCACACAAAGCTCTGGCTCTCGCCGTGGCACGGGCCAGCTCCGGGGCCGCGAACCCCCGGGCCCACTGCAGGGGGACCGCCACGGCGAGCTGCAGGGACAGCTCCTTCGTGTTTCGCTCGGGGCCTTCCGGCAAGGTGTCCACCAGCGCCAGGGCCCGCTGAAAGTGGGCGATGGCCTCCTCATTGGCTGACACCCGTACGGCCCGGGCACCCGCCTGGTGCAGGTATTCCACCGCCTTGTCGGCGACGCCCGCCTCCTGGAAGTGGCGCGCCAGCTGGACCGACACGTCTCCGCAGGAGTCGCCGTACAGTGCCTCCAGGGCCTGTCCCACGGCGTCGTGGAGGAAGGGCCGCTCCACGTCGTCCAGTTCCTCATAGAGGTGTCGCTGGAAGAGGATGTGTTGGAATGCGTACCGGGACACCCGAGTCCCATCCACGCGGGCCATCCCCCGGGCCTGGACCAGGTGGTGACGACGTTCCAGCTCCGTGCTCAACAGGCGAACGACCTCGCCGGGGGAGAGGCTACAGACCCGGGCGGCGACCTCGGCGGTGAACTCTTCCCCTTCCACGGCGGCGGATCTCAGGATCTCACGGAGCTCATCGGGCAGTCTCGCCACCCGCTCCCCGACCACGGCATCGACCCGTGCGGGAAGTTCGTCCCAGTCGATGACGGGTGCTTCCACCCAGTCCCCTTCTGGTGTCCGTGTCAGGAGCCCCCGCTGCCGCATGCTCCGGACGAGCTCCACCGTGAACAAGGGATGTCCCCGGGTGTGCCGGAACAGGGTCTCCCGGATGGTGTCGCTGAACCGATTCGGGCGGCCGTCCAGGAAGGCATCGAAGAACAGCCGGTCCTCCGGCCGGTCCAGGGAAAGGGTCAGGTCCCCGAAGTCCCGACGCAGCTCGTTCAGGAGCGGATCCAGGGGGTGACGCTGCCCCTCTCGGCCCAGGGCGACCTCAGCGGGGCGGTACGTCCCCAGGAGGAGAATCCGGTTGTCGGCGATGCGGCGGGAGAGGTGGAAAAAGGCGTTGAGGGACCCGTGGTCGGCCCAATGTAGATCGTCCACGAGGAGGAGCAGGGGCGTATCCCGGGCGATGGACTGCAGGACACGGGTGATCTGCTCCAGGAGGCTGCTCTGCTGCAGCGTGGAGTCGGCCGGGACCGCCCGCTTCCGCTGTACCAGGGCTTGCAGCTCCGTCACCCAGTCCGCACCGGGGTCCCTCGTCTGGCCCCGTTCCAGGAGGCCCGTCCCGGAGACCAACGTGCTCACCAGATCCGAGCCTACCTCCAACACCGAGCGGACGGCCCGCGGGACGAGTGTACCTACGCGTCGTGGGACGTCGAGCCCCAGGGCGGACGCCTCCTGGAGCGCCTCGGTCTCTCCGGTGAGCAGGCCCAGGATTTCCCGGAAGGGCGTGTAGGGATCCCCTGCGCCCGTGTGGGCGTCGCACTTTCCCTTTGCCGCCACCAGGTTCGGATGCGTCTTCTCGGCCTCCCGGGCGAAGGCCGTGAGGAGAGCCGTCTTGCCGGTCCCCGCATCTCCCGTCAGGAACGCCACCTGCCCCCGGCCTGCCAGGGCGTCCGCAAGAAGCCCGTTCAGCCGGTCGAGCTCCTCCTCCCGGGCCACGAACGGGTCCCGGGCCGCGTCGGTCCGCCCGGAGAGGCCCGGATCCACCGTGCCCGGCCTCGAGATCGGTTCCGTACCGGTATCCAGTACGGCCCGCCGCGTCGAACCCGAATCGGCGAGGGAAACGTCGACCCCCGCGGTCTGTCTCGGGGCCATCTCCAGCCCGCCCAGGGCGTCCAGCAGCTCCTCGGCGGTCTGAGGGCGCCGGTCCTTCTCCTTGGAGAGGCATCGGAGGATGAGCACCGCGAGGCCGTCGGGGATCCCGTCGTCGAGGCTCCGCGGGTCCGGCGGCTCGGAGATCTGGTGCTGGACCGCCACGGAAAGGGCGGTGGCCCCCTGGAAGGGCGGGCGCCCGGTGGTCATCTCGAAGAGGATGGCGCCCATCGCGTAGATGTCCGATCGGACGTCGACGCCTTCCCCATCGATCTGCTCCGGCGCCGAATACTCCGGCGTCCCGAGCATTACGCCGGTCCGGGTGAAGCCGGGTGCCCCGAGGTGCCGCGCTATGCCGAAGTCCATGACCTGCGCGTGCCCCTGCGGGCCGATCATGATGTTCTGAGGCTTCAGGTCCCGGTGAATGACCTCGGAATGGTGGGCCGCCGCCAGGCCCTCACATACTTGTCGGGCCACGCTCAGGGTCTCCCGGGGCTCCAGGGGGCCCGACCGGGCGATCCGGGTCTTGAGGTCCTCCCCCGCCACCAGCTCCATGGTGATGTAGTAAACCCCCTCGTGGTCGCCCAGGTGGAAGACGCGGCAGACGTTGGGGTGGGAGATGCGGCGGGCGAAACGGAGCTCGTTCCGGAACCGGTCGATGAGCTGGGGGTCGGCGGAGATGTGCGGCCGCAGGAGCTTGAGGGCGATCTCCTCCCCGATCTCCTTGTCCAGGACATGGTAGACTTCACCCATGCCCCCCTGGCCGAGGACACTCAGGACCGTGTATCGACCTGCGAACGTCGCACCGGGCATCAGGCGGGTTTGGCACCGTTCCATCGTCACCCTCTCAGGCAGACGGACCGATTCAGCCGGGTACGGGTCGCTACACCTACAATTTCATGACTGGTCGCGGACAACGCAAAGGGATTGAGACGCGGCTCGCCGAGGCGGAGCTGGACATGGCCGGAACCTGGGTGCGGAGGTAGTGCGGTCAGGAGGGAGGCCTCCCTCCTTCGGACCGCTCGCCGCTGCTCTGCCACTGGAGACGAAGGCGCCCCGGCGAATGACGCGGGGCGCTTTCGTTTTGTCGGGGAGGGCCGGTTTCGTGACAGTCGTCACTCTTGACTCCGAACAGGGCACCGGCACATTTTGGTGCTGCAACGCGCAGTTGGCCAGGCAGTCTCTTCGATCCCTCCCCCGGAGAGGAACCATGCGCATCGCAACCCCCTTCTGTCTGGTGCTGTTGAGCGCGACCCCCCTGACCTTGAATGCCCAGGGCGTAGGCCTGTTCGCTAGAGTGGGCACCGGCGGCGCCGGCGGTGGTGTGGCGTACGGGGTGACCCGGACCTTGAACGTGCGGGCGGAAGCCAGCTACTTCAGTTACTCGGTAAGCGACGTCGCGCTGGATGTCGACTACGATGCCGGCGTGAACGCCGATGGCACGCTGCTCCTCGGGTCGCTACTAGCGGACTGGCATCCGGGCGGCCACGCGTTCCGCTTCACGGTCGGCGCCGTCTACAACGGGAGCAGCGCGAGTGGCACCATCGTTCCGCGGGAGCCGATCCAGGTAGGGTCGCGGTCGTACCAACCCACTGAGCTCGGCTCGGTGACGGGCGACCCGCTACCGGCATGCTCACCCCCACCGCGCAGGAAGCGCAGCAGATCGAGGAGAACCTCGGGTGGGTGCAGTGGCACCCCATTGCGTCTATCGGCGTGTCGTTCCGCGTGAAGTAGTCCTGCGACCGATCACGGAGACCCGACCATGACGATCCATACGCCGCTGCTCCGCTCCGCCGCCCTCGGCCTCGGCCTCGGCTTTCTCGGTCTCGCCGGGTGCGATGTCACCGACCCCCTCAAGGACGTCGAGATCCACGTCGACCTCAGCGAGGCGCCGGTCGAGATCCCGGCCTCGGTCGGTACCGTGGCGGTGATCGCCGGCCAGACTACGGCGACCACCGGCACCGTGAACAACGACACCGACATCGACCGGATCGAGGAGCTGAGGGCGATCAAGCTGCTGCCTTCCTACTTGATCTTCACTCCGGCTGCCGCCGTCGTCGGTGCAAACGGCGACATCGTGCCCCTCGCCCAGAGCGGCACCCTGACACTCCTGGTCGTTCTCGACGGCCATCCCCTCTTCACGCCCGTCGTGGTCACGATCGAGAACGACGTCGTCACCGCCGTGGAACCCCAGAGCATCGTGATCTTCGGCGCGACCATCGACGTCAACTCCATCCAGGATCTCCTGGCCAGCCTGAACGGCATCTCGATCCCGCTCACGGCAGGCTGGGAAACCATGACCGTCGATCAGATGGTCGGGCGGATCAACGACGCCCTCGTCTCCTGGAGCATCCCCCTGAGCATCGTTGTCAAAGCCTCGGGTGGCCTGGACGGCACGCTCCGCCTTTCCCGGATCTCCTTCGACGCCAAGGCCGTCCTTTCTCAGTGACGGCTGAGGGGGCTGCAAACGGAAGCGCCCCGGCGGGTTGCGCGGGGCGCTTTTTGCTGCCTTCGGGGATTCCGTTGCTCCGGAAGATGGGCCTCGACGGCTCACCCACGTGCACGCCGCGATGACGGCGCAGGGCTCTTCAACGGCGATGCGACCCATTGCCGGGGAGGTTTGAGAGTATGACGAGCGTGAATGCTGAGCAGGCAATCCTGTCCCAGGAGAGGCGGGCCCTTGATCGTTGGAGCCAGGGGGATCCCCTCGGCTACCTGGAAATCCAGGCCCCTGACGTAACGTACTTCGATGACATCGCGGCCCAGACGCGGGTCGACGGCTTCGAGGCGATGGGCGCGTACTTTTCGTCGTTGAGTGGAAAAATCCCCCCGCACAGGTACGAGGTGCAGAACCCCAAGGTCCAGCTTTACGGCGATACGGCTGTCCTCACCATGCGCTACGCTCCGTTCTCCGAAGATGGTGCGCCGTTGCCCCCCTGGAAGGCCACGTCCGTGTATCACCGTGAAGATGGGGAGTGGCGGATCGTACACGCGCACTGGTCCATGGTGAAGGAGTCGTGAGGTCGGCCGTGGGCCGGCCGACGCCTGGTAGTATCATCTGAGGCGCGGTGATGCCGCCGCAGGGCGCCTACGACGTTTGCGCTCGTGCCCGCTCGATGATCTCCAGCCCCGTCACCGCGTCCTCCGGGTCCACCGGCGGTGGCACGCCCTCGCGGATGGATCGGCGCAGCCCGGCGTAAAACGCCCTGTAATCGCCGGGCTCGGAGGGGGTGGCGTGGGCGGAGTCGCCGTCGGCCAGGATGCCCCACCGTTCTTCCGGTTCCACGCCGAAGCCGAGTTCTCCCGGGTCACCGCCCCCCCGGAGGCGAGCCTCCTGCACGTCGTCCTCATGCTTGGTCCAGGTCGCACGCGAGCCAAGAACCCGGAAGCGGGGTGCGCGTGCCGCGACGACGGCGCTGGTCCAGAGGTGGGAACGGACGCCGGATTCGTGGGTGAGGGCGAGGAACGTGTCGTCGTCGACGGCGGCGCCGGGCCGGCGACAGTCGAGCTCGGCGTAGACGTGACGCACGGGACCGAACAGCACGAGCGCCTGGTCGATCAGGTGCGAGCCCAGGTCGTACAGGAGTCCGCCGGCCTCTTCCGGCGCCGGGTCCTGCCGCCAACCGGGTTTCGGTACGGGGCGCCAGCGTTCCAGGCGGGACTCGAACCGGTAGACGTCGCCCAGCTCGCCGTCGGCAATGAGCCGGAGCAGGGTGAGGAAATCCCCGTCCCAGCGGCGGTTCTGGTACACGGACAGGACGCGTCCCTGGCGGCGGGCGGTGTCCAGCAGGCGTCGCGCATCGGCCACGGACGGAGCCAGTGGCTTGTCCACGACGACGTGGAGCCCGGCCTCCAGCCCGGCCATGGCGAGGGGGATGTGTGTGCCGCGTTCCGCGTTGCTCGTGACGATGGCGGTCACGGCCAGGCCTTCGGTGGCGGCGATGACCGGTGCGTGGAAAGCGGCGCCGCCGAGGCCGTAGCCGATCACGCCGACGCGAAGGAGGTCGTCTCGCTGAGCCATCGCAGTCGTCTCCTCGGGGTGCGAAAGGGACCGGGTCTCTTCGTGAGAGGATGCATCCAGGTGCAACGGTAAGCCAAGGGGTTCAACCCATCTTCCCGCGTGACTATATTGCCCGATCCGGCGCGATCCGAGGCACCTCAACCCCGAGTGCCGCTCCCCACGACCCCGAGGGATCCCAGATGCCAGACCGCACCGTCGACACGTCCCCGCGCGTCTATGCGCGGGCGGCCGGGCTCGGATACCTGATCATCATCGGTACCGGGATCTTCGCGGAGTTCTTCGTCCGCTCCGGCCTCATCGTGCCGGGCGACGCCGCGGCGACGGCCACCAACATCGTGGCCTCCGAAACCCTGTTCCGTGCCGGCTTGGCCAGTGAGTTCGTCATGCTCACCTGTGATGTGCTCCTGGCGCTGGCCCTGTATGTGATCTTCCGGGAAGTGAGTCGGAGCCTGGCGCTGCTCGCGGCGTTTTTCCGTCTGGTCCATGCCGCCATCGTCGGCGTCAACCTGCTGAACACGTATGTGCCCCTGCTGCTCCTGGGCGGCGCCGAGTACCTGGTCATCGGGCTGGTGTTCTTCGCCTTTCATTGCCTGGTGCTCGGGGTCCTGGTCCTCCGGTCCCGCTATGTGCCGCGGATCCTGGGCATCCTGCTGCTGGGGGCGTCCGCAGGCTATCTGATCGACAGCTTTGGCAGAACGCTCCTGTCCAACTACGCCGCGTACGAGGCCATCTTCGCCCTGGTCGTCTTTGGGCCCGCCTTCATCGCCGAGCTGTCGTTCGCGCTGTGGCTGGTCGTGAAGGGGGTCGACGTCGGGCCGACGCGCCTGCCGGTGGAGGTGGCCTCATGAAGATCACCCGCGCCTGGGAGGGGCCGTGACGGGCGAAAGGAGTCGGAGACAGGGATAGCCGACCGCCCATCGGATGGCCCAGTCACGTTGTCCGGCAGAGCGTTCATGGCCGCCTGCACAAGACTCTGGCAATGCCGACCCGGCAATTGCAGATTGGGCCATGTCCGGTATTTCCCTCGCGAACCGGGCGTGGGCCGAGCTGCCATCAACGCGCGTGCCTCGCACCTCCAAGTATTCCGACCGGCAGTCCCGGTGTGTTTTCTCAATCCGTTTCGTCCGGTCGACTTCCAGGATCGGGAGGCGGCCGCTGGTCGTTGTCGCCGAGTCCAAGAGGCGGGCCATGGACATGGTGCGGTCAGTCATCCGATCGGCTTTGGTGGCCTTGGCCATCTCGCCGCTGCTCTCGGGTTGCTCGATCCGGGGCATGGCGATCAACGCCGTGGCTGATGGGCTCTCCGGCAGCGGTGCGACGTTCGCCTCCGACGACGATCCCGAGCTGGTACGGGACGCGGTTCCCTTCGCCCTCAAGACGTACGAGGCGCTTCTCGAAGAGCGGCCGCGTCATCGGGGTCTGCTGCTCGCGGCGACCAGGGGGTTCACGCAGTACGCCTACGCCTTCGTCGATACGGACGCTCTGCTGCTGGAGGACGACGACCCGGCGACCGCCCGCGTCGACCGCCTCCGGGCGCGCAAGCTGTATCTGCGAGCCCGGGATTATGGCCTGCGTGGCCTCGAGCTGGACCGGCCGGGGATCACGACAGCGCTCCGGCAGGATCCTGAGGCCGCCGTGGCTGGGTTCGACCGAAAGGATGTCGAGCTGCTGTACTGGACCGGCGTGGCGTGGGGCGCGGCGGTTGCGGACGGCATGGACGACCCGGAGCTGGTGGCCGACTTCCCGGCCGTCCGGGCGCTGCTGACGCGGGCCCTCGCCCTGGACCCGGACTGGGATGAGGGCGCCTTGCACGAGGCGATGATCTCGCTGGAGTCGGTGCCGGAAGCCATGGGCGGCTCCCTCATCGCGCAGGAGCGAGCGCGACACCTTCTCGCCCGCGTGGACGAGCTCTTCTTCTAGGACTCGGGACCATGATTGTGCACGCTAACCCCCACAGGTCTAGACACCCCGTACTGCTGGCGGCGATCCTGGCGTTGGGTGTGCAAACAGTTCTCGCCGGCCCCGCGGCGGCGCAGGTCGTCGTGAAGCTGGCCAGCCTGGTGCCGGACGGCTCCGCCTGGGACATGATCCTGGAAGACCAGGTGCACGCGTGGGAGCACGACACCGGCGGTCGACTGGAGGTGCGGGTTTACCCGGGCGGCGTCGCCGGGGACGATCCGGCGGTCATCCGGAAGATGCGTATCGGGCAGTTCCAGGCGGCAGGCGTGACCTTCCAGGGCCTGAGCGAGATCGATGCGGGATTCCGGATTTTCGTTCTTCCACTGTTCTACGCCTCCCAGGAAGAGCTCGAGTACGTAGTCCAGAAGCTGGATCCCATCCTGCGCCGGCGGCTGGAGGATCGAGGGTTCGTCCTGCTGAACTGGGCGTACGTGGGCTGGGGGCGCTTTTACAGCAAGAAGCCCATCCGGACGCCGGACGATCTTCGGGCCCAGAAGCTGTTTCTGTGGGGCGGCGACGACCAGGAGATGCGGATCTATCGATCTCACGGGCTGGAGCCGGTGGGCGTGGCGGGCACGGACGTTACCCTGGCGCTTGAGACAGGGATGATCGAATGCATCGCCACGACGCCGGCGGTCGCGCTCACTTTCCAGTGGTTCCGCCAGGTGCCGTATCAGATGGACGAGCCGCTGGCGCCGCTGGTCGGTGCGACCATCATGACCCGCAAGGTCTGGGACGGCCTGAGCGAGCCGGACCGGGCGGCCATCCTGCGGGCATCGGCGCACGCGCAGCAGCGTTACGCGGAGGAGCTGCCGGTGCAGGACGCCCGCGCGATTGCCGCCATGGAGGAGCGGGGCCTGGTCCGGACGACGATGGCCCCGGAGTCCCGTGCCGAGTGGGAGCGGCTGGCGGCGGCGATGGCGCAGGAGAATCGCGGCACCCTGATCCCCGCCGACGTGTTCGATGCGGCGCTGAGCGCCCGCAACGAGTTCCGTGCACGCCACGGTGGCAGCCGATGATCCCGGGAGAGAGCAATTGGGAACCACGGCGCCCTCCCTGACACGCCTGGCACGGCGCGGGGAGAACGCGGTGGCCGGTGCCGTGCTGCTGGCCATGGTCGTGCTGCCGCTCGTCGAGATGGTCATGCGGCGGTTCAACGACGTCGGCATTCCGGGCGCTCTCAACGTGGTCCGCCACCTGACGCTCTGGGTGGCCTTGCTGGGCGCCGCCCTGGCTGCCCGTGACGACCGGCTGCTGTCCATGGGCACCGTGGGGTTCATCTCGAAACCGGCCGCGAAACGCGCCGCCCGCATCCTCACGTCCGCCGTGGCAGCGGGCGTGTCCGCCCTGCTGACCCGCGGCGCCCTCGACATGGTGCTCGTGGAGGTACGGGCCGGCGGATCGGTGGTGAGCCATATCCCGGTATGGGTCGCCATGACGGTGATCCCCGGTGCGTTCGCCGTTATCGCGCTCCGGTTGGTCTGGCTCGCGGACGAACGACGGGTGGGGCGTCTGATCGCGGGCGCGGGGCTGGCCACCGGCATCGTGCTCGGACAGGTGTCCGCCGCGCTGCAAGGACTTTCGCCGTGGATCGCGGTACTGGCCATGGTCGCCGTGGCCGCGCTGGGCATGCCGATCTTCGCAGCCATTGGTGGGGCGGCAGCGCTGCTCTTTCTCGGGGCGGGCGTTCCCCTCGCAGCGTTGCCTGCCGCGACGTATGAAATGACGACGTCGCCCACGCTTGCTGCCATCCCACTTTTCACCCTGGCCGGCTGCCTTCTGGCGGAGGGTGACGTCTCACGCAGGTTGCTTCGCCTCTTCCGTGCGTGGATCGGCTGGCTACCGGGTGGAACGGCGGTCGTGCTAGCCCTGATCTTCGCCTTCTTCACCGTCTTCACCGGCGGTTCCGGCGTGACCATTCTGGCCCTGGGCGGGCTGGGGCTGCAGGCGCTGCAGGGCGACGGCTATCGGCAGCGGTTTTCTCTTGGCCTGCTGACCGGCTCGGCCTCGCTGGGTTTGCTGCTGCCGCCCGCGCTGCCGATCATCCTCTACGGCATCGTCGCAGGCGTGGCCATCCCGGATCTGTTCGTTGCCGGTATCGTGCCCGGCTTCCTTCTCATCGGTCTCACAGCGGGTTGGGCCATCTTCGAAGGTGTCCGGCACGGGGCGCCGCGATCGCGGTGGAACGGCCGGGAAGCCGTGGACGCCCTCGTCGACGCCGGCTGGGACCTGCTCTTGCCGGTCATCGTGCTGGTGGCCGTGTTCGGCGGTTTTGCCACCCTCATCGAGGCGGCTGCCATCACCGCCGCCTACGCTTTCGTGCTCCAGGTGGTGATCCATCGGACGGTATCCGTCCGGCGGGATGTGCCCCGGGCGGTCGTCGAAGGGGTCACGCTGATCGGCGGCGTGCTGGTGATCCTGGCGGTCGCCATGGGGCTGACGGGTTTCCTGGTGGACGCGCGGGTCCCGACGCTCGCCCTCGCATGGCTCCGGGAACGGATCGCCTCGCCCCTCGCCTTCCTGCTGCTGGTCAACGTGTTCCTGCTGGCCGTGGGCTGCATGATGGACATTTTCTCCGCCACGGTGGTGGTGGCTCCGCTGCTCGTACCCCTCGGGCTGGCCTACGGCGTCGACCCGGTCCACCTCGGGATCATCTTCATCGCCAACCTCGAGCTCGGATACCTGACGCCGCCCGTTGGCCTCAACCTGTTCCTGGCGTCGTACCGCTTCGAGCGACCCTTCGCCGAGGTAGCCCGGTCCGTCGTCCCGCTGCTCCTGATTTACGCCGTGGGCGTCGTTCTCATCACGTACGTGCCGGCGCTCACCACGGGTGTGGTGGCGCTGTTCCGGTAAAACCACCCGTGGGCGATGATTCCATTGCGGAGCACGGACCCGCGATACATCGTAAGAGGTGCAGTCCGGTTCGCTGCAGCACACCGTGCTTTCAGAGCATCTTCGGTGATGCGACTTTCCAGCGGGACCCCGGGGGGTTCCTCTCATGCAACTCCCGGGGGTTCAGGGTCGCATGCGTGCCGCCTGCCCCGGGCAAGCTCCACCTCGCCGACGCCCGGGCCGTCCAGCGGGGGTGCGATGAGCAAGGTTCACCTCGGCATCGATGTAGGCTCGACCACGGTCAAGGTCGTGGCTCTCGGACACGACCGCACCATCCTGGCCCGTTCCTACGATCGCGCTCGCGGTCGCCCATGGCCCACACTCCTCGTCGCTGTCCGGTCCATTCTCGCCCGGCTTGAAAACCCCGCCATCGGGGCTGTGGGCGTGACGGGTTCCGGCGGCGCGTCCGTGGGCGCGCTCATCGGGGCCAGCCACGTGAATGAGCTGATCGCCCAGGCGCGGGCCGTGTGGACCTACCACCCTGAAGCCCGCACGGTGATCGAGATCGGCGGCCAGGACAGCAAGCTGCTGGCACTGGAACGTGATCCGGGAAGCGGGGAAGTGCGGCTCATGGACTTCGCCATGAACGCCGTGTGCGCGGCGGGTACAGGCGCGTTCCTGGACCAGCAGGCGGAGCGGTTGGGCCTGTCCATCGAAAAGGAATTCGCGCGCCTGGCTCTGGCGTCGGTCGAGCCGGCCCGCATCGCCGGCCGCTGCACCGTGTTCGCCAAGTCCGACATGATTCACCTCCAGCAGCAGGGCACGCCACTGGAGGACATCCTGGCCGGCCTCTGCCTCGCCCTGGCCCGCAATTTCAAGGCGGTCATCGGCAAAGGGAAGCCCTTTACGCCGCCCATCCTGTTCCAGGGTGGTGTGGCGCACAACGCGGCAGTGGTCCGCGCATTCGAAACCGTGCTCGAGGTGGAGCCCGGCTCCATCATCGTGCCGGTGCATCACTGTCACATGCCGGCGCTGGGCGCCGCCATGACGGCCATGGCGGAGCAGGATGACGGCCAGGCGCGGCCGTTCCGCGGGTTCGAGGCTCTGGAGCAGGCCGTGGCCGCGGAGTCCGTCGAGCCGTCCACGCTCCCGCGTCTACAGCCGGTCCGCGCGGCGTCACGCGGGGGCAACGGCCGGCGTCCTCGTCGCGGCCCGGGTGCGTATATCGGCATCGACGTGGGTTCCATCAGCACCTGTATCGCGCTGATCGACGAAACGGATCACATGCTGGCGTGGCGCTATCTGATGACGGCGGGCCGGCCGTTGGAGGCGGTGCGGCGTGGGCTCCTGGACGTTGAGGCGGGATTGGATGGTGCCGAGGTCTGGGGCGTGGGCGTCACCGGGTCTGGTCGCTACCTGACCGGCGACTTCGTGGGGGCCGACGTCGTCCGCAACGAGATCACAGCGCAGGCGCGTGCCGCCGTAGCCGTCGATCCCGATGCGGACACTCTGTTCGAGATCGGGGGTCAGGACAGCAAGTATGTTCGGCTGTACCGCAGGGCCGTCGTGGACTTCGCCATGAACCACGCCTGCGCGGCGGGGACCGGCTCGTTCCTGGAAGAGCAGGCGGAGCGGCTGAGAATCCGGGTGGAGAACGACTTCAGCACCCTCGCGTTCGCCGCGCAAGGGCCTGCGTCGCTGGGAGAGCGGTGCACGGTCTTCATGGAGAGCGACCTGGTGCACCACCAGCAGCAGGGCCGCAAGGTGGAGGACCTGACGGCCGGCCTCGCCTACTCCATCGCGCAGAACTACCTGAATCGGGTGGTCGACGGGCGGACCATCGGCGATCGGGTGCTGTTCCAGGGCGGTGTGGCCTCGAACGCGGCGGTGGTCGCGGCGTTCGAAGAGCTCCTGGGCCGACCGGTCACGGTTCCGCCCCACCACCGGGTGAGCGGCGCCATCGGGGCGGCGATCCTGGCGCGAGAGGCGCAGCAACGGCGGGGCAACGGACGCAGAGCCCCCACCCGGTTCCGCGGCTTCGGCCTGACGCAACGGCGCTACGAGTCCACCACCGTGGAATGCCGAGCGTGTCCGAACCTGTGCCAGGTGAACCGCGTAGTCATCGAGGACGAGCCGCCCGTTTTCTACGGCGCCCGGTGCGACAAGTTCGAGGAAGCCGGACGCAAGCGCGCATCCACGACGCGGGACGTCCCCGATCTGTTCGCGCAGCGCCGGGAGCTGCTGCTGGACGGTTACGAGGAACCGGTGCAGGGTACGCGACCGCGCGTGGGCATCGCGTCCGCCATGCTGTTTCATGAGCTGTTCCCGTTCTGGCGGGCCTTCTTCGAGGCGCTGGACTGCGACGTGGTGCTCTCCGACGCGGCCAACCCGCACATTGTGCGCGCCGCACAGGAGACGGCGGTGGCGGAGACCTGCTTCCCGGTCAAGCTGGTGTTCGGGCACGTTGCCAACCTGCTGGACAAGGACATCGACTACATGTTCCTGCCCAGCGTGATCAACCGCGAGAACAACGCTCCGGGGCAGAGCCACAACCAGTACTGCCCGTTCATTCCGGCGATCTCCTATCTGGTGGCCGCGCATACCGATCTGGCGGCGGCGGGTGTAACGCCGCTGCATGTGGCGCTGGAGCTGTCCTGGATCGGCGGGCGACGTACGCAGCTGCGTCGGTTGGCTCCGCTCCTGGGCGTGTCGTCCTCCCGGATCGTCCGGGCGGCCGCCGCCGGCGAGGCGGCCCAGACGCGCTTCTACCGGTCGGTACGGCGCCTTGGCCGCGAGACGCTGGACCGCCTGGATCCCGATCAACGGGCCGTCGTACTGGTGGGTCGACCGTACAACACCCACGACCCGGGCGCCACGCTCGACCTGCCATACAAGCTCCGGCGCCTGGGCGCGTTGCCGATGCCCATGGACTTCCTCCCCCTGGAGAGCGTGGACGTGTCCGGCCGCTACCCGAACATGTACTGGCGCAGCGGCCAGGACATCCTCGCCGCGGCGGAAATCATACGCGACGATCCGCGGCTGCGGGCCGTCTACGTCACCAATTTCAGCTGCGGGCCCGACTCCTTCCTGACGGGCTTCTTCCGCCGGGTCATGGGCCAGAAGCCGTTCCTGGAGCTGGAGATCGACGACCACACCGCAGACGCCGGCGTGATGACCCGGTGCGAGGCGTTCCTCGAAAGCCTGGAGGGGACGGAAGCATCATGAGCACGGATCGGACGCCACGGCTCACGTTCATCCCGCACATGGGCGACCACGCCTTCGCCGTGGCGGCGGCCATGCGCTATCACGGCATGCCCGCCGAGGTGCTGCCTCCCAGTGACGACCGCTCCATGGCCCTGGGCCTCCGGTACTGCGGCGGTCGGGAATGCCTGCCTTGCTTCCTGGCGCTGGGCGACATCCTGCGCCGCTGCGAAGCGCCGGACTTCGACCCCACCGGCGTGGCCTTCTACCTGCCCACGTCGAGCGGCCCTTGCCGGTTCGGCCAGTACAGCATGCTGCTACGGGACGTGCTCGACTCCCTCGGCCTGCAGGAGGTCATCGTCTCGTCGCCCAGCACGACCAATTCGTTCCAGGGCTTTGGCGACAGGCCGCGCCAGCTGCGGCAGCTGGCGTGGCAGGGGCTGGTAGCGGTTGATCTGCTCATTCGGCTGCTGCTGGATGGGCGTCGGCGAGTACGCGCGCGGCACCGCCGATCGTCACGCCCGCGAGTTGGCTTTCCTGGACCTGGGCGCGGACCTCGAGGTCCTGAACGCTGTCGCCCGCGCTGCCGGTCGCCCGGGCGATCTGCTGCGCGGCATGGTCGTGGACGGCTACCAGATGATTGCGGAGCGGCGGTTGCTGCGGGCGGTGGCGCACCGGCTGCGTCGGCCGGATGAGTCGCCCAGCCGCCGCATCGCCGAAGCGGTGGCCCCGTTCTACGACGAAGCGCTGGGCACGGAGGCCGTGCTCACCATGGGCCGGGCCATCGAGATGGCACGTGTGGGTGTCCACGGCATCCTGAACGTCATGCCGTTCTCCTGCATGCCAGGGGTGGTGGTCGGCGGGATGTCGCCGCGCATCCGGAGGGACCTGGACTGGCTGCCGTGGCTCGATCTGCCGTACGACGCCCAGCAGGAGACGAACGTGCGGACCCGATTGGAGGCGTTCATGCACCAGGCGGAGCAGTTCCGGCGGCGCAGCGGCCGCGCTCCCGAGCGCCGTCGGAGCGGGCACGAGGCGGCGTAGTAATGGCGTGTCCCGGTGCGGTGGCTCTGACGTTCGTCGTCTGCATGATCGCGGGCTTCACCCCGCTGGTGAACGCGGAGCTTTACCTGCTGGTCGTGGCTGTGGGGCTGCCAGGCGCGTGCGTGCCGGCCGTCGTGCTGGCGGCCGCGTTGGGCCAGATGTCGGCCAAAATGGTCTGGTACGCAGCGGGCACCGGCCTGGTCACGTTCTCGTCCGGCCGGTTGCACGACTATGTCGAGCGCGCGCGTCGATTCGCCGAGGCGCATGAACGCCTTGCCACGCCGACCGTCGCGCTCAGCTCCGTCACGGGCATTCCCCCGTTCTTCGTCGTCAGCATCGCCAGCGGCGCCGTGGCCTTCGGGACCATCCGGTTCCTGTGCATCGGCCTCGCCGGTCGCATCATACGCTTCACCGTCGTGTTGGCCGCGCCACACCTCGTGCACCAGCTGTTACAGGGGGTGGGATGAAGCGGACTGTATCCGATGTGCTCGTGATCGGCAGCGGGTTCGGCGGCGCGCTGGCTGCCAGTCACCTGCTCGATGCCGGGTATCGGGTTCGTATGCTGGAGCGCGGGAACTGGCTGGACCGGTCCCGGAGCTCCGCGCCACGCGGGCCCGCCGATCTCGACTGCTTCTTCGACGTACCCATCCCGCACCGGCTCGGCAAGGGCGGCAACGGCCCGGTCCCGGACGACCAGGCGAACGTGGGTGGGCCGTCCGTCTATTTCGCGGCCGTTTCCAGCCGGTTCCGGGCTCGGGATTTCGAGCCGGCCCCCGAGATCGTCACGGACTCCGGTGCCGCCTGGCCGTTCGGCTACGACGAGCTGAGGCCGTTCTACGACGAGGCGGAGCAGATTCTGGGCGTGGCGGGCCCCGCGTGGGGCGGCGTGACGGAGCCGCCCCACGGCAGCGGTTACCCGCAGGATCTGATTCCGCTCTCCAGGATCTCGCGTAGGCTGCAAGCGGCCGCCGAACGGCTTGGCCACAGGCCGTTCCGGCTACCACTGGCCATCAATTACCGGCGGCACGATGACCGTCGGCCCTGCGAGGCCTGCGCCTTTTGCGACGGCCTTCCCTGTCTGGTGGGCGCGAAGAACGACATCGCCCACCGCGTGCTTCCCACGCTGCTCCGCCGTGGGTTGTTGCTGGAGCCCGGCACAACGGCGACTCGCCTGGTGGCCCGGCGGGGACGGGTGACGGAGGTGGAAGCCCGCGACACGAACACCGGCGAGCCGTCCCGGCACGTTGCGGACACCGTAGTGCTGGCCGCGGGCGCCGTTGCGACGCCGACGCTCGTCCTGGCTTCGGGGCTGGAAGCCTCGAACCCGGCGGGTGACCTGGTGGGGCGATTCCTCATGCGCCACTGCAACGCCCACGTCTTCGGACTGTTCTGGCGTCGCCCCGATCGGGAACGGCGATTTCACAAGGAGCTGGGCCTCGACGATTTCTACTTCGGGCACCCGAGCGTCACGGAGCCCGCGGGCAAGCTCGGCATGGTCCAGCAGATGGCGACGCCGTGGGTGGCGCTGGTTCTGCTGCCGCGCTTCGTGGCCCGGGCGGCGGCTCCGTTGCTGGAGCACTTGAGCGGCCTGCTCGTCATGGCGGAGGACCAGCCACAGCGGGGCAACCGGGTGCTGTTGGACGGCGTGCCGGGCAACGGCTCGCCACGGGCCCGCATCGTCTACCAGCACAGCGCGCGCGACCTGGCTGCCCGACAGGCGCTGATCCGGAAGGCGAAGGAGGTGCTGCGGGAAGCCGGTGCCCCCGCCCGGATCGTGTTCCCGCTGAATACGTTCTCGCACGCCGTCGGCACGATGCGCATGGGAACGGATCCCGCCGGGTCCGTGCTGGACGGTACGGGACGGTACCGGGGCATGGAAAACCTCTACGTGGCGGACGGCAGCGTCATGCCCACGTCCGGTGGTGTGAACCCGAGCCTGACCATCGCGGCCACGGCGCTGCGGACGGCCCGTCACATCGCGATGGCGGCGGGGCGCGCCACTGAAAGGAAAGAGGCGTCTACACCGCGCCCCCGTCTGCTGCCGATCCTGACCATGGGGCCGGATTCCGGTGCAAGGGGCGACCCATGAGCGAGTCGTTGCTGAACCTGGCCTTCCTGGGTTGTGGCGCGGCCACGGCCATGCACAGTCGCACGCTGGGTCGCTTTCAGGACGTTCGTCGTCATTACGCCAGCCGCGACGCGAGCCAGGCCCGGACCTTCGCCCGGCGGTACGGGGGAGCCGGCCATTTCCATGGCTACGACGCGGCGCTGGACGACGACGCCATCGACATCGTGCTCGTCGCCACGCCGCCAGCTCTGCATCTGCCCATGGCCCTCGCGGCGTTGGACCGGGGCAAGCACGTGATCGTGGAGAAGCCCGCCTTCCTCGACGCAGGCGAGCTGGACGCGGCGGCGGCAAAGGCGCGGCAGGCCGACCGACGCCTTTTCGTCGCCGAGAACTACGCCTACAAGCCGCTGGCCGGGGCACTTCGCCGGCTGGTGGAGAGCGGTGTGTTGGGGGACATTCGCCACCTTCAAGTGAATGCGCTGAAACAGCAGCAAACCGGGGACTGGCGCGATGACCCGCACCTGGCGGGCGGCGGCGCGCTCTTCGAGGGCGGCGTCCACTGGCTCAGCCTGCTGGGTGGCATCGGACTCACCATCGCCCGGGCCCGCGCGGTGCCCATGGGCACGGAACCGGTGAACCGCGGCCGAAGCGCGCTGGTCGTGCTGGAGTACGACGAGGGCGCGGTCGCCACCGTGGCGTATTCGTGGGACACGCCCTCGCCGCTGCGCGGCCTGCGCATCTCCCGCATCTACGGCACGCGCGGCTCGGCCGCCTTCGAGTCGAACGGCCTCTTCCTGGCCACCTCCCGCCGGCCCTGGCCACGCCTGCCCGGACTCCGGGACCTGGCCGGCTATCGCGCCATGTTCGACGACTTCTTTCGCGCCCTGCGCACCGGGCACGCCCCGGCGTTCACCCTGGAGCGGGCGCGGCGGGACCTGGTGCTGCTCGATTCCATGCGCGCGACGACGGGCCGCCGGGGTGCGGCCGGGAGGCCACGATGATCCGGCTCCTGATCGGATTGCTGACCGGGGTGGTGGCCGGCGTGCACATCGCGACCTGGGGGATGTACAAGGACTCTCCGCACGAAGGATTCACCTGGGCCCGCTACAGCCGCGGCATCATCCTCGGCGCGGTGATCGGCGTGGTGGCCGTGCCTGCGACGGGGCTGGATCCCACGCGCGCGGCCTCCCTGGTGGTGCTTTTCGGCGTCGTCTACGCCGGGGAGCGTGCCGTCGAGGAGTTCTACAAGACCTTCCTGCGGGAGGAGGATCAGTCCAAGTACACCATCCCCATGCAGTTCCATGTCCTGGGGCGCGTGGTGCAGAGCCGTGCTCTGCGCTGGAGCGTGGCCGCGGGAGTGCTCGCGGTCGCGTCCCTGCTGGTATGGGCGGTTGTGGCCCTGCAGCGCTCGCCGTGGGCTGATTCCCTGATCGTGGCCGCCGGGGTGGGCACACTGGCCAGCTGGGTGTCCGCCGTCGGCGGCGCCTGGAAGGACGCGCCTATCGAGGGATTCGAGACCCTGAAATTCTTCCGCAGCCCGGGCATCGCGCTGGTCTACGCGCTGCTGCTCACGCGCATGACCGACAGCCTGCTCCTGCTCGCGTTCGCCGCCGCGGGATACACCGTCGCCACCATCGAGACGTACAAGACCTTCTTCTTTCCCCACAAGCCGCGCGGCAAGTTCAGCGACAAACCCGTCCTGTTCCCTGTGATGCTGCGGCGGCGGCGCGCCTTCGTCCCGGTCTACGCCGCCATATGGACGCTGATGATCGCGGGGTTCGCCGCCGGCCTGCTGGCCGCGGACTGAGTCGGGCGGGCGCGCCTGGCGGGTCCGTTCGGGTTCGCGCACGCATGGACCGTCGACCGGGAAAGATTTCCCTACCGCCGCGGGCGCCACGGCGCCATTATGAATGCTGCTCTGGCGGGTGGCGCGCGGTCCGGGCGTTCCCGGCAGACGAGACGTTGCGGCATTCCCCATAACACGACATCGCCAACGACATCGAAGACGGACGGCGCGCCGTCGTCTTCGTTGTGGTGTGCCCTGTGGCCGGGCAATGGCGCGGGGGGACGAATGCGTCGTCCTGGCCCCGCGTCGCCGGCGGCAGCGCGCCAGTCCTCAAGGCAACAGACGGAGGTGAAATGCCCGTGCTGAAATGGCGGCCACGCTCGATGACGGCTTGGACGGTGGCAACGCTTGTGCTCCTCGTCGTCGCCGGTGCCGGCGTGTCGGCGTGTGCTCGACCGAGAGGTGCCACGCGCACGTATTACATTGCCGCGGACGAGGTGGACTGGGACTACGCTCCGGCCGACAGCGACCTGACCATGGGGCAGCCCCTGCCCGCTGCCAAGTTCGCGATGGTGAATGTCCCGGGCGTGGTGGCGCGTGTCTTCCACAAGGCGGTCTACCGCGAGTATACCGACAGCACCTTCACGACGTTGAAGCCCCGGCCGGCGAAGTGGCAGCATCTGGGTATCCTGGGGCCGGTGTTGCGCGGCGCGGTGGGTGACACGATCGTCGTCGTATTCCGGAACAACACGCAGTTCCCCACGAGTGTGCATCCCCACGGTGTCTTCTACGCGAAAGGGTCGGAGGGCGCCCTGTACGACGATGGCACGTCGGGGACGGACAAGGCCGACGACGCCGTGCCTCAAGGCGGGACGGCCCGGTACGTGTGGCCGATTCCCGAACGCGCCGGGCCCGGGCCGGACCAGCCCAGCTCCATCATGTGGCCGTACCACTCCCATACGCACGAGCTGGCGGATTTCCAGTCGGGACTGGTCGGCGCGATCATCGTGACCCGCCGGGGCATGGCCCGTCCCGATGGCTCTCCGAAGGATGTCGACCGCGAGTTCGTGACGCTGTTCGCCAGCTTCGATGAGAACGCCTCTAACTATTACCACGAGAACCTGAAGCATTTCGTGGGCGATACCACCCGGATGGGGCCCGATGGCCCGCGCCTCTTCGGAAAGAACACCGCGGGCACGTACCACACGATCAACGGGTACATGTACGGCAATCTGCCCCTGGCCTCCCTGGCGATGCATGTGGGCGAGCACGTGCGCTGGTACGTCTTTTCCGGCACCGGGTTCGATGACTACCATTCGCCGCACTGGCACGGCAACACGGTCGTCGTGAGGAACGCCCGCGAGGACGTGCTGAATCTGGGCGCCCCGCTCGTCGCCTTCACCGCCGACATGGTTCCGGACGATCCGGGAACCTGGCTGTTCCACTGCCATTTCGGCGAGCACATGGAGGACGGCATGTCCGCCCGCTACCGAGTCGTGCCGAGGGACTCCGCGCTGGTCGCCGATCCGGGGCGGCGGTGATCCTCAGAAAGCGCGGCACACATGCTGCAGTGGCGTCCAGCGCTCCCTGGCGTTTCCGGCCCTGGCGTGAAACCGGGGCGGGAACGACTTTGTCCGGGTGAGCTCTTGCGGAGCTCACCGCACCGGTCGCCGAGAATCCGAGCCACAAAACCCGTCATGGCTGATGCATCCCCCGACCGCCCGTCCGCCGGGAACGCTGCCGACTCCGAGGACCGGCAGTCGTTGAAGGACCTGCAAGCGGCCTTCGGTGAGGACTTCAAGCTGACCCGTGAGCTCGGCCGCGGGGCCATGGCCACCGTGTACCTGGCCAGAGACCAGGCGCTGGGCGTGCAGGTCGCCGTGAAGGTGCTCCGGCCCGACCGGGCGGCAGACGAGACGGCGCGTCGCCGGTTCGAACGGGAGGCGCGAGCGGCGGCGTCCCTGGCGGATCATCCGAACACGGTGGCCGTGACGCGATTCGGCCGCCTGCCGGACCAGACGCCCTACCTGGTGATGCAGTACGTGAAGGGCCGTACCATGGAGGAGCGGCTGAAGGCGGAAGGGCAGCTCTCCGTGGATGAGGCGACGTCGGTGCTGGCGCAGGTGGCGTCGGCGCTGGCCCTGGCGCACGCGAACGGCATCGTGCACCGGGACGTGCGACCCGGCAACGTCCTCTGGGACGCGGAGAAGGAACGGGCACGGCTGACGGACTTCGGTATCGCGGCGGTGCTGGACCAGACGGGTGCGGGTGCCACCCGCCTGACGCGTACCGGGGAGCTGCTGGGTGATCCCCACTATCTGAGCCCCGAGCAGCTCACGGACGGCGCCGTCACCGAGCTGACCGACATGTACATGTTCGGCATTCTGGGCTACGAGCTGCTGGCTGGCCGTGGTCCGTACGACGCGCGCACCCCCGCCGAATGGATCCGGGCCCACCTCCAGCAGGAACCCGCGGACCTGCGCGGCCTCCGACCCGACGTACCGGCTTCTCTGGCCGACCTGCTGCGCCGGTGCCTGGCGCGCGAGCCGCGGCACCGCCCGTCGGCCCGGGACGTGGTCCGTGCCCTCCAGAAACAAGGGGTCGACACGCCGGCCGCCGTCGACGACGTCGGCGACCTCACGCAGCTCCTCAGACGCCGGGTGCCGCAGATCGTGCTGATCACCGTAGGCGCGGGCGTCAGCCTCATCGGGCTGGCCGATGCCCTCGAGGACCTGCTGCCGCCCAAGTCGAAGCTGCTGACCGTGATCTTCGTCGTAGCGGCAGTGCTGGCTTCAGGCGTGCTCTCCTGGTTCCACGGCGAGAAGGGCCGTCAACGGGCGCCGACCATTGAGTACATCCTGTTGGGGCTCATCACCGTCGCGTGGATCGCCGTTACCGGGATTGCGCTGATGCGTTGAGGCTGGCCGGAGGCAGCGTCCGCCCCACGATGAGCGTGATGTTGTCCGTGCCGCCGTCTTCCAGCGCGTCCTGAAGGAGCTGCTCCACCACCTGCCGGGCGCTCGTCATGGAGGCCAACCGTTCCTTGATGCGCTCGTCGGGCACGTGCTTGGTGAGCCCGTCGCTGCACAGGAGCACGACCGTGCCCCAGTCGCGCACCACCCGGGTCACGACGGGCGTCGCCTGGTCACCCCCCACGGCGCTCGACAGGATGTGGGCCCAGCGCGTCTTTTCGGCCGCGGTCCGCGTCAGCACTCCCCGGTCCACCAAATCCTGGGCCAGCGTCTGGTCCCGGGTGATCTGGGACAGCTCGCCGTCCCGATAGATGTAGCACCGGGAGTCGCCCACCTGGAGCAGGTAGGCGTGGGGCCACAGCCCGAGGAATAGGGTCAGGGTGGTCGCGAAACGGCGCCCGCCTCCCTCGCGTTCGGCACGCTCCAGCAGGCTCTCGTGCACCGCTAGCGTCGCCTCGTGCAGCAGCCGGGAGAACACGTCGGGGTCCGCTGCTTCCTGGTAGTCCGCGTCATGGAAGAACCTGGACACGGACGCTATGAGACCGTCGACCGCCCTGCGCGCCGCCTCCTCCCCCCCGCTCACGCCCCCGACACCGTCGGCCACGACGGCCAGGGTGGCGAGACGCTCCAGATGGGCGAAGCCGGGGTTTTCGGCTACCAGACTGGTTCGAGTCACCGACACACCTCGCGCCAGCGCGCCCACGAAGAAGTGGTCCTGGTTGTCCTTTCGGACGTTGCCCACATGCGTGGCACCCCACTCATCGATGTCCGAGAACTGCGGGCGGTCTAATGGATTCATTGCGTTTGCCTCGGGTTAACCGCCGAGCTTCGCTCGAAGCTCCGGGAGCCAGCCGCGCACCAGGACCATCCGGCCGCCAGCGGCATCCGCGATTTCTGACGTTGCAGCGCGGAGCATGAGGAACCGGCCATCCGGAGCCAGGGCGTAGTAATGGTTGTCGTCATTTGGCAGGTACGGACGCGCATCGAAGAGCGCAGTGCGAGCGCCGACCGAGAACGTGGGCTCGGTTTTGACGCTCGCCGCCATCATCGTGCCCGTAGCGTTTCTGTAGAACAGGGTTTGGGCGTCGCGAGACCAGCGCGGCTCGGAGCCGCCGTCGGTGGAAACCTGCCAGAGTCCGTTCTCCGCGTCGGGGAAGGGCCGGACATAGATCTCCTTGCGGCCCGTGGCGTTGGAAGCGTACGCGAGCCAGTGCCCGTCGGGTGAGAGGGCAGGCCCCGTCTCTTCCGCGTCCGTTGCCACCAACGGCACCACCGCGCTGTCTTCGCCTGTGCGAACGGCCAGGATGTCGCCATTGCCCGCAGCGACATCATCCGTACGGAACACGATCCATTTGCCGTCCGGCGACCAGAGGGCTTCGAAGATCGGCCGGTCGTTGGCAACGACCCGCACCGGTTGGCCGCTTCCGTCGGCGCGCCGGGTCCAGACCTCCATCTTGCCAGCGGCATCCGACACATAGAGAATGTTCCGCCCGTCTCCGGACCACGTCGGCCGGATGTTGGCGGTTCCGTTGAACGTCAGACGCGTGGCGGGCCCGTGGGGCAGCCGGAAGACGTACAGGTCCGAGCGCCCGCTCGCGCTGTCGGTCACGCTCAAGGCTACGCGCGTGCCGTCGGGCGACAGGTCGAGGCCGCCGTTGGGTGCCGCCGTAGCGGTCCACCCGCTGTCCGGTAGGGCGCCTGACCCGTTCCGCGCCACCGAGACCAGCCGGTACCGTTGGCCGGCGATGTCCGCGCCTCCCTCGACGTACAGCATCGTGCCGTCCGCGCCCAGCACCAGGTCGCCCAGGCCGCCGGTCGTGCGGATGCCATCCAGGATCGAGACGGGCGGCCCATCCAGGGCGAGGCGCTTCCGGTCGAACGGAGCCGCGAACAGCGCACCATTCACTTGACTGTAGACCAGATACCCTCCCGGCACGATCCATCCGCCCATGGCCCCGCGCGACAGCTCGTGGACCGAGTCGGTGGCGAGGTCCACCGCGAGCTCCCGCGCGTTCGGCGGACCTACGGCCACAAGGACGGCGCGCGCGCCGGGCACCGGCGCGATCCGCACGATCTGTCCTTTGACGAAATCGGATGTCAGCAGACGCCTGGCAGGCTCTCCCGCCTCGTCGGTCCGGAACAGCTTGTCGCCGTTGCCGCCAATGAAGACAATGGTGCCGTCGTCGAGCCAGGCGGCGCCGAACGACGCGGCGGAATCCGAAAGCACGATGGGCGCACCCCCTTGCCGAGCAATCTTCTTCAGCTTCAGATCGGCAAAGACGATCCAACCGCCGTCCGGCGAGAAGGCCGGGCCGGGTGGGCCGCCGCCGGCGAGATTGACCAGCGGCACCAGCAGTCGCCCGTTCAGCTCGTCGCGCTCCTTGATCCACAGGCCCGGCGACCCACCGAGCGTGTCCGCGTAGACAATGGCCGAGCCATCCGGCGCGATGGCTGCGCCCAGCCCCACGTAGCCGGGAAGCGTCGGTCCGAGCACCACCGCTTCGCGGCTCGTCAGGCCCCGCGATGAAGGCCGCAGCCAACCCCAGAGGGCCACGATCACGAGCACGGCTAAGGCGCCGCCCACCAGGATCCGGTTGCGCTGGGAAGGCGGCGTGGCCGCCTGCACCCGCGACGACGCCCTGCCGGACGGTGGCACGGGCCTGGCCGACCGCCCCTCCAGCGCCTCGCCGAATTCCGCCGCCGTGGCGAACCGGTCCGCCGGCAGCCGCTCCAGCGCCGTCAGCACCGCCGCCTCCACGTGCGCCGGCACCGTCCTGCGCTGGACGCTCAGCGGCCGCGGGTCCTCCGTCACCAGCCGGGCAATGATGGCCTGCGCCGTCGGGCCCGTGAACGGCGGCTCCCCCACCAGCGTCTCGTACAGCGTGGCGCCCAGCGCGTATACGTCGCTCCTGGCCGTCACCTCGTGGCCGCCCATGGCCTGCTCCGGGCTCATGTAGGCCGGCGTGCCCACACTCATGCCCGTCTCCGTCATGCGGCTGCCGCCCGCCGTGGACAGTGCCAGGGCGATGCCGAAGTCGGCCACCAGCGCCCGGCCGTCGTGCAGCAGGATGTTCTCCGGCTTGATGTCGCGGTGCACCACGCCCTGGCGGTGGGCGTAGTCCAGGGCGCTGGCCACCTCCACGCCCATCTTCACCGCGTCCTCGACGGGCAACTGCTTCTCCCGGGTGATGCGCTCCCTGAGCGACTCGCCCTCCATGTACGGCATGACGTAGAAGAGCTGGCCGTCGGCGTCGCCGGAGTCGAACAGGGGCAGGATGTTGGGGTGCTGGAGGTTGGCGGTGGTCCTGATCTCGGCGAGGAAGCGCTCGGCGCCGATGACGGCGGCCAGCTCGGGGCGCAGCACCTTGAGGGCGACGGGGCGGTCGTGCTTGAGATCGTGGGCCAGGTAGACGGTGGCCATGCCGCCCTCGCCCACGTGCCGCTCGATGCGGTAGCGGTCAATGACCGCGGTCTGCAG
>JARRJS010000104.1:0-24482 GCA_037388885.1 Gemmatimonadota bacterium
CTGAAGCCGCAGGGACAGCGCCGCCCGCTGGAGGAGGTGACCAACGAGCTCCGGGACCGCATCGCGCAGGTGGAACCGTCGATTCGCACCGATTTCGGCCAGCTCATCGAGGACGACATCGGCGACCTCACCGGCGGCGAACCTCAGCCCATCGACATCAAGATCTTCGGCAGCGACCCGTCGCTACTGGAGCAGAAGGCGAAACAGATCACGAAAATCGTGGCCAACGTCAGCGGTACCGAGGACGCGTTCGACGGCATCGTCATCGCCGGGCCCGCCCTGGACATCCGCGTCAACCCCATGGCTGCCGCGCGTTACGGACTCACCACCCAGGCCGTGCACGCGCAGGTGCGGCCGGCCGTGCTGGGCACTGTCGTGGACCAGATCCGGGTGGGCGACCGCATGTACGACGTGCGCGTGCTGGAGCCCCGCAACGGGCCGCTGGGCAACGTGCGCATCCGCGCAGGCTCCGCTTTGCTGCCGCTCCGCGACCTGGCCACGGTCAAAACCGGCCCGCCAGAGACGGAGATCGACCGGGAGAACTTGAAGACCTACGTGGGCGTCACGGCACGTTTGTCCGGCCGCGACCTGGGCAGCACCATCGCCGAAATCCAGGACAGCATCCGCCGGAACGTGGAGCTGGGGTCCGGCATGTCCATCCGCTACGGCGGACAGTATCAGCAGCAACAGAAGTCCTTCCAGGACCTGCTCTACCTGCTCCTCGCAGGGCTCGTGCTCGTCGCCCTGGTGGTCCTGTTCTCCTTCGGCGACTGGCGGGCACCGCTCATCACCTCTCTATGCGCCATCGCCTCCATGGCGGGCGCCCTCGGCGCCCTCGCCATCACTGGCCGCACACTCAACATCTCCAGCTACGTCGGCGCCATCATGATGGTGGGGCTCGTGGGAGACAACGTCATCTTCGCCATCAACGAGGCGAAGCTCGCCCTCCACGAAGGCCTCTCGGCCAAAGCAGCCTGGGAACGCGCTGCACGTCGGCGGTTGCGCCCCGTCGCCATGACCATCTTCGCCACCGGCTTCGCTCTCGCCCCCCTCGCCCTCGCCCTCGGCCAGGGCGCACAGCTCATGCAACCCCTCGCCATCGCCGTCATCGGCGGCTTCACCCTGTCCGGACCCATTGTGCTGTTCCTGTTGCCCGGACTCTATCGGTGGCTCGATCCGCAAGGACGGCTGGGGAAACCCGTACAAGATTAAAGGCCTTCGACGCCCGCGGCCGTACAGGCGTGTTACCGCCGCCGAGCAAAGGTCGGGGTTGAAATATTAGGATAACCTAATATTTTCTGACGCTGGTGTGCTTATTGTCTGTTTGTGAAGGCTCATACTGGACATATGCCACTTTCTTATAAAGCGATTGAGGTGACGGACCACCCGCATCCGAGGACCGAGCAGGCAGCCCGCGAGGCGATTCTGGGCAGGCGCCGCGGGCTGCGGGCGCTGTTGCCGTTCGTGGGTCCGGCGTTCATCGCGTCCATCGCGTACATCGACCCGGGCAATTTCGCGACGAACATCCAGGGTGGGGCGCAGTTCGGGTACGCGCTGCTGTGGGTGATCCTGCTGGCGAACCTGATGGCGATGCTGTTGCAGAGCCTGTCGGCGAAGCTGGGCATCGCGACGGGCCGGAACCTGGCGGAGGTCTCCCGGGAGCGTTTTCCGAAGTGGGTGTGCTACATCCTGTGGATCACCCAGGAAGTCACGGCGATGGCGACGGACCTGGCCGAGTTCCTGGGCGCGGCTATCGGGTTGAACCTGCTGTTCGGGATCCCGCTGGTGATTGCGGCGCTGCTGACCGGGATCGCGGTCTTCGCCATCCTGACGTTCCAGGGCAAGGGATACCGGGGCCTGGAGATCTTCATCGGCGGCTGCGCGGCGGTGATCGCGTTGAGTTACGGAATCGAGACACTGCTGGCGAAGCCGGACTGGAGCCAGGTCCTGTTCCACACGTTCGTGCCGAGCCTGCCGGGGAACGAAGCGGTGCTGTTGTCGGTGGGCATCATCGGTGCGACGGTGATGCCCCACGTGATCTACTTGCATTCGGGGTTGACGCAGCACCGGATCGTTCCGAGGAGCGAAGAGGAAGCGCGGCGGATCTTCGCGTTCGAGAAGATCGACGTGGTGGTGGCGATGGGTCTGGCGGGGTTGGTGAACATGGCGATGCTGTTCATGTCGGCGAGCGTGTTCCACTTCACGGGCCATGCGGACGTGGCGGACATTCACGGGGCCTACCAGACACTGACCCCGCTGCTCGGGGGCGCCGCCAGCCTGGTGTTCGCGATCTCGTTGTTCGCCTCGGGCATCTCGAGCTCGCACGTCGGCACGATGGCCGGGCAGGTGGTGATGCAGGGCTTCATCGACTTCCGCATCCCCATCTGGCTCCGTCGGATCGTGACGATGATCCCGGCCGTGGGAGCGGTGCTGCTGGGCCTGGATCCGACGCGCACGCTGGTCATCAGCCAGGTCATCCTGAGCTTTACTCTGCCCTTCCCGGTGATTACGCTCATCATGTTCACCCGCAACCGGGACATCATGGGCGGCATGGTGAACCACCGGCTCACGACGATCGCCGCGACGTTGTCCGCCTCGGTGATCCTCTTCCTGAACGTCGTGCTGCTGTATCTGACGTTCGGCGGCCATCTTCCCGGCATCGGGGGAGCCTGATCGCGGGGCGCCGCGACATCTCGGCGGCATGGAATCCAACGAAAGGCAGGACGCGATGGCCCGGGCCAACCCGTCGCAAGAAGCCTTGGAGAAGGCGGAGAGAGCCGCGGCCGGAGAAGGGCCGCCGTTCCGGCGCGTCCTGGTGCCGCTGGACGGTTCCCGCCTGGCGGAGACGGTGCTGGGCATCGCGACCCGGCTGGCCGATGCGTGCGGTGCGTCCATCATCCTGCTGCACATCATCGAGAAGAACGCGCCGGCGGCCGTGCACGGCGAGCGGCACCTGAGCGACACGGCCAGCGCCGAGGCCTACCTGGCGGACCTGGCCCGGCAGCTGGGCGGTAACGAGCGGTCCATCGAGTGGCACACGCACGAGGTGCCCGTGGGCGACGTCGCAGCGAGCATCGCGGACCACGCCCTGGAATACGACGTGGACCTCATCGTGCTGTGCACGCACGGCTCCGGCGGTCTGCGAGAAGTGATCTGGGGCTCCATCGCCCAGCAGGCCCTGCAGCTCAGCCGCGTGCCTGTGCTCATCGGCCGGGCCAGGAAGGATACCGCCCAGGAGCCGTTTGTCCCGCAGACGATCATGGTCACGCTGGACGCCACGCCGGTGGCCGAGGCGGCGCTGCCACCCGCCGCGGGCCTCGCCCGCTGTCTCGGCGCCCGACTGCGCCTGGTCATGGTGGTCGCGACCAGCTCCACCCTGTCCAGGGCCCAATCACCAGCGGCCGCGCTGATGCCCATCGCCACGGAAGCGATCCTGGACCTGGAGGAGCAACAAGCCACCGATTACCTGGAGCGGCTCGCCGACACGCTGCGGTCTGCGGGCATCGGCGCCGTGGCCGAGGTGCGCCGTGGCTCTCCCGTGGGTGAGCTGGCCCAGGACACCGGCGAACACCGGGACGGCCTGGTGGTCTCGGCGACCCACGGTCGGGCGGGTCTCCAGGCCATCTGGACCTCCAGCGTGGCAGGCGGGCTCCTGAAACGCACCCGGGCGCCTGTGTTGTTGATCCCGATCGTTGAAAGCTGAGGGCGCGGTAAGCGAGCTTACCGGGCCTCGGAAGATCGGCCGGTCAGCATGTTCGCCGGGCCTGGACAGTGACGGGCAGACGGGGCGATGGGGAGAGGGGGAGACAAACCATCCCGAGCCACGCTCTACGGTTCACGCTCCACGCTTTCTGCTTCCTGCTTCCCGGTCTCTGCTTCCCGTCTTCCGCTGCCCGTTTCCCGTTTCCTGCTCTTCGATCGTTCCCCGTTTCTTGCGTGGCGAAACACGGCCCGTTTTGACGCCGTACGGTCGGCTGTTACGATAATCCGTCGACCGACCCCGAACCCGGACAGACCATGACCCGATCACCGCTGGCCGGCCTGCGGCTCCGCGCCGTACGGTCCCCGATGCTCTCCCTGATCTGCGCCGGTCTGCTGGCGGCGCCTTCCGCGGCCCAGTCCCTGTACATGCCCCGCAACGTGAAGCATGCGGTGGCCGCCGGTACCCGCACCCTCGATGGGCGACCGGGGCCGCGCTACTGGCAGAACCACGCACGCTACACCATGACCCTCACGGTGATGCCGCCGGACCGGCGCATTGCGGGCAGGGAAGAGATCACGTACGTGAACAACAGTCCGGACACCCTGTCCAGTCTGGTGATCCGGCTGTTCCAGAACGACCACAAGCCCGGCGCGCCCCGTCTCGGCGGGACCACCGAACGGGGTCTGACGTCCGGCGAGCACATCGACGCCTTCGCCGTGAACGGCAAGCCTCAAACGTTCCCCGACAACCCGCGTTTCTTCACCTGGGCCCCGGTGCGGCTGCCCGCGCCGCTCCTGCCCCACGACTCGGTGCACCTGTCCTTCACCTGGCACTACGACATCACCCGGCGGCCCGGCCGTGAGGGCATGATCGACTCCACCACGTACTTCCTGGCCTACTTCTACCCGCGCGTGTCGGTGTACGACGACACCAACGGCTGGGACACCATGGAGCACGTGGGCCACGAGTTCTACAGCGACTTCAACGACTACGACGTGTCCATCCAGGTCCCGCCCGGGTTCCTGGTCTGGGGCACCGGCACGCTGCAGCAGCCGGAAGCCGTGCTGCAGCCGGAGATCCTGAAGCGCTACCAGTCGTCGTTCACGTCCGACGCCACCATCAACGTGGCGACGAAGGACGAGCTGGCCCGGGGCGTCGTCACGACGCAGCACCCGCTGAACGTGTGGCGCTTCACGGCCACGAACGTGCCCGACATGGTGTTCGGTCTGAGCAACCACTACGACTGGGACGCCGCCAGCGTGCTCGTGGACCCGAAAACCAGGCGGCGCGCCAGCGTGCAGGCGGCGTACAACGACACGGCCGCCGACTACCGTCACATGGTGCGCTACGGCCGCGACGCGGTGGCGTGGTTCTCCGCCAACTGGCCCGGCGTGCCCTACCCGTACGAGAAGTCGACCATCTTCCAGGGCGGCGCGGGCATGGAGTACCCCATGATGGTGAACGATGCGGCGTACCCGGACACCATCTTCTCCCGCTTCGTGGCGGAGCACGAGATCGCGCACACATACATGCCGGGCAAGGCGGCCCTCGGCTACCTGGCCATGCAGGACCTGCTGGGGGACGAGGTGTTCGCCCAGTGCTTGCACGCGTACATGCAGCGCTGGCACGGCAAGCACCCCACGCCCTGGGACTTCTTCTACACGTTCGACAACGTATCCGGCCGCAAGCTGGACTGGTTCTGGCGTGACTGGTTCTTCACCAACGGCTATATCGACCTGGCTGTCGACAACGTCCGGAAGGCAGATGGCGGCTACGATGTCGACGTCAAGAACATCGGCGGCTTCGACGCGCCGGTGGATGTGCTCCTTCACTACGCCGATGGCAGCACCCAGAGGGTGCACGAGACGCCCGCCATCTGGCAGGCGGACCAGAAGCGCACGACCGTGAACCTGCAAACACGGAAGACGCTCCGGTCCCTGACCCTGGACGGCGGCATCTGGATGGACGCGGATACGACGAACAACAGCTGGAGCGCGGAGTCCCGGTGAAAGACGACCTCTCCATGCCCGACCTGGACGGCCTGACCACCCCCGAGCTCCGGCGTCTCCTGGACGAGCCGGCCACGCAGCTCGTCGACATACGCCCCATCGACGCGTACAACGGCTGGCGGCTGCGGGGGGAGCCACGGGGCGGTCACATCAAGGGCGCCCGGACGTTGCCATTCAAGTGGTCCGGCTACCTGGACTGGATCGAGATCGTGCGGGCCAAGGGGATCCGGCCCGAGCACGCCGTCGTCGTGTACGGGTACGACACGGGGGAAACCGAACAGGTGGCCGGTCTATTCCAGCGCTCCGGCTACGACGACGTCCGGGTGTACCACGACTTCGTGAACGAGTGGTGCGCGGACGATGCGCTGCCCATGGAGCGCCTGCCCCGGTACACGCACCTGGTGTCTGCGCCGTGGCTGAAGCAACTCCTCACGCAAGGCAGCGCACCGGAGTTCGCGGGCGGCCGCTACGTCCTCTGCCACACCCATTACCGCAACCGGGGCGACTACGAGCAGGGCCACATCCCCGGGGCCGTGGACCTGGACACGCTGGAGCTGGAGGCACCGGAAACGTGGAACCGGCGTTCGCCCGAGGAGTTGCGCGAGGCGCTGCAGGCACTCGGTATCACCCACGACACCACGGTGGTGCTCTACGGGCGGTTCTCTTTCCCGGACAATGCCGATCCGTTCCCGGGCAGCAGCGCGGGGCACCTGGCTGCGTTCCGTTGCGCGTTCATCATGCTGTTCGCCGGCGTAACGGATGTCCGCATCCTCAACGGCGGCCTGCAGGCCTGGACCGATGCGGGCTTCGATGTCACCACGGACGAGAGTGAGAAGCGGGTAGCCGATTTCGGGGCGGAGATCCCCGGTGTCCCGGAGGTCGCGGTGGACCTGGACGAGGCGAAGCGGATCCTGGCGTCCGACGACGCCAACCTGGTCAGCGTCCGGAGCTGGCCCGAGTACATCGGCGAGGTGAGCGGCTACAACTACATCGAGAAGAAGGGGCGGATCCCCGGGTCCGTGTTCGGCGATTGCGGCACCGACGCCTACCACATGGAGAACTACCGGAACCTGGATCACACGATGCGCGAGTCGGGCGAAGTCGAGGCGGCCTGGAAGGCGATCGGCATCACGTCGGACAAGCACAACGCGTTCTACTGCGGCACCGGCTGGCGTGGCAGCGAGGCGTTCTTCAGCGCCTGGCTCCTGGGCTGGCCCCGCGTGTCGGTCTACGACGGCGGCTGGTTCGAGTGGAGCAACGACCCGGCGAACCCGATCGAGACGGGTGTCCCCGAAGACTCGAGCTCGGGGCAGCGCTCGTGAGCGACGAGCCGGCGAAGTCGATGGACACCGTCCAGGACGAGATCATCGAAGAGATGTCCGGGCTGGAGGACCCGCTGGATCAGTACGAGTACCTGATCGCCCAGGGCAGGGCGCTGCAGGTCCCGGCCGACGGCATCCGCACGGACGACAACGCCATCCCCGGCTGCCAGGCGCGCGTCTGGGTCCGGGCCGAGCTGGCCGACGGCCGGCTGCGCCTTTCGGCCGACAGCGACGCCCTGATCAACAAGGGCATGATCGCGCTGCTCCTGCGCGTCCTGGACGGCCGGGCGCCCGCCGAGATCGTGGACACCGACCTCTACTTCCTCGACCGGACCGGCCTGAGGACGCAGCTGTCACCCGCGCGCGCCAACGGGCTGGGCGCGATGGTGGACCGGATCCGGGCGTCCGCCGGAGAATACGCTTGACGACGAACCGCACCACCCTGGCGCCGGCGTGGCCGGCCATCCATAGTGAGCGTGCCTTTCCAGCCGGCCCTGCAACGCTCCGGCTCCGGGAAGCATCTCGAAGTGGGACTCCCGAAAATTGGAGAGCAGATCGATGAACCGACTCGTCCGCATCGCGGCGGGGCTGGCGGCGTTGTTCGTGGCCGTGCCCCTGGCTGCCCAACAGCGCCCCACCGGCATCGTGGGCCAGTACGTGCCGCCGCGCGTATGGCCGCAGGGCAAACACGACTACGATCTGGTGCACCAGAAGATCGCCGTGCAGTTCGACATGGCGAAGCGGCTGGTGACCGGCCGGGTGACGACGACGGTGGTGCCGTCGGAGCGAACGGACACGGTCCGCCTGAACGCTTTATACATCACCATCGACGGCGCGACGGACGCGCAGGGCAGGCGGCTGCGCTTCGTGTCGGATACGGATCACGTGACGGTGCGGCTGCGGCGTCGTGTGCCGGCGGGCGACACGGTGGTGTTCACGCTGGCGTACCACACGCACCCGGAGCGGGGCATCTACTTCGTGCCGCGGCGGCATGTAATCTGGTCGCAGGGCGAGGCGGTGGAGACGCGGGCGTGGGTGCCGACGTACGACCATCCCAACGACAAGGAAACGTGGGAGATGCTGGTCACGGCGGCCGTGGACCACGGCGCCCGAAGCGTGTGGCACTGGTCGCAGGGGGAGAAGGCGTCGACGTACCTGATGTCGGTGGTGGTGGGCCCGTTCACGGTGCTGCACGACCACTGGCGCGACAAGCAGGTAGACGAGTGGGTCTACCCGGACACGGTGGATGCCGGCTGGCGCACGGCGGGCGAGACCCCGTCCATGATCGAGCTGTACTCGGAGCTTCTGGACGTCCCGTTCCCGTGGGACAAGTACGACCAGTCGTGGATCCCGGACTTCACGTACGGCGGCATGGAGAACGCGTCAGCCACCACGCAGACGGACCTGGACCTGGCGGGCCCGGGCAACCCGCCCGGCGCGGGCCGCGGCCTGGTGGCCCACGAGCTGGCGCACCAGTGGTTCGGCGACCTGGAAACGACGGCCAACTGGGCGAACGCGTGGCTGAACGAGGGGTTCGCGACCTACATGGAGTCGGTGCAGAACGAGAAGTCCCGCGGCTGGGACGCGGCCCAGCTGGAGTGGTGGGGCCAGCAGCAGCAGGCCATGCGCGCGGACCTGCGCCAGGCCCGTCCGCTGGTCTGGGGCAAATACTCCGGGAACGATCCCATCGTGCTGTTCTTCACCGGCCACATCTATCCGAAGGGCGCACAGGTGTTGCACCAGCTCCGGCGGCTGCTGGGCGACCGGGTGTTCTGGGCCGGCATGCACCGATTCCTGGTGGACAACGCCCACAAGCCCGTCACTACGCCCGACCTGGCCGTGGCCTTCGAGAAGACCTGCGGCTGTGACCTGGACTGGTTCTTTGACCAGTGGGCGTACGGCATCGGCTACCCCAAGCTGAACGTGAGCCGCAGCTGGGACCCCGCCTCCAAGGTGTTGAGCGTGAAGGTGGACCAGGTGCAGAAGACGGATTCGGTGCGGCCGCTGTTCCGCTTCCCGACCACCATCCGCGTGATCACCGCCGACTCCGTCATGCGGGACAGCGTGATGGTGCAGGCACAGAAGAGCCAGACGTTCCGCATCCAGCTTCCGGGCAAGCCTCTGTCGTTCCGGTTCGACGAGGGCGGTTGGCTGCTGGGCGAGGTGCACACGGACCAGACGCCGGCGGAGCTGGCCTACATGGCGGAGCACGACCTGGACACGTCGGCCCGCAACTGGGCGCTGCGTGGGCTCGCCGACTCGCGGGACAGCGTGGCCGTGGCGGCCCGCCGGTTCATCGTGCTGAACGAGCACGAGGCGCCGCTGCGCGTCGTGGCGCTGCGCCAGATGGTGCACGACTCGACGCCGGAAGGCATGCGCGTCGTCCGGTCGGCGCTACGCGACCCGGACGCGTCGGTGCGGGCCCAGGCGCTCGTGACGCTGTACACGCTGGCACCGGAAGGCGTCGGAGACACGGCCCTCGCCATGTACCAGTCGGACCCGGAGGTGGGCGTGCGCGCGGCGGCGTTGAACGTCTACGCCCACGCGGACGGCACAACGGCCGTGCCCACGCTGCTGGCGGCCACGAAGTCCGGGCACCCGCTGTCGGTCCGCATGACGGCCGCGAACGCCCTCGGGCAACTGAAGGACGCCCGCGCGGCTGACGCACTGGCGCAGCTGACGGATCCGGTGGAGGTCCGCGGTCTGCGCCAGGTAGGGCTCATGAGCCTGCTGGCCCTCGGAGATACGACGCGGACCCTCCAGGTGGCCGGCAAGGCGCTCGGCGACTACGACCCGCTGTTTGCCACGGCGGCCGCACGTGTGCTCGGGCGGCTCGGCACTCCGGCGGCGCGGTCGGCGTTGGAGGCGGCGGAGAAATCGGAGTCGCGAGTGCGGGTGAAGGCCGTCATCGAGCAGGCACTCCAGGGCCGCTCGGGCAGGCGGCGGCGCGGGGGACGGTAGCCCGGCGGGGGTCGGCCGTTACAGCCGACCCCCGCACAGTCTACGGCTTTGAGACCGCTCGGCGACGATCAGGCGTCCGGCGTCCACTCCCCGCGCGTGACCAGCTCGCGGTCTTCCGTCGAATCGCCTTCATAGATGGCGTAGTGCAGCTGGATGGGCATGACCTTGTGCAGCATGCCCTGTGCGGGGCAGTACGTTTGGGTCGACAGCTCGATGGCCCGACGGACGGCCTTCTCATCGACATCGTGGCCGGTCACCTCGTACTCGATCACCGCGCTGGTGAACACCTTGGGGTGCTGCTCCGCCCGTTCGGCATGCACCTTCACCTCGTAGGCCGTCACCTGCTGGCGCTTCTTGCGCACGATGGAGATGACGTCCATGGCCGTGCAGCCGGCAAGGCTGACGGCCATCAACTCCATGGGTCGGAAGCCGTCGTTGTCGCCGCCCACCGCCGGGTCGGCGCCCAGGGGCACCGTGAAGCCGGTGTCGGCGGTGCCGGTGAAGGTCATCCCGCCCTTCCAGAGGACGCTCGCGTCCATGTCGGTATCCCCCCTCAGGCAACCGTGTCCAGCGCCTGGCGCACATCGGCCACCAGGTCGTCCCGGCCCTCGCAGCCGACGCTCAGCCGCACCAGCCCATCGGTGATGCCCGCCGCCAGCCGGTCCTCGCGCTTCATGGCGGCGTGGGTCATGGACGCCGGATGCTGGATCAGGCTTTCCACACCGCCCAGCGACACGGCCAGCGCCGGCAGCTGCACGGCGCCCAGCAACTTGCGGCCGGCGTCGATGCCGCCCTTCAGCTCGAAGGCGATGAGCGAACCGGTCCCGCACATCTGCCTCTGGATGAGCGCCGCCTGCGGATGCCCCGGCAGGCCGGGGTAGCGCACTTCGGCCACGGCCGGGTGACCGGCAAGCAGCTCCGCCACCGCCTGCGCGTTGTCCTGTGCCGTGCGCACTCGCATGGCCAGCGTGCGGATGCCGCGCAGCACCAGCCACGCCTGGTGCGGGTCCATGGTGCCGCCCAGGTAATGGAGCACGCCGCGAACGCGCTTCATCAGGTCGTCGTCCTTGAAGATCAACACACCGCCCACCACGTCTGAGTGACCATTGAGGAACTTGGTGACGGAGTGGAGCACGATGTCGGCCCCGAACTGGAACGGCTTCTGGAGGATCGGGCTCATGAACGTGTTGTCCACCACCAGCAGCGCGCCGGCGTCGTGTGCGATCTCAGCGGCTGCCGCGATGTCCGTGATGGCCAGCGTCGGGTTGGCCGGCGTCTCGATGAAGACGACGCGGGTGTCCGGCGTGATGGCCGCGCGCAGGGTGTCCAGGTCGCTGGTGTCCACCATGCTCGCCCGTACGCCGAAGCGCGAGAAGTCGCGTTCCAGCACGACGCGGGACGGTCCGTAGACCGACGCGCTGCACACCACGTGATCGCCGGTCGACAACAGGCCGAAGAACACGGTGGACACGGCGGCCATGCCCGAGGCGGTGGCGAGGGCCGACGTCCCTTCCTCGAGGGTCGCCACGCTCGCTTCCAGCATGGCGATGGTCGGGTTGCCCATGCGCGTGTAGATGTAACCCGGGTCCTTGCCCGCGAAGCGCGCCGCACCCTGCTCGGGTGTCTCGAACACGAACGTGGACGTCTGGAAGATCGGCGGCGCCACCGCTCCGAACACGGGGTCGGGCCCGGATCCGGCATGGATGCAATCGGTATCTATGTTCCAGCGGGTCGTTTCTCTGGTTTCCATGGCTCTCATCTCGCCGTTGGCGATGAACGACTGCGGTCGTCGGCAATCTGGCGCACGCGGCTACGCTGCGCCAATCGACGGAACACCGTGGGCGAACAGGAAGGTGGAGCGAGCGAAGGGGGAACAGGCGAGCGCCATGGCGGCGGTGCGATCGGATCAGCCGTGGCCGCGCACCAGGGGACCTCGGGTGCGCCCCAGCGCCAAGAGCTGCAGCCGCCCGAAGGCGCGGCCCACGGAGCCGTCGGCTGGTCCTGCGTTACTCGCGCAGGTCAATCACCTCGCGGCCGCCGCGCAGCTCGTCCCGCAGCCGATCGAAGTTCCACGCGATTGCGTTCAACAACACGACCGCCACCGCGCAGAGGATGGCGAATCCTGCGCTCAGTCCGGCCGCGAACCACAGCACGGCCGAAAGGCTCAAGGCGTCGTAGTTGAGAGCCATGAGCAGGAACGCCGCCACGATCAGGTAGATACTGTAACGCTGCATCCGGTGGGCGAGCACGGCGGGTGGGATCACCGCCCGCTTGCGTTCCTCCTCCCTCGCCTCCCGCGCACGCTGCCGGTGCGATACAGGCTCGGGCTCGGCCGTGGCCGCCGGCGCCGTGGACTCTGCCGCCGGCGCCGTGGGCTCTGCCGCCGGCTGCGCAGGCGCTGCGGCCGGCTGCGTTGGGGTCTCGGCTTGCGGCGCGGGGGCCGCGGGCTGCTGCGTTGGGGTCGCGGCCGGCGGCGGGGGCGCCGCGGGTTGCTGCTTCGGGGTCGCGACCGGCGGCGTGGGCGCCGCGGGTTGCTGCTTCGGGGCCGCGACCGGCGGCTCGGCCGGCTCCGACGGCGGCGCCTCGGGCGCAGGCTCGGCCGGTTCCGATCCGGGAGTCGGTGTGAAGGGCAAGTCATCAAGGAACGGCAGATCGTCAGACTTGTTCTCGTCGTTCATGGCCGGCCTCGGGCTCGCAGGTTTTCGGAGGAGTCTCTGTAGCATGGCTCCTGAAAGGCGATGTCGCCAGTCCTTCGTGTATCGACCGCTGAACGACGGCCGAATCTCGCAGGCTGCTTTACGCTCCCGTCCTGCTTTCATAGCTTGCCGCTCATGGAGCACATCAATCGACGTACGGGCTGGGTCGAGGTCATCAGCGGCGTGATGTTCAGCGGCAAATCCGAAGAGCTGATGCGTCGCGTGCGCCGCGCCACGCTGGCCCGACGCAAGGTGCAGGTGTTCAAGTCGGACCTCGACGAACGGTACGGGATCCAGGAGGTCGTGTCCCACGACGACGGCCGGCTGTCCGCCGTTCCCGTTCAGAGCGCCCGTGAGCTCGCCGAGCACATCGCGCCCGACACGCAGGTGGTGGCGGTCGACGAGGTCCAGTTCCTGGACGACGGCATCGTCAGCGTCGCCAACGACCTGGCCGACCGCGGCGTACGCGTGATCCTCGCCGGCACCGACATGGACTTCCGCGGCCAGCCGTTCGGGCCCATGGGTGCCCTGCTGGCCATCGCCGAGCAGATCGACAAGCTGCACGCCATCTGCGTGAAGTGCGGCGAGCTGGCCACGCGCAACCAGCGGCTCATCGATGGCAAGCCGGCCCCCACCGAAGGCCCCACCATCCAGGTCGGCGGTCTCGAATCGTACGAAGCCAGGTGCAGAGCCTGTCACGAGGTGCCCGGCGAAGCCCAGAACCAGACGAGCCTGTTGTAGGGCTGCTGCAGGGTCGGGGGCAGAAACCTGGCCGACGCCCGTAGGGCTCGAGTCCAGACCCTGGCGGAGCGCATGCCAGGCTCACCCGTGCGAGCGTGGCATTGTTGGAGGGCCTCCGGCCGTCCGACCCCCGGCCGAGCGACGCTCCCCCACTCCCCGTCTCCCCGTCAGCCTCCAGGCCCACGAACCCGGCTCACCCCACAGTCTCCAGGCCCGCGAACCCGGATTACGCCACGATTCCCCCTAGCCGCGAAACACGGCTTTCGCCACGAACCAGAGGTTCGCCGGCCGCTCGGCCAGACGCCGCACATACCACGGATACCAGGCGGAGCCGTAGCTGATGAGGGTGCGCATGGTGACGCCGCTGGCGGCTAAGCGCAGCTGGGCCTCACGGCCGATGCCGTAGAGCATGTGCACCTGGATGTCGGCCCGGGGGATCCGGTTCGACGCCGCGCGGGCCAGGATCGCATCCAGGATGGCGATGTCGTGGGTGGCGAAAACGGGTGACGCCTGCTCCATGAACCCTGCATCGGCCAGCAGGCGCTCGGCCAACCGCATGTAGGCGGCGTCGACGTCGCCCTTGCGGGGGAAGGCGATGCTCGCGGGCTCGCGGTAGGCGCCCTTCACCAGCCGGATGCGCGTCGGTGGGTCACACAGCACCTCCACATCCGCAGGCGTGCGGCGAAGATACGCCTGGAGGCAGACGCCGACATTCTCGTGGGTGGCCCGCACGGCGCGCACCAGCGCCACGGTGGCGTCGGTGTACTCGCTGCCCTCCATGTCGATCCACACGAAGTTGCCGTGCGCCGCCGCCGTCCTGGCTAACCGCTCCAGGTTGCGCTGCGTTACGGCGAAGCCGTCCACTGTGCCGCCGTGGCCCGTGCCCAGCGCCAGCCCCAGCTGCGTGGGCTTGACGGAGATCCATGTGTCCAGCTCCCGGGCGTCCACCTGTTCCAGCACGCTCACGTAATGCGCCACGACGCCGTCGGCCTCGCCGGCGTCCTTGACCTCCTCGCCAAGGCGCGTGAACACGGTGCCGATGCCGTGATCCCGCAGGTCCTCCGCCGCCTTCATCGCCGACTCCAGGCCCTCGCCCGGCATGAATCGCGACAGCGCACGCCGGGAGAAAGACCGCTTGCGGAACTGCTGCTCGAGGAGCCCGCTGCGCGACGCTCTCAGAAGGAGGGAACGGAGCATGGTGGCCGGATCCTTGTTCGTCGGGTAAGCCGGTTTTCGGGCATCATAGCATCTGCAGCGGCGGCGAGCGACGGGGGCCGGGAAGACGGAGCGAGGAAGAGACAGCGAACGTGAGCGGATTGCGGGGTGATGGCGGGAGCCGGCGGCCGGCCGGTTCTGCCATTCTGATGCCCCGATCGAAGCGCCTTCTTGCGCGGCATGGAGACGTCTGCGTTCGACGCCCTGCTGCGAGGGGCGCGGGATCTTGCGGGGCTCAGCCCGCTGGCGGCGGCGCTGGGTTTCGAGCCGACGTACGAACCGCTGGATCCGACCACGTTCGCCACGCCGCTGGACGACGCTGCGCGCGAGCTGGCGGTGGTGGGACGATCCGGCACGCTGACGGCGCTGGCTGTGCGCCTGCGTACGGTACCCGACGACGGCGGGACGCGGGAAACGTTGGCCGGCATCGCCCGGAGGCTGCGTGCGCACAACCCGGCTCTCCTCTGGTTGTTGCTGAGCATCACGGAATCGAGGGAACGTGTCATCTTCGCTGCCGGCGGCTTCGATGGCCGTCTGCGGTCTCTGGAGGTGGAGCGCGGCCGGCCGCGCCGCACGGACGTGGAGTGTCTCCAGGAGATGGCGGCCCGCCCGGGGGAGCACGGCCTCCGCTTGTTGCACCGACAGCTCCACGCGTTGGAGCGTTCGCGCGTTACACGGCGCTTCTTCCTCGACTTCCAGGCCCGGCGCGCGCACGTGGCCGCGGCGTGGACCGGCCTGCCTGCCGGGCTGCGCCGCGAGCGCGAACAGCTCGCGCTGCTCTACCTGTCCCGGCTCATGTTCCTCTATTTCCTTCAGCGCCGCGGCTGCCTGGCGGGACGACGGCGCTACATGGCGGAGCTGGTGGAAGCCTACCGCCTGGAAAAGGATGTGTTCGGGACGCGCTCGCCGGACGCCGCTGGCGCATCGGACGGTGCAGAGGCGCCGGCCGCGGCAGACACAACGGCGGGCTTCTACCGCCGACGGATCCGCCCACTATTCTTCGGCGCGCTGAACATGCGGCCGGAAGCGCGCTCGGCGGAAGCGCGGGCCCTGGGCCCGCTGCCGTACCTGAACGGCGGCCTGTTCGACCGGCACGGCCTGGAGCGTCGGTTCCCCGACCTCGACCTTCCGGACGACGCGGCGTTCGCCGTGTTCGACGAGCTCCTGGAACGCTACCGGTTCACGACGCAGGAGGCCGCGGACGCGGCGGACAGCCCCGGCGACCGGTCCGGCGGCGTCGACCCCGAGATGCTCGGCCGGGTGTTCGAAGGGCTCATGGACTCGGACCGACGGGGCGGCACCGGTTCGTTCTACACGCCGGCGCCGGTGGTCGGGCGCCTCGTGCGGGAAGCGCTCGTGACGTACGTGGCGGGGGCGGGGCACCTGTCCAGGAACGATGCCGAAGCACTCGTGGATGGGCGGAGCTCGGCACTCCGCGTCGCGTCCTCGAGCCCGCGACGCGACGACGACGGACGGTCTTCCATCGACGCCGAAGCGAAATTCGTGAACCGGGACCTTCAGGAACGCCTGAAGCAGATCCACGTGCTGGACCCGGCATGCGGATCCGGCGCCTTCCTGCTGGACGCACTGGCACGCCTGGCGCGCCTTCGGCGCACGGTCGGCGACCCGCGTCCGGACGTCGACCTCAGGCGTGAGTTGGTGGGCGGCGCACTGTACGGCGTGGACCTGCTGGACGACGCGGCGCTCCTGTGCTCTCTCCGTCTGTGGCTGGCCCTCACCCTGGAGACGGGACGGCACGAACCCACGCCCCCGTTGCCCAACCTGGACCGCCACATACGGCAGGGCGATGTCCTCGTGGACCCGCTGGACCTGGGCTTCGACTTCGGCCGCCTGGCCGGCGGGGCCGCGCGCGACCGGACGGTGCGGCGCACCCTCAGGGAAATAGAGCCGGCACGCCGCGCCTATGTCGTCGCGGGCCCCGAGGAGCGGCCGGCGCTCCAGCGCACGCTGGGCGAAACGGAGCGTCGCCTGGCGCGGGCCTGGATCGGCGCGCTGGATGCTCGAATGAACAGCGCGCTCCGCGAAGCACGCGCGGTCGCCGCCAGCCGCGACCTGTTCGGTGAGCGGACCCCGGACGCCGTCCGCGCCGACGCCTTGACCCGGCAATTGACCGACCGTGCCGCCCAGCTGGACGACGTGCGCCGTGCGCTGGACGACCAGGATGCCCTGCCGTTCTTCAGCTTCGACGTCCATTTCGCCCACGTGTCCGCCCGCGGCTTCGACCTGGTGCTGTCCAACCCGCCGTGGGTCCGTGCCCGTCGCTGGCCTTCGACATTGCGGGCCGGCGCGGTCCACCGCTTCGAGGTCTGCCGCAGTCCGGGCTGGCGCCTGGGTGCGGAGCTGGCCGGCGCGCCGCCGGCATCCGGCGCACAGGTGGACCTTTCGCTGCTCTTCCTGGAACGCGGGCTGCGCATGCTGGCGCCGGGCGGCGTTCTGGCCATGGTGTTGCCCGCCAAAGCGTTACGCGCGCTCTTCGGGGCCGGCGCCCGGCGACTGCTCCGGCGCGACGTCGACATCGTCGCCCTGGAAGACCACGCCCTGGATCAGCATTCCATGTTCCGCGCCGACGCTTTTGCCGCCACCATCGTGGCCCGCAAGCCCGACGCGCCGGGTTCGCCCGCAGCCGACACGGGCGCGGCGGCACCCGGACAGGCGACAACGAAGCAGACAGCGCCACAGGTACCGACGCCAGCTCCCGCGTCGTCGGCACGCGCGGCGGCGGCCTCCGCGAACGGAGCACGGGTCGTGCGCGTCACCATGGTTCGCCGTGGCGTGCAGCCGCTCCGTTTCGCGCTACCTGGTGACACGCTGCCAGTCGTGCCGGGCGACCTGGACGCGCCCTGGCTGCTGGCGCCACCCGACGCACGGGCGGCGTTCCGCGCCATGCAGGCCTGCGGCCCACCGCTGGCACGCGCCGGATTACGCGTCCGGCGCGGCGTGTTCACCGGCACCAACCAGGTCCTGCTGTTTCCGCACACCACAGCCGGGTTGAGCGGTCTGGTACACGCACGCGCCCTCGGCCACCTGCGCACGGGCGACGCGCGCTTCGAGACGCTCCTGGATGGCGACGACCTGCGCCCCGTCGTGCGCGGCGCCGGCATTCACGCCTGGCGTCACGAGAACGATGGCCACGTGTTGTGGTGCCACGACGACGCCACAGGCGAACCACGCGAGCCCGGCCGCCACGCGGCTCGCTACCTCGAACGCCACCGCGCCGAGCTGGAAGCCCGTTCCGGCTACAGGCCGGGGCGTCCACCCGGAATGCTGTTCCGCGTGCGCGCAGACACCCTCGGCCCCAAGGTGGCCTGGCACGACCTGGCCGACACCCTCAAGGCCGTCGCGCTGCCCGCCACCGTTTCCGGCGCCGACGCACGGCCACGACCACTCGTGCCTCTCAACACCGTCTATTTCCTCCCCTGCCGGAGCCGCGACGACGCACTGCTCCTCGCCGCCCTGCTCAACTCGCTGCCCGTACGCACGTTCGCACGCGCCATCGCCGAGCGCGCCAAGGACGCACGCTTCCGGTTCTTCGCCTGGACCGTGGGGCTCATTCCGCTGCCCGAGAAATGGCGGGCCGCCGCCGCCGAATTTCTCGGTATCTCCCGCACGGCACACGAACGCCGCGCCATCCGGCCGGGGGAGCAGGAGGAGCTGGACGGTCGCGTGGCCGCACTCTACGGCCTGAGCCGGCGCCACCTGCACGCGCTTCAGGACTTCGACCGCTGGCTGCGTGGCAAGGAAAAGCCATGAAATCGCCCACCGACATCATCGACGAACACGCGCAGCCACCCTTGCGCCGGCGACTGGGCCGGCTCCTGCACGACGCACACTACGCCGATTTCGCCGTCACCCGCATCCGCATCGCCGGCATCGACCTGGACGACGACGAAATCGCCGGCCTGACCCGCTGCCGCGTCCTCGTCGCCCATCTCAACGCCGACACCCTCGCGGAAGCCGCCGATGCCGGCATGCTGCGGCCCGAGCACCGCCGCAACCTGCGCGTCCTCCTCCGCTTCGTCGACAGCGGCCGGCTCCAGCTGCGGGCCGCCGGCGTCGGGGCCTGGGTGCCGGACTTCTCCGTGTTCCACGGCGACGCCGACGCGCTGATCCTGGGCGCCCACTACTTCGGTCGCACGTATCCTGCTGTCGGACCGTCGTTTACGTGCATAACGCGTGAGACGGCCGCCGTCCGCACCGCCGCGCGGCGATTCGAGGACCTGTGGCACGAAGGCCGGGACGTGCTGCCGGCCATTCGTGGGACGCTGGAGCTGGCCCTTGTGGCGGCCATGCCACCGTCCTCGACGGAAGCCGCAACCGGCGGGCGTTCCACGGTCACGGCAGGGGCTCTGTCAGTCAGAGCGGGCCCGCCGGGCGCGGGCGACGATGCGTGAGTCGGGCCACCGGTGCGTGCTACGCCGGACTCTGCGTCTTCGCTGCCCACGGTCGTGTCCGCGGCGCCCGGCGAGGTCGCGCGGCGCATTCTGGCTTCCCGGATGCCGGGCCCGGGCGATCCGACGTCGCACCTGGATGCATCGTCGCCGGACCCGGATGCCCCGTTGCCGCGCCCGGATGCTTCCGCGGCGCGCCCGCCGGGCCATCCGGCCGGCGGGAATGGCCTCACGGGCGATGATGCCTCGTCCGCTGCCGAGCAAGACGCGAGCATCTTCGATCTTGCGGACTTCCAGGAAGCCGCGGTACGCGGAGCCCGGAGCGCCCTCGCCCGCTGGGGCGGCGTACTCATCGCCGACAGCGTCGGCCTCGGCAAGACGTATGTGGGCCTGGCTCTGGTGGAAGAGGCGGTCCGGGCGGGTGGTGAGGCGATGGTCGTGGTGCCTGCGGCGCTCCGCCGCACATGGCGCCCCGGTCTCGACCGCCTGCAGCGCGCCACCGGCCGGCGTGTGCCCCTCGTGTCGCACACCCGGCTGGCGCTGGGCAGGGTGCCGGATTCCGCGTCGGACCGTGTGTTCCCGACCCGGATCGGTCGGCTACTGGTCGTCGTGGATGAGGCCCACGCCTTCCGGAATCGACGCACGAAGCGCTACCGCGCCCTCGCCCGACTTTGCCACGGCGCGCACGTGGCGCTGCTCACGGCGACGCCTGTGAACAACTCGGTGCTGGACCTGTACGCCCTGATCCGGCTCTTCGCCCGGGATGACGCGTTCCGGGATCTGGGCGTGCCCGCGCTCCGGGCGGCGTTCCGGCAGGCCGACACCGGCCCGGTCGGCCCGATCCTGCCCGTGCTGAAGGCCGTGATCATACGCCGCACCCGGCCGGCTATCCGGGACCGCTACGGCGCTGTGCGGCTGCCGGGGTCGGAAGGAGGGAACGCCGTGCTGGCGTTTCCTCGCTCCGCACCCCCGCATGCGGTCAGGTACCGGTTGTTCGAACATCCGGCAACCTTCGATGCCGTCGCCGACAGCCTGCTGGCCATCGGCTTCGTTCCGCTGCGCCTGGCCTCGTGCTCCGGGCGCGATGGGGCAGGCGAGCTCGAGACCGATGGTGGCGCAGAGCCAGGCGGCCGGGCGGGAATGGAGCCCCGCGCCCGGCCCGGTACAGATCCCCGCCGCCGGGGCGGCGTGGCCGAACTCATGCGCCTGGCGCTCCTCAAACGCCTGGAATCGGGACGTCATGCCTTCCGACTCAGCGTGGAACGACAGCTTCGCTACCACGAGGCCTTTGCCGACGCCCTCGCCCGCGGCTTCCTTCTGCCCGCGCGGGTGCATCGTGCCCTCGCGGGCGACGGCGAGGCGGTGCAGCTGCTGCTGGAGCCCGTGGCCCTGGAACCGCTGCCGCGGTCGGTCGACAGTGCGCACCTCGCGAAAATGGTCGCCGGAGACATCGCCCGCCTGCGTATGCTCCGCACGGCAGCGCATACGGCGTCCAGTGATCCGAAGCTCGACGCGCTGTTGGCGTTGATCGGGAAGCTGGCCGGCCAGAAGGTCGTCGTGTTCACCGAGTTCCGGGACACCGCGACCTACCTCTGGCGTGGCTTGCTGGCCGCGGGCGTCCGCACGGGCCGCGTGGACGGCGCCGGCGCTTTCCTGGGCCAGGCACGCGCCGGCCGACGCGCCGTCATCGACCGTTTCGCGCCCCGGGCCAACGACGCGCGCGAGCCGCCGGCCCGGGAACGCGTCGACGTGCTGGTCGCCACCGACGTTCTCGCCGAAGGTCTCAATCTCCAGGACGCGGCGCACGTCGTCAGCTACGACCTGCCCTGGAACCCTGTGCGCCTGATCCAGCGCGTCGGCCGGATCGATCGCCTGGGCTCGCCTCACGACGTCGTGTACCCGCACTTCCTGCTGCCCGGCCCGGAGTTGGAACGGCTGCTCGGCCTGCACGCCCGCATTCGCGCCAAGCTGGCCGCCATCGGAGACACCGTGGGCCTGGACGGCACGGTACTGGACGACGAAGACGCTGAAGAATCGGTCGTGCAGCGGCTCGCCCGCGGCGACCCCCGCGTGCTCGACGACCTGGAGCGCGCCGAGGCCGGGCCCCTGCCGGGGCTGATCCAGCGGCCGGCCCGCGGACAGGCGGGCCCTGTGGTTCCGGTGCACACAGACCCGATGGCCGAAGGTGCACCAAGCGACGTTCGGTGCGCACGTGTGCCATCGCAGGCGTCGCTGGTCGCCCTGGAAATGGATGGGACCGTGTTCTGGCTGGTTATCGACGGCGCACGAGCCCGCATCGACGAGGACGCCGCGGCGGAAATCCTCGACACCGCCCTCCGTCTCGGGGAGGAGGACACCACGCCGGGGGAAGCTCCTTCCGCAGCGGTGGCGCTCGAATCCGCGGTCTTGGTCCTCGAGGCGGCTCGCGACGAGGCCAGCAGACGCGGTCTCGCCCGGCTGCCGCCCGTTCAGGATCCGCAGGCACCCGCCGCGCGCGCCGCCCGATGGCTGCAGAGGCATCTCGGCCATGCCGAGTCACGTCTGCTGGAGCCCGGGCTGGTCGACCGAATCGATCGGTTGCTGCGACGGCTGGCCAGACCCCCCGATGCCGCCATGGAGGCCCGGATCCACGACGCGCTGCGGGCGGCGGCAAGAGCGCGCTGGCTCGAACAGGTCGTCGTCGCTCTGGAAGAGGCGACGTATGGCTGGTCGGAAGAGTCGGACGCTTCTGCCCGGAAGCCGGCGGCCACAGGCAAGGCGGGGGAAGCGGAGACCGGGGCCAAGCCGGAAGCGGCGCGCATCCGTTGGGTCGGCGCGCTGATCGGGGACCCGCCCACGGAGTCGGCCGGGACCGGCTGACGGACAGCCGGTGCCGGGATCGCGGCGTTCAACGATCGCAGCGGCCGTTCATTGCGCGTTGTCGGCGTATCGCAGCTGCCAGAGCGTGGCCGCCACCCCGGCGACGAAGGTCAGGCCCACGACCGCGAGGCTCCCCGGGGCGAGCACCTCCGCCCTGGGTCCGGCCATCCCGGCCAGCATCGGCACGATGGACCAGGGGAACCACTTTCCCCACCCCGTGGCACCCAGGATGTTGCCCATCAACAACATGAAGATCGTGAAGCCGATAGGCGCCAGATAGCCGCGGCCCAGCGTCGCGATCCACGTCACGACGGGCACCAGAAGGAAGCCGAGCACGCCGGCCAGAAGCACGTCGCCGCCCGACGACACGGCCAGCGGCAGCGAGAATCCCGGCAGCCTCAACGCCGCTCCGACCAGGAGGGCCTCGGCGAGGAACAGCACCGTGAGCGTGGCGAACCACACGAACACGACGGCCAGCTTGCCTACCGCGAACCAGTGCCGGGAAACCGGCAGCGCCAGCATGTCCTTCGCCGTGCCGTCGGAGTACTCTCGCCCGAACACATACGACGCGATGACCGCCAGCAGGATCATGCCGCCGGCCCCCGCTTCCTGGATCAGCAGCGTGAAGAACGACGGCCAGTCGGCCGCCATGCCCACCAGCTGCGACTTCTGGCCCAGCAGACCCATCCTCGCCGCTCGTTCCGGATCCGCCGCAATCCACATGAACAGCCCCGCCGCCAACGGCATGACGGCGAACGCCAGCCACGACAGCCACGTGATCTTGCTGCGTCGCAGCTTCAGGAACTCGGTGGCGAGGATCGGGCCCAGCATCACGCACTTCCTCCGGTCAGGCGCATGAAGTGCGCTTCCAGGTCCTCCTCCGCCACGCGCAGGCCGGTGAGGTCGTGGCCGGCGCCCACCAGCACCCGCGCCACGTCTGCCGCCCGGTCGAGTCCCTCGAACGCCCGCAGCCTGCCATCCCCCAGCCGCTCGACCTGCGCGATCCCCAGTCGCTCCGCCAGCAGGGCGACCGCCCGATCCGGATCCGAAACGGTGATGTCGAGATACGCCCGGGCTTTCGCCCGCAGCTCGTCGTACTCCATTTCCTCGATCAGCCGGCCGGCATGCACGATGCCGATGCGATCCGCCAGGTGCGCGACCTCCGCCAGGATGTGGCTGGACATGAACACCGTCACACCCTCGTCGTCCGCCAACCGCCGCAACAGGCCGCGCACCTCGATGATCCCGGCCGGATCCAGCCCGTTGGCCGGCTCGTCCAGTAGCAGCACGCGCGGCCGGTGCAGCAGCGCCCGGGCCAGCGCCAGCCGCTGCTTGTTGCCCAGCGACAGGCGCCCGGCCCGGCGCTCGGCATACTCCCCCAGGCGCAGTAGCTCCATTGCCTCCGCAACCGCCCCGGGCGGTGCCCCGGTGAGGCGCCGTTGAATGTCCAGGTTCTCGCGTACCGTCAGATTGGGGTACGCCGTCGCTGCTTCGACGAGAGAGCCGACCTGCGCGAACACGGCCTGCTCGCCCCGCACGACCCGGCGGCCCAGCAGCGTGACCGCTCCCGCGGTCGGCCTGACCAGGCCGAGCAGCATGCGGATCGTCGTCGTCTTGCCCGCACCGTTTCGGCCCAGGAACCCGTAGATCTCCCCGGCGCGGACGGTCAGGTCGATGCCGTCCACGGCGCGCACATCGCCGTAGTGCTTGGCGAGGCCCCGGGTGGCGATCACGACGTCGTTCAAAATGACGGCTCCCGGAACGGAACGGCGGGCCCGGACGACGGTCCGCCGCGGTCCCATCGTGCCGCCTGGCCCGGTGATGCCGCATGGCCGAGCGAGCGTAGCGCACACTCCATCGCTTCCTCCAGCGCGCCGGCTAGCTGCTCCCGGTCGGCGAACCCCAGCTCCAGGCCGTGCAGTCCGCCCAGGATGAACCACGCCGCCACGTCCGGGGCCGCGACCGTGAACACGCCCTCGGCCACGCCCTGCCGCACGATGCCATCCACCAGCGGCAACAGTCGGGGGAGCAGCCGCGCCGCCATGCGGTCGTGCACCGCCCGGTTCTCCGGTCGATGGTAGATCTCCGCCAGCTCCCAACCGGCCGGGTCGTTCGCCAGCTCCATCAACGCATCGCCGAACGCTCGCAGCTTCGCCGCTGCGTCGGCTTGCGTGTCCACCACCGACCGCTCGATGGCGTCCACCAGCGCCTCCGCCATCCCGTCCACCACCGCGTTGATGACATCCGTTTTCGCGTCGAAGTACAGGTAGAACGTCCCCTGCGCGACGCCGGCCGCCTTCACGATGTCGCTCACCGCCGCGTTCGCCACGCCCCGCTCGGCGAATACCTCCCGGGCCGCAGCAATGAGCTCCCCGCGTCGGGTCTCGGGCTTCGCGCGTCGTCTGGCCATGGCGCCCCCCTCATTACTGACTGACTGTCAGTCATAATGGCCAGATCCCATGGCGTGTGTCAAGAAGGAACAGCTGCGCAAAGACGTTTACGCGACCCGCGCCCAGGATTAGCTTTTGCCGTCTCGACAGTTTTCCCGCGTAGCTCAGCTGGTAGAG
>JARRJS010000105.1:0-10890 GCA_037388885.1 Gemmatimonadota bacterium
CTCTGGGGAAGCCGACGGCTTCTTGTACTACGTCATGCCCTACGTGGAGGGCGAGACGCTGCGGGACCGGCAGGACCGGGAGCGGCAACTGGGCGTGGACGAGGCCGTGAAGCTTGTGGTGGAGGTGGCCGATGCGCTCCAGTACGCCCACGAGCAGGGCATCGTGCACCGGGACATCAAGCCGGAGAACGTCCTGCTTCAGGCAGGCCACGCCGTGGTGGCCGATTTCGGTATCGCGCGCGCGCTCAGCCAAGCCGGTGGCGACCGCCTCACCGCGACCGGCCTGATTGTAGGCACGCCGAGTTACATGAGTCCGGAGCAGGCGACGGGCGACGAGGACGTGGATGCCCGGGGCGACATCTACAGCCTGGGTTGCGTGTTGTACGAGATGCTCACAGGCGAGCCGCCCTTCACGGGCTCGACAGCACGAGCCGTGCTCGTCAAGCAGCTGACCCAGCCACCTCCCGACGCGTCCCTGTTGCGGGGGGCGATCCCGGGGGAGGTGGCGCGTGCCGTGCGGAAGGCCTTGGCCTGCACACCGACGGATCGGTTCGCGTCGGCATCGGAATTCGTCGAGGCGCTGGAGGCCTCGGACCGGGGCTCCGCGGCGGTCCAGCCGAACGCCGATTCCGGGAAGTCGATCGCGGTGCTTCCCTTCACGAACATGAGCGCGGATCCGGAAAACGTCTTCTTCTGCGACGGCGTCGCGGAAGAGATCATCAACACACTGGCCCGGATCCCGCAGCTTCGGGTGGCCGGCCGCACCTCGGCATTCTCGTTCAGGGATACGCACGAAGACCTGCGCTCGGTGGGCGAGAAGCTGAACGTCGGCACGGTGCTGGAGGGAAGCGTCCGCAAGTCGGGAGAGCGGTTGAGAATCACTGCTCAGCTCATCGATGCCGCAAGCGGGTACCAGTTGTGGTCGGAGCGCTTCGACCGGGAGCTGCGCGACGTGTTCGCGATCCAGGAGGAGATCGCCCGGTCCATTGCCTCGCGACTCGAGGTGACGCTCACCAGGGAGGGCGCCAGACCGCGAACGGAGAACGTCGAAGCCTACGAGTTGTATGCGAAGGGAAGATCACTCCTGTACGCCCGCGGAGCGAACCTCCCTGACGCCGCCACCTGTTTCGAGTCGGCGTTGGAACTGGACCCCGACTATCCTCTGGCATGGGCAGGCCTGGCCGATTCGTACACCATTCTCGGCTATCTGGGACTCCACGATCAGGACGAGTCCTGGGCGCAGGCCAGAAACGCGGCCGAGCGTGCAGTCATGGTTGGACCGGAGCTGGCGGAAGCGCACAACGCCGTCGCGATGATCGCCTTCCAGAAGGACTGGGACTGGCGGAAGGCCGAAACGGAGTTCCGGCTGGCTCTCGAGTTGAGCCCCGGCTACATCCAGGGCCGCTGCTGGTTCGGAATGATCTGCCTCAGCTTCCTGCTGAAGCGGCACGAAGAGGCGATCGCCGCGGTCCGCGGCGCTGTCGAGCTCGATCCTCTGTCGGCCTATGCCCGCTCGATCCTGGCGCAGGTTTTGACCGAGGCAGGCCGGTACGCCGAAGCCATCGAGGAAGCCCAGCGCGCCGTCGAGCTCGACCGGGGATCGCTCATTGCCGGGATGAACCTCGGTCTGGGTCTCCACATGGCATCCCGTTTCGAGGAGGCCGAGACCACGTACAGGCAGACCCTGGACATCACGGGGCGGCACCCCTGGATCCTGACGCACCTGGGGATCATGTACGCGGACGCCGGACGGCTCGACGATGCCAGGGCCGTGCACGGTGAGCTCCTCGGGAGGTCACGGCACCAGTACATACAACCCGTTCTCGTCGCGATGCTCGCGGCGGCCGTGGGTGAGCCGGACGAGGCATTGGCCCTTGCAGAGAGGGCCTTCGCCGAAAGAGATCCGAGCCAGCCGGTCATCGCGGCCGGTGCATGGCCCATCGGCCATCATCTCCGGCAGCTCCCTGCTTTCGACGGGATTCGCAAACGCATGGGTCTTGAATGAGGCGTGAAGCGCGAATGGGGCAAGCCGCCTTGCCCGCCATGGTGGCCGTGCCTATGCTTGGTAGACGCACATGGCCGTATCATCTCCCCATCCCCGGCGTATAGTCCGATGACCCAACCCACCGGTTGCCGCGAGCACACGCGTCCTGACGAGCCGTTTCGGTTGTGAACGACTCGCCCCGTCTCGCCGCCGCCCTGGTTGACCGCTACCGCATCGAGCGCGAACTCGGCGAGGGCGGCATGGCCACGGTGTACCTGGCGCACGACCTGAAGCACGACCGCGACGTGGCCCTCAAGGCGCTGCGCTCAGAGCTGGCGGAGGCGGTGGGCGCCGAGCGCTTCCTGGCGGAGATCCGGACGACGGCGCGGCCCGGGACGGCAAGTGGCTCGTGCTGCGTACCGCCGGAACGCCAGGCGCCAACGGCGGCCGCGGCATCCTCCTCGCGCACCGCGGAGCCGACTCGGCCAGAGCCATCGTCACGGCGGCTAACTACGACGTGACGGACCCACAGGTCTCCCCCCACTCGCGCTGGATCGCCTACGTCTCCGCCGAGACTGGAAAGGAGAACGTGTTCGTGAGGCCCTTCCCCGACGTGAACAAGGGCAAGTGGCAGATCTCCGCCGGAGGAAGCGCCGGCCCGTTCTGGGCGCACAGCGGCCGGGAGCTCTTCTACGTGAACGCCAACCACGACGTGGTGGACATGAGCCTCCGGACGACGCCCTCGTTCAGCCCGGGGGCAGCCAGGGTCCTCTTCCACCTGGACCCGGCCCAATATCTGATCCCGGACTGGTGCTGCCAGTGGGACATCGCGCCCGACGACCAGCGCTTCCTCATGGCCCGCGGTGTGGGGAGCGGGCGCAACGCCGACCAGCGGATCATCCTGGTGCAGAACTGGCTCGAGGAGCTGAAGGGACAGGTTTCCAGGTGAGCCGCGTCCAGCACTTTCTCGAGGGCCTGAAGAGCGGGACTACACCATGACCGGAGCATTTGCCCGCCTCGCCGCCACCCTTTCCAACCGCTACCGCATCGAGCGCGAGCTCGGCGAGGGCGGCATGGCTACCGTGTACCTGGCCCACGATCTCAAGCACGACCGCGACGTGGCCATCAAGGTGCTCAAGCCCGAGCTGGCCGCCGTCCTGGGCGCCGATCGCTTCGTCCAAGAGATCACGACCACCGCGCAGCTCCAGCACCCGCACATCCTGCCGCTGTTCGACTCCGGGACCGCCGACGGCTTCCTGTTCTACGTGATGCCGTACGTGGAGGGCGAGACGCTGCGGGACAAGCTGAACCGGGAGACGCAGCTCGGTGTGGACGAAGCGGTTCGCATCACGCGGGAAGTCGCCGACGCCCTGGACTACGCACACCGGCACGGGGTCATCCACCGGGACATCAAGCCGGAGAACATCCTGCTGCACGACGGCCGGCCCGTGGTGGCGGACTTCGGCATCGCGCTGGCAGTGAGCGCCGCGGCGGGTGGGCGGATGACCGAGACGGGCATGAGCCTGGGGACCCCGCACTACATGAGCCCGGAGCAGGCGACGGCCGAGAAGGAGATCACGGGCCGTAGCGACGTCTACTCGCTGGCGAGCGTGCTGTACGAGATGCTCACGGGAGACCCACCGCACGTGGGGTCGTCGGCGCAGCAGATCATCGTGAAGATCATCGCCGACGAGGCGCGGCCGGTGCGGGAGGTGCGGAAGTCGGTGCCGGCGAACGTGGCGGCGGCCGTGGCGAAAGCGCTGGAGAAGCTGCCGGCGGACCGGTTCGAGAGTGCGAAGGCGTTCGCCGACGCGCTGGCGGATCCGGCGTTCCGGCACGGAGCGGCGGGGGCCGCCGGCACCGGCGCGGCGGGCGAAAGCGGGGCGACGGCCTGGAAGGAGCACACCGCGTTGCCGTCGGTCGCCGCCGCGTGCGTTCTGCTGATCGCGGCGTTGTGGGGATGGCTCCGTCCGGGCCCGACCGCTCCTCCGGTGTCCCGCCAAGGCATCGTTCTGGGTCCGACGCTGCCGAACATGGTCGCGCAGGGCGCGGCTGTCGCCCCGGACGGTTCAGCCATCGTCTACACGGACACCGTGGGAGGCAGGAAGCTCTGGATCAAGGAACGCGGGCAGGTCGACGCGCGCCCGCTGGCCGATCTGACGCATATGGCGGGCGGTAACGGAGCGGGCCCGGCCTTCTCGCCGGACGGGCGATGGATCGTCTACTCCGACGGCGGGCTCATGCGCGTGGCGCGCGGCGGCGGCGCTCCCATCGTCGTATCGGACTCCGTGTCAGCCAACGGAGCCGCTTGGCTGGACGACGGCACGATCGTCTTTCTCGGCATCAACGGCGACCGGGTGTTCCGGACCTCGGCGGACGGAGGCCCGACGACCCGTGTGGAGGCCGACTCACTCAATGGAATCATCTACCAAGTCGCGCCCGTGCCGGGCGCGGACGCGGTCCTGGTGGCCGTGGCCGGCGGGGCAGGAGGCTGGAGGGAGGCGACTCTCGACCTTGCGACCGGCGCGGCACGCACGCTGGTCCGAGGGGCCTCGGCCGCCTGGATCGTCCCGGGCGGGAACATCGTATACGCACGCAACGACGGAGGGCTCTACGCCGCGCCTTTCGACCGCGGCAAGCTCGCGCTCGCCGGCCCCTCCGTGTCGGTGCTGGACAGCGTGCAGACCGTCGGCGGCCAGAGCGACGTGGTGCTCGGCCGGGACGGCACAATGCTGTATGTGCGAGGGGCGGCGACGTCCACGATCGGCGGGGCTATCGTCTCGGTGTCACGCGACGGGTCCGGCGTGCAGCGTCTGGACAGTACCTGGAGCGGCGCCCTTGCGCTGTATGGCGGTCTCGCGCTGTCACCCGACGGCTCACGGCTCGCCCTGAGCGTCGTGGACAGCACGAGCGGTCGCGCCGATCTCGTGGTGCTGCACCTGCCCGAGGGTCCGGCAACCCGCATCACCTTCCAGGGATTGGGGAACGTCCGCCCGGCGTGGTCGCCCGACGGCCGGAAGATCCTCTACGTCTTCGCGAACCCCAGGGCGGAGCTCTGGGTACGGAACGCCGACGGAGGCGGGCAGCCGGTCCGTGTGGCGTCGGCGGAGACGCGCGGGATCTGGGAGGGGCTCTGGTCACCCGACGGCAAGTGGATCGTCTACCGCACGGACGACGCGGCCGCCGGCAACGGGGACATCCTTGCCGTGCCCACGAGCGGAGGCGGTACACCGGTGCCCCTGGTCGCGACCGGCGCCGAGGAGTACGGTCCCGCCCTCTCGCCCGACGGGCGCTGGCTCGCCTACGCCTCGTCGACGTCCGGGCGCCTGGAGATCTACGTGCGCCCATTCCCCCACGTAGCGGACGGGCTCTGGCAGATCTCCAGCGACGGCGGCAGCGAGGCGGAGTGGGCGCACGACGGGAAGGAACTGTTTTACCGCAACCGCGCCGCGGAGATGGTCGCCGTCGACGTGACGACCGGGCCCACCTTTTCCCAGGGAGCGCACCACCGGCTTTTCAACGCGTCCGGCTACCTCGCCTCCTTCCAGAGCCACTTCTACGCCCCCACGCCCGACGACCGTCGCTTCATCATGGTCCGGCCAGTGGCGTCCACAGGGACGAGCGCCGCCTCCGCGCCCCGGCTCGTGCTGGTTCGCAACTGGCTGGCGGGGCTGCGGGCAAAGCTGAAGGGGCAGGAGGGCTCGTGAGCGAGATTTCCGACCGCCTGGCCGCCGCCCTGGTTGACCGCTACCGCATCGAGCGCGAGCTCGGCGAGGGAGGCATGGCCACGGTTTACCTCGCCCACGACCTCAAGCACGACCGCGACGTCGCTATCAAAGTGCTCAAGCCCGAGCTGGCTGCCATGCTGGGCGCCGACCGGTTCTTTGCCGAGATCAAGACCACCGCCCAACTCCAGCACCCTCACATCCTGCCGCTGTTCGACTCGGGCGAAGCCGACGGCTTCCTCTACTACGTCATGCCCTACGTCGAGGGCGAGACGCTCAGCGACAAGCTGAACCGGGAGACGCGGCTCGGCGTGGACGAGGCGGTGCGGATCACCATGGAGGTAGCGGACGCGCTGGACTACGCGCACCGCCACGGCGTCATCCACCGGGACATCAAACCCGAGAACATCCTTCTCGATGACGATCACGCGCTGGTCACCGACTTCGGGATCGCGCTGGCCGTCGTCGCCGCGGGTGCCGAGCGGCTGACGCAGACCGGCGTCTCGGTGGGCACACCACTGTACATGAGCCCGGAACAGGCCTCCGCGGACCAGGACATGGACGGGCGGAGCGATCTCTACAGCCTCGCGTCGGTGCTGTTCGAGATGCTCGCCGGCCAGCCGCCCTTTTCCGGTACCACGGTGCAGGCGATTCTGGTGCAACGCTTCACCCAGCCACCACCGAAGCTCTCCGCCGTGCGGAGCAACACGCCGCCACGGCTCGAAGCCGCCCTCACACGCGCAATGGCGCGGAATCCGGCGGACCGCTTTGCCGGCGTCGCGGCCTTCGCGCAGGCCCTGGCGGCGGCTCCGGCCCGCACCACCGCCCCCGAAGCCTCCATCGCCGTCCTCCCCTTCGCCAACATGAGCGGCAACCCCGAGGACGAGTACTTCAGCGACGGCGTGAGCGACGAGATCACAAACGTGCTCTCACGCCTAGGCGGGCTCAGGGTGGCGGCCCGCACCTCCGCTTTCGCGTTCAAGGGAACGCGCCAGGATTTGCGGGTCGTGGGCGAGAAGCTGGGCGTTGCCACCGTGCTCGAGGGCAGTGTGCGGCGCGCCGGCAACCGTGTACGGGTCACCGTCCAGCTGGTGGACGTCGCCGACGGTTACCAGCTCTGGTCGGAGCGCTTCGACCGGGAGCTGACCGACATCTTCGCAATCCAGGATGAGATCGCTGAGGCCGTGGCGAAGCACCTGGAGGTCGCCCTCGGGGCGGGGCCCGCGGGACGCGCCGCCGCCGGCACGACGAACCTCGAGGCCTACGACCTGTACCTGCGGGGTCTGGCGCTCCAGCTCCAGCGAGGCACGGGAATCGTGCGTGCTCGTGACGTCTTCGAGCGCGCGGTGGAACTCGACCCGGAGTACGTGGACGCTCTTGCGATGCTCGCGGACTCATCCCGGCTCCTGGGGGTCTATGCGATGGCCCCGCCACACGACGTGATGCCACGCGCAAAGGCCGCGGCCGAAGGAGCACGGCACCTGGAGCCCGACCACGCGGAGGCGCTGGCGACGCTCGCGGACGTGTCCATGGTGTACGAATTCGACGAAGCTGCGGCCGCGGCGTACTGGGAACGCGCGCTGGCATCGGACCCGGGGCACACGCGGGCGCGGGCCGAGCGCGCGCTGTGGTGGATGGGGTTCTACCACGGGAGATTCGACGAGGCGATCGCGGAGTGCGCACGGGCTGTCGAGGCGGATCCCCTCAACGCCTGGGCGGCGGGGATGCACGCCATCGTGCTCGGGGCGGCCGGACGGTCCGCCGACGCCGAGCGCGAAGCGAGCCGTGCGCTCACACTGGACGCTGACTCCTTCCTCGCCCGCTGGGCGCTCCACATCACCCGACTCTGGGGCGGGGATCTCGCGGGATCCATTGCGGCGGCCCAACCGGCGCTCGCGATGTCCGGGCGCAGTCCGTACGTCCTCGGCTTCCTGGCCGAGGCGTACGCGGCGGCGGGACAGAAGCAACACGCGGTCGCCATCGATGCCGAGTTGGAGGCGCGCGCCGTAGTGGAGTACGTGGCGGCCAGCTTCCGGGCGGCCGCGGCGCTGGCCACCGGCGAAGTCGACCGGGCGCTGAACCTGCTTCAACTCGCGGTCGAGCAGCGTGACGGTTTCGTCCTGCTGTCGGTCCGGCGGCCGTTGTGGGAACCGCTCCGTACGCATCTGCGCTTCACAGAAATCATGGCCCCGACCGGGCTCACATCTACGAGCTGACGGCCTCGAGCGGGCGGCCCGCACAACACCAGCGAGCCAACAATACATCCGACCGTTCCCTCGCCGAGCCGACATCGGTACACTGAGGCGACCGGACTTCAACGAGGTGCTGAAACGATGAGGCTTCAAGCTCGAGGACCTCGCCACGCTCCCACCGTGGCGACCCTGGCCGCCGCGCTCGGCTTCGGCTGTGTGCTTCCATTGCCAGCGGCGGCGCAACGACCCTCCGGCGACAGCGCCCAGGCGCTGCTGGCCCGCACCATGACGGACCCCGCATTCCGAGCGAAGCGGCTCGGGCCCCTGCACTGGACGGATGGCGGCGCGGCGTACCTGACCCTGGAGCGGGATTCGATGGAAGGCGGCGCACCCGACATCGTTCGCTACGAGACGTCCACGGGCCGACGCACCGTGCTGGTGCCGGCAGCGAAGCTGATGCCGCCCGGCGATAGCGCGCCCCTCGTCGTTCAGGACTTCTCGCTCTCCAGGGACGGCGGGCGAGTTCTCCTGTTCACTAACTCGCAACGTGTGTGGCGGCGGAACACCCGGGGCGACTACTGGGCCTACGACCGCGACTCGGGCCGGCTGCGGCAACTGGGCGGGAACGTGCCGGAGTCCAGCCTGATGTTCGCCAAGTTCTCCCCGGACGGCGGCCGGGTGGCGTACGTGCGCGGCCACGACCTGTACGTGGAGGACGCGGCCACGGGCGCCGTCACGCGGCTGACGCAGACGGGCTCGGACACGATCATCAACGGCACGTCCGACTGGGTCAACGAGGAGGAGCTGGGCATCCGGGACGGATTCCGCTGGAGCCCCGACGGACGGCGCATCGCCTTCTGGCAGTTCAACACGAGCGATGTCGGACGCTATACGCTCCTCTACGACCTCGGCCATCCGCGCGGCCGCGTGGTCACCGGTATTCCCTACCCTGGCCACGGTGTATACCCGCAGACCCTGGTCTATCCGTATCCGGAGGTGGGCACGACCAACTCGGCCGTGCGCGTCGGCGTCGTCCCCGCCGACGGCGGATCGGTGACGTGGATGCGTGTGCCGGGCGATCCGCGGGAACACTACATCGCGCGGATGAGCTGGGTCGGCCCCGATTCTCTGGTGATCCAGCAGCTCGACCGGCGGCAGCAGATCAACCGGATCATGCTGGCCGCCGCGGCGACGGGCAGCGTGCGGCCGCTCTTCACGGACCGCGACAGCGCCTGGGTGGACTTCGACGACCACATCGACTGGATCGACCGGGACCGGGACTTCCTCGTCCTGAGCGAGCGCGACGGCTGGCGCCACCTCTACCGCGTCTCCCGCGCCACGGGCGACGCCACGCCCGTCACGCGCGGTGCCTACGACGTCGTCTCCCTCGATGCAGTCTGCCAGCGGGCCGGCCTCGCCTATTTCACCGCGTCGCCGGACAATGCCACGCAGCGCTACCTGTACCGGGTCCGGTTGGACGGGCAGGGCGACGCGCAGCGGGTCTCGCCCGACCGGCCCGGCGTGCACGGGTACGACATCGCGCCCGACTGCCGTTGGGCGGTGCACGACTTCTCCACTATCGACTCGCCGCCGTCCTACGACCTCGTCCGACTGCCGGACCATGGCGTGGTTCGGCCCATGCTGGACAACCGGGCGCTGGCCGAGCACGTCAGGCCGCTCACGGATGGGCCCACGGAGTTCCTGCGCCTCGGCGCGGGGCCCGGCCTGGAGGTGGACGGCTGGCTCATGAAGCCGCCGCACTTCGACCCGTCGAAGCGCTACCCGCTCATCGTGTACGTCTACTCGGAGCCGGCGGGCCAGACCACCGTCGACCGGTGGGGCGGCACGTTCAATCGCGTCCTGGCCAGCGCCGGTTTTCTCGTCGCCAGCTTCGACAACCGGGGCACGCCGGCGCCCCGGGGCCGTGCCTGGCGCAAGGCCGTCTACCGCAACGTCGGCCCGCTCTCCTCCGCGGAGCAGGACTCGGCGCTGCGCTCCCTCGAGCGCCAACGCTCCTACATCGACCCGCACGGCATCGGCGTGTGGGGCTGGAGCGGCGGCGGTACGGAGACATTGAACCTCATGTTCCGCTACCCCGAGCACTACGACGTGGGCGTGTCCGTCGCCTCGGTGCCGGACCAGCGCCTCTACGACACCATCTACCAGGAACGCTACATGGGGCTGCCGCAGGACGATGCGAAGGCCTACGAGGAGAGCTCCGCCATCAATTTTGCGAACGGACTGCGCGGCCGGCTTCTCGTCATGCACGGCTCCGGCGATGACAACGTCCACTTCCAGGGCTTCGAGCTGCTGGTGAACCGCCTGATCGAGCTGGGCAAGCGCTTCGACATGCGTATCTATCCGGGCCGGACACACGGACTCTCGGAAGGGCGCGGGACGAGCCTGGACGTGTACAGGAACATCCTGTGGTACTTCGAGGACCATCTGGCGCCACTCGTTCCGGAGGCGACACCGTGAAATTGCAAAGAGCACTCCTCGCCTTCGTCGCGGCATCCTTCGCCCTGACGGCTGCTCCCGCGGTCGCGCAGCGCCCTGCCCTCTCCCACAACGTCCGCCAGTACGTGGCCGTGGACACCAACGTGGTGGCCCTCACCCACGTGCGGGTCATCGACGGCACCGGGGCACCAGCACGAGAGAACCAGACGGTGGTCATCCGGAACGGCAACATTGCCGCGCTGGGACCGGCGTCGTCGGTGCAGGTCCCCGCCGGGGCACAGGTGATGGACCTCACCGGGAAATCGGTCATCCCCGGGCTCGTCATGATGCACGAGCACCTGTTCTATCCCACCGGGCCCGGCGTCTATGGCAACGTCACCGAGAGCTTCACGCGGCTCTACTTGGCGGGCGGCGTCACCACCATGCGCACCACGGGGAACGTGAACGGCTATGGCGAGCTGGCCATCGCGCAGGCCATCAAGGAGGTCCACGCCCGGGGCATGAAGATCACCGGGCACCTGTGTTCCGTGAC
>JARRJS010000106.1:0-16598 GCA_037388885.1 Gemmatimonadota bacterium
GCCTGGGGAGTACGGCCGCAAGGCTGAAACTCAAAGGAATTGACGGGGGCCCGCACAAGCGGTGGAGCATGTGGTTTAATTCGAAGCAACGCGAAGAACCTTACCTGGGCTTGACATCCACGAGAAACCCTCTGGAAACAGGGGGCCTCCTTCGGGACCCGTGGACAGGTGCTGCATGGCTGTCGTCAGCTCGTGTCGTGAGATGTTGGGTTAAGTCCCGCAACGAGCGCAACCCTTATCCCGTGTTACCAGCGGGTAGAGCCGGGGACTCTCGGGAGACTGCCGGTGATAAACCGGAGGAAGGTGGGGACGACGTCAAGTCATCATGGCCCTTACGTCCAGGGCGACACACGTGCTACAATGGCCGGGACAGAGGGCAGCGAGGCCGCAAGGCGGAGCGAATCCCAGAAACCCGGTCCAAGTTCGGATCGCGGTCTGCAACCCGACCGCGTGAAGCCGGAATCGCTAGTAATCGCGGATCAGCCACGCCGCGGTGAATACGTTCCCGGGCCTTGTACACACCGCCCGTCACGCCATGGAAGCCGGGAGCGCCCGAAGTCCGTGTCCCAACCTTCGGGAGGGAGCGGCCGAAGGCGAGCCTGGTAACTGGGGCGAAGTCGTAACAAGGTAGCCGTAGGGGAACCTGCGGCTGGATCACCTCCTTTCTGGAGCATGTGAGTAAGGGCCCCTCCTCACGGAGGCCACGCCCCGAAAACCGCTCAGAAGTCGCACCACACGGACGCAACACCTTGGATTCATTAGATGGAGAGGCCGGCCCACCGTTGGTGGGGCGGCCTCTCTTTTTGGATACGGCGAGGAGGGGACTGCGAGGTTGGCGCTGGCCACCGGGTGGCCGAGGGGTTAGTCTACCCGGGTCAACCTTCACTCAGAAGGTGACCACATACGAGCAACTCGCATTCTTCCGAAGGGGGAACCATGCGCGCCCGTTCTGTTTGCGCGACGGCGCTGTCGTTTGCCTTGCTCACTGCGATGCCGGGAGTAGCAAGAGCGCAGTCGGTGCTGGTGGAGGCGAAGACTTCGGCGGGCGCCGAAGTGGCGACCATTCGCACGGACAGCATGCGGCTGCTGGTGCCGCTGCACCTGCTGGTGGGCGGCCTGCTGTTCCCGGACGGGACGCTGCAGACGACGGCGGCGGGCGGCACGGTGAGCGTGACGAGTAGCGAGATCGTGGACGGGACCATCGTGGACGCGGACATCAGCGGCAGCGCGGCCATCGCGGACACGAAACTGGGGACGATCACGTCGGCAGGGAAGGTGTCAAACAGCGCGACGACGGCGACGTCGGCGAACACGGCGAGCGCCATCGTGGCGCGGGACGCTGCGGGCGGGTTCAACGCGGGCTACGTGACGGCCGACTCGCTGCACCTGGTGTCGGCCGGGCTGGTGTTCCCGGACGGGACGCTGCAGACGACGGCGGCGGGCGGTTCGGGGAGCGTGACGAGCAGCGAGATCGTGGACGGGACCATCGTGGACGCGGACATCAGCGGTAGCGCGGCCATCGCGGACACGAAGCTGGGGACCATCAGCACGGCGGGGAAGGTGGCGAACAGTGCGACGACGGCGATGTCGGCGAACACGGCGAGCGCCATCGTGGCGCGGGACGCGGCGGGCGGGTTCAGCGCCGGTTACGTGGCCGTGGCCGACTCGTTGAGGGTGGGCGGCGAGGGGTCGTTCCTGGCGGAGGGGTCGTACAGCATCGGGACCGCCGTGCCGGCGCCGGCGAGTGGTGGCGGGACGCGCATGATGTGGTACCCGGAGAAGGCGGCCTTCCGGGCCGGGGCCGTCGGCGGTATCGGATGGGACGCCGATAGCGTCGGGGTCTTCTCCGTCGCCATGGGCTACAACACCATCGCCAGTAACTACTATTCGACCGCAATAGGCAACAACACGACCGCCAGGGGCCAATCTTCGACCTCCCTCGGCGACAATACGCACGCCAACGGCAATTATTCGACCGCTCTGGGCTTCCACACACAGGCCAACGGCACATATTCGACCGCTCTGGGCTACCACACGCAAGCCAACGGCACATATTCGACCGCTCTGGGCATACAGACCATCGCCAGCGGCAACGAATCGACCGCTCTGGGCTACGCCACGACGGCCAGCGGTACTTATTCGGCGGCTCTGGGGATTTACACGACCGCCCAGGCCTACGGTTCTCTGGCCATCGGCCGTTACAACCTCATCCAGGGCAGTAACTTGAGCTGGTCCGGAGGCGACCCGTTGTTCGTTGCGGGGAACGGCACCTCCTCGGTCCCTTCCAACGCCCTCACGCTCTACAAGAACGGCAACCTCACCATCGCGGGCACGCTCACCCAGTCCTCCGACGCACGGCTGAAAGAGGACATGGAGCCCTTGGAGGGCACACTTACGAAGGTGATGCGGCTGACGCCCATCCGGTACCACTTCCGGCCCGGCACCGGCCGGCCTGCGGGCACGCAGATCGGGCTGACGGCGCAGCAGGTCCAGCCGCTGTTCCCGGAGCTGGTGAAGCAGGACGGCGACGGGTACCTGTCGCTGTCGTACGCCAACCTGTCGGCGGTGCTGGTAAAGGCGGTGCAGGAGCAGCAGGCGGAGATCGAGCCCCTGCAGGCCCAGGTCAAGGCGTTGAAGGCGCGGAACCATGCGCTGGAATCGGAGCTCGCGGCGCTGCGGGCGAGCCAATCGGAGATCCTCGCGCGCCTCCGGAAGCTGGAGGCGGGCGAGGGCCGGTGACCCCGGCGGCCCAGGGAGGTCAACATGACGACGAGCCAACAACGGATGGAGATCAGGGACCGCCGCGCGAAGCGGGTCGGGGCCGCGGTCGTCGTGGCCTGTGGGTTCCTGGTGGCGACGTGCGACCACTCGACAGGGCCGGAGGTGCAGACGCCGGCGGCCATCGAGGCGACGCAGGGCGCCAACGCGACGGTAGCGGTGGCGGGCGACGTGACGTTGGCGGCACGGGTGAAGGACGCGAAGGGCAGCGCCGTGAGCGGCGTCGCGGTGCAGTGGTCCATCGTAAGTGGCGGGGGCACGCTGTCGGCGGCATCCACCACGACGGACGACGCGGGCACGGCCCGGGTGACGTGGACGGTGGGCACGACCGCGGGAGCCGGACAAGCGCGGGCGAGCGTATCGGGTGTGTCGTCCAGCGCCAGCTTTCCGGTGACGCTGACGCCGGGTCCGGCGACGACGGTGACGCTGTCGGTGGACACGGCGCGTTTCACTGCACTGGATGACACGGCCACGGTGACGGCGACGGCCGACGACGCGTACGGCAACGACGCCGGCGGGACCATCGCATGGGCGGTGGACGACGCCGCAGTCGCCACCGTGTCGGCGGGGCTGGTGACGGCGGTGGGGCCGGGAGAGACCTTCGCGACGGCGACCAGCGGCGCGGCCGTGGACACGCTGGTGGTAGTGGTGGCGCAGGAGCCGGTGGGGGTGACGGTGTCGCCGGCTGCGGACACGGTGGCGTCGGGCGCCACGCAGGCGTTCAGCGCGGACGCCGCGGACGCGAACGGACACGGCATCGCGGCTGCGACGTTCACGTGGACGTCGTCGGACACGATGGTGGCGGTGGTGGACACGTTGGGCGTGGCGATGGGCCGGGGGGTGGGCACGGCGTACATCACGGCGGCGACGGGCGCCTTGAGCGACAGCGCGGCGGTGACGGTGACGGCAGGCGCGGCGGCGTCGGTGTCGGTGAGCCCGGGGACGTTGGACTTCGCGGCCCTGGACGACACGGCGCGCGTGGCGGCGGTGGCGCAGGACGGCTGGGGCAACCCGGTAGCGGGCGTGAGCGTGACGTGGAGCACGACAGCCCCGGCCGTGGCGACGGTGGATGGGTCGGGGCTGGTGACGGCGGTGGCCAACGGCAGCGCGGGAGTAATGGCGACGGCCGGCGGCCTGGCCGACACGGTGGCGGTGGTGGTGCAGCAGGTAGCGGCGAGCGTGGTGCTGACGCCTGCGGACGTGGCTCTGACGGCCGCGAATGACACCGTCCGGCTCGGGGCTTCGGCTGCGGACGCCAACGGCCATGCTATGAGCGGCGGCGTGACGTGGACGTCCACATCGCCGCCGGTGGCGACGGTGGTGGGCGGGTTGGTGACCGCCGTCGCGGACGGCACCACGCAGGTGGTGGCCACCGTGGACGCGGCTGCCGACAGCGTGGCGGTGCCGGTGACGACCGGCGCGGGCGTGTCGCGCACGTGGAACGGCGCCGGAAGCGCCGACTGGGTGGCGCCGCTTAGCTGGACGCCGGCGGGTCGGCCGAACGCCATGGACACGGCCATGGTGGCGTCGGGCACGCCGGCCTCGCCCGCGCTGAACGCCGACGCGGCCGTCGGCCGGGTCGAGGTGGTCAGCGGTGCGACGCTGGACCTGGGGACACACACGCTTACTGTGGCCGCGGATGCCCTGGCCGCCGGCGCCATCACGGCGACGACGGGGAAGGTGCACATCTCCAACGATGGCCAGATCCAGGGCACGCTGCCGCTGCTGGAGGTAAACGGTCTGGTGGATGCCACCGCGGCAACGACGCTGATCGGCGGGCTGCGGGTGCTGGGCGGGACGCTGCGGACGCAGGGGCAGCGGGTCACGATCCAGGGTGGGTGAAACCCACGCCGCGGACGGGCGTTGAACGACGACGACGACGAAGAAGAAGACGCCGCCGAAGACGAACGCGTTGTCCGAACGGTCGCGTCAGTGGCGCTGCGCTCCGAGATGGGCCAGCGCCTGCGCGATGATCGTCGAGTCTCCCTTCATGGCGCGCACCTTTTCCAGGACGGCGGGCAGGCGTTCCTGGAGCCGTGACAATTCGGCGGCCGCGCTGTCGGTGTGCAGGGTGATGCGGCGGCCGGCCTGGACGAGGTCCATGAAGGCGTCGGGCGGCCAGTCGTCGGGCCAGGTGCGCTCGAGCAGGGTGGCCGTGCGGTGCATGCGGGCCAGGAGGCCGGGTGTGCCGTCCAGCAGCGACTCGTCGGTGGGCGGCAGGTCCACGACGAGGCGCTTGGCGGCGCGCACGTTTTCCGCGGGCAGGCGGATGGTCGTGGTCAGCGTCTGGCCGTCGTAGGACCACCAGCAGGCGGGGGCGGGGGCGCGGGCAGCCGCGCCGGTGTCGGGTGCTGTGGCCGACGGCTCGGCGGCCGAAGGCATTGCGGGCAACGGCGCGGCGCGACGTGCGCATTCGGCGTCGTAGCTGGCGTCGTTGCCCTGCCAGTGCACGCGGGTGGGGGGCAGCGTGCCGGGCAGGCGGACTTCGTAGGCACGGCGCTGGAGCATGCCGGGGAACGACCGTTCGACGGGCGCGATGTCCAGGTGGAGGGTGGTGCCGGCCGCGGCCGGCCCGCCTGTCGCGTCTGCCCGGGTCGTGTGCTGCCGGACGGGCGTCCAGCTGAACCGGCCGTCCCGGTAGCCCTGGGTGTTGCCGGCGTCCTCGTAGACGCGAGTGGCGCCGGAGTCTCCCGGGAACACCGTGAGGATCAACGGGTCGACGGGCCGTGCGTCGCTGCGCAGCATGTCGGGCTGCATGGGGACGATGGCGCCGGCCCGCACCAGCACGGGAAGCTCGTCCAGAGCGTAAGCCCGGCCGAAGACGGCGGGTCCGTGCAGCCGGGCGCCGGTGCTCCATTCGATCCAGTCGCCGGGCGGCACCCACAGCGTGTCGGCGGCCAGGAGCGACGCGGAGTCGATGGGCTGCACGACGGGGCTCACCACCATGTCGGGGCCGAACGCGTACTCGCCGTCGAAGCGGTAGGCGTCTTCCTGTTCGGGCCAGTCCCAGTAGAGGGGCCGGACAAGGGCGACGGCGTCGTCGTAGGTATGCCGCGCGGCGGTGTAGATGTACGGGATGAGCCGATAGCGCAGGCGGTACGCGTCGCGCATGGCCACGAAGTCGTCGTACGGGTAGGCCCAGATGCCCCGACACCTCGCCGTTCAGGTGCCCGCCGATGTCGTGGCTCCAGTAGTCGAACCCGACGTTGGCGGCGGTGGCGGTGAAGCGCGGCTCGAAGGCCAGGGCCCGCCAGGTGGAGTAAGCGTCGCCGGAGAAGCCGATCTGGTAGCGGTGGTTGCCCAGGCCGCCCCAGCGGTGGAAGATCAGCGGCCGGTGCCGGCCCTCGCGCGCCATGTCGGTGAAGAACAGGTCGTTGAGCCACCACGTGGGGTTGAGGCCCGGCACGTCTGTCTGGTGCCACTGCTGCCAGTCCAGCCACCAGAAGTCGACGCCCTGCCGCTCCAGCGGGTGGATCACCAGGTCGAAGTAGCTCTTCACGAAATGGCGGTCGGTGAGCTTGAACGGCACGTACTTCTTCGATGCCGGGTCGATGCCGTTGGCCCGCGCCATGGCGGCGTATTGCGCCTCGTACGGCTGGATCCCGCCGGCAGGGTGCAGGTTCAGCGTCGTGTGCAGGCCGTCCCGGTGGACTTCGGCCAGGAACGTGTCAGGCTCGGGGAAGTAGGCGCGGTTCCATGTGTAGCCGGTCCAGCCCAGGTGCTGGCCGGCCTGGTCCTTCCGGTTGTCATCCCAGCGCAGCTCGAAGGTGTTGTGCCAGTCCATATCCACGACGAGCACGTCCAGCGGCACGCGGTACAGGTCGAACTGACGCACCAGGTCCAGCAGCTCGGTGTCGGTGTAGGCCCAGTAGCGGGACCACCAGGTGCCGAAGGCGAAGCGCGGCGGCATGGGGATGCGGCCCGCGACGCGGGTGAAGTCATGCAGCGCGCCGGCGTAGTCGTGGCCGTAGCCGAAGAAGTACCAGTCGATGCGCGCGGTGTCGGGGCGTGGCAGAACCCACGGCGGGTCGGAATCGTCGAACAGTGGCCGCTTCGAGTCATCGACGATGGTCCAGCCGGCGCGGGATACCAGGCCATCCTCGAGGGGGATGGGGCCCTTCGCGCCGTCCAGCGTGCGGGCGGTGCCCTTCAGGTTTGCAGTGTCCGGCATGCCGGGGTGCCACACGACGTCACGGCCGTCCAGCCGCCGGCGCACTTCCAGGTCCGCGGCGTCGAAGCGGCCGCCGGCGGGCCGGTAGCGCAGAGTCAGCGAGTCGGTGCGGATCGTGAGCCAGCCGCGCGACGTGGTGGTGTCGCCGGACGTCGTGGCGCGGAACGCCGGCACCGGCAGCCGCCGGTTGAGGAAGACCAGCGACGCGTGGTCCTCGAACGCGTCGTCGGCCGACCACTCCATGCGGATCATGCGCGGCGTGAGCACGGTGAAGCGGGCGTGGCCGGCGCGGACGACGGCGGTGGGGTCGGCCACGGGGTTTTGGGCTGGTGCGGCCTGGGCGTTTGCGGCGGCCGGCAGCGCCAGGAGCAGGGCGAGAATGCCGGTAGTCTTGGTCATGTCTGGACGGTAACGGGCGGTCAGCACGCGGGCCAGGGCCGCGGTGTGGAGGCAGCCGGCGGATGGACGGCGCAGCCCGGCACGCTGGCGATTTCCGCCGACCGCGCCCATCGTGTGCTGCAGGAACCCGACGCTCCCCGATGCCTCGCAGTCCAAAGGACCGCCATGCTTCACCGAAAGCCGCTCCTCACGATCTGTTTGGTCATCCTGCTTGCCGACTGTTCGCACGGGCCCGCGCCCCGCGAGCACAAGGAAGACTTGCCGTTGACCCAGGTGTCGTCTGAATTCGCCGAAGCCGGCGGCGGCCGGATCAGACAGACCGAAACCATGGAGATTTCGCCGTTACCCGACGGGACCATCCACTACAAGATGACGTTGCTCACGGTTGACCTGAACAGGCCATCGAACCGCGACGAACGGGTCATGACGGACTATGTCGCCGACAAGGCGGGCTACGTCATCCGTTTCTTCGACAAGGACAAGAAGTTCAACGCTCTCGGAGAATCACAGAACAAAGGCCGGCTGATCCACATGTGGATGCCGACGGCCGCCCGGAAGGACGGGGGCGAGATCAGCCTGGAGGGGTTCCCGGATCCGCTGAGGGTCTCCGGGCCGGTGAACTGGAACAAGTGGAGCGTCTGGAAGGCGCAGTTCCGAAACCAGCAATACCTCTACGATGTGCGGACCGGTTTCCTCGTCGGCAACATCGCCGGCTCCGATACCTGGGTGCTCGATCAGTCCACCGTCCCCGGCTTGGCGCCCTGAGCGGTCCATAGGGCGTCACAGGACGATGCTGCGACGAGGATACGAAGACGACCCTGAAGACGAAGACGCGTCAGGGCCCGCAGCGCCAGGGCATCGTCACGGCGGCGTAGCCGATGCGCGGCAGAAGCTGGCCGGATGCGAAGACGGCAGCAGCGAAAACCAGCGCGATCGACACGATGTGCGCCACGCCCATGCGGCGGCGCCACGAGGCGTACGCCCCCCATCCGCCCGCCACCAGCAGCACCAGCACGCCGGCAAGGTAGCCGAGGAGCGGCCATCCGCAGGTTCGATACGGCCATTGCGTCATCCCGGCCGTCAGCACCACGCCGAGCGCCACGCGGGCCCACACGCCGTTCGCGGTGGGCAGCCAGAACGTGGGCGGCGAGGCAACGGACCCGGGCTGCGCACCCTGGCCCGGGCGCGGCCGGCCGGCCCGCGGCTTCCCCGGCTGCCCGGGCTCATCAGGCGGGTCTAGCTGCCGCAGCAGACGCTCGACCTCTCCGATCATGGGATCCGGCTTCGGATCCTGCTCATGTTTCGGCATGAACTCTCCCTGTCGACTCCGCTCCTGGCCGCGGGACGGCCGGAGCACTGGCTGGTGCCGGGGAAACACCGTGGATCCGAAGCTAGTGGAGGAGGGCGGGGTGGGTCAACGGCGACGGCGCTTTCGGCGCCGCCACCCGCACAGCCACCACGCTCCCGGCGGTCACGCCCCGCACCGTGCCCGCCATGCGCAGGCCGGCGGCGGGGTAGGTGGCTTCGATGTCGAACGGGCCGGGGCCGGGGGCGCCGAAGTGGACGGGTAGAACGTTCTGGCTGTTGTAGCCCGAACCGGTGTCGACCAGTCGAGTGCCGAGGAGGTCGCCGGCCTGGTCGTACAGGCGCACCTCCGCGCCGGGCAGGTGCTGGCCGCCGGGGCCGAGGACGCGCACGTCGATGAAGCGGCGGGCCTGTTCGGCGGGCAGGTCGTTGTGGAGCAGGGCGTGGGTGCCCGAGTCGGGCTCGGCGCCGGCGAGTGCGAGATCCAGGGCGCCGTCGTGGTCGTAGTCGGCCCACTGGGCGCCGTGGTCGGCGTGCAGGCCCAGGATGACGGCAGGCGTAACGTCGGTGAAGCGCATGCTGTCGTTGCGGAACAGGTAGTCGCGGTACTGCTCGCCGTGGGTGATGGTGCCGTTGACGAACAGGTCCAGGTCGCCGTCGTTGTCGACGTCGGCGAAGGCGCAGGTGTCGTAGCGCCCGTCGATGGCGATGCCGCTCGCCTTCGACACGTCCCGAAACGCGCCGTCGTCCTGGTTCAGGAACAGGCCGTTGGGCCCGTAGTTGGCCATGAACAGGTCGATATTGCCGTCGTTGTCCACGTCGGCGGCACAGGGCCGCACGGTGCCGTTGGTGGAGTCGTGCGGTGCGCGGCCGCCCCACGCGACGCCGGCCTGCGCGGCGACATCCGTGAAATGGCTGCCGTCGTTCCGGAACAGGCCGTTGGCGTCCCCGTCCATGTTGGCGACGAAGAGGTCCAGGTCGCCGTCGTCGTCGTAGTCGAACCAGACGGCGCCGACCGTACGCCGCGGATCGGCCAGGCCGATGTCGGGCGCGATGTCCGTGAAGTGGCCGCCGTCGTTCCGGTACAGCCGGTTGGGCCCGTCGCGGAAGGCCGTGAACAGGTCCAGGTCACCGTCGCCGTCCACGTCCACCCAGGCGAACTGGCGGGTCGCGCCGGCCGGAACGGCCAGGCCGGCGTCGTCGGTGACATCGGTGAAATGGCCGTCGTCGTTGCGGTAGAGGCGCACGACGGACGCCGTCGCCACGGAAGGCGCTTCCGCGGAGGCGCCTTGCGGGATGGCGAAGCCCAGCACCAGGTCCGGATCCCCGTCGCCGTCGTAGTCGCCCCAGGCCGCGGAACGGGTGTGCAGCGTGTCCGCGAGCCCGGCGCCGGCGGCGATGTCGGTGTAGCGGCCGTCGTCGTTCTGGTACAGCCGGTTGCCCTGGCCGTTGAAGCCGACGAAGAGGTCCGGGTCGCCGTCCCCGTCGAAATCCGCCCACGCGTTCACGAGGGCACCGCCGCCTGCGAACAGCGCGGGTTGGGTGGGCGTGAACTGGAACTGCCCGGGTGGTGGTTGCGTGCAGGCCGTGAAGGCGATCGCGATGAAGCAGGCGCGGGCGCGGGCGGGGGCGTGTTTGGGCATGGTGGACCTGAGGAGATGGGTGTGTTGCGGCGCACGGACGGCGGCCCGGCAGCCGCCGGACGGTCCGAACTTGCGCCTTCTGACGCCCGCATGGCAAGTCGGTGCGGCGACCCCAGCCCACCCCGGGGCCCGAACCGCGTACGCGACAAAGGTCGCGCTCAACGATGCCCCGGCGTCCGCCGCACGCTCAGCGAGCTGCTACCTGCCACCTGCTCCCTGCTCACTGCTCCCTGTCGCATCCGGCTGCAGCGCGACCGCGGAGTCGCGAGGCAGCGGCTTGGCGCCGTGCTGGGTGCGCGTCTCGAGGAAGGTGACGATGGCAGTCAGCTCCGCAGGTGTGAGTATGGACGCGTAGCCGGGCATGTTATAGCCGCCGTTCATGATGCGGATCACCATCTGGTCGTGGGTGAGCCGGTCGGCGATCCAGGTGAGATCAGGACCTCTTTGGCCGCCGTAGCCAGCGATGGTGTGGCAGTACTCGCAGCCCTTGTCGTGGAACATGTGTGCGCCGGTGACGGCTCCCGAGCTGACGTTGCCGATGACCTGGCGCGGCAGGGGCTTCGCGTCGAATCGTGGTGACCAGGGCGTCGAGGTGCCGATGATGCTGAGGGAGGCGACCATGGTGACCACGACCAGCACGGACGCGACGGCCCAGGGGCGATGGGATGGGCGGCGCTCGCCCCGGTTTGAAAGGAACGGTACGAGCACCAGCAGCAGTCCGGCGAGGAGCGGGAAGCCGATGATGAAAGCGTTCTCGATGCCGTGGGGCAGCAAGGCCAGCACGGCGAAGTACCACAGCAGGTACCAGTCGGGGCGAGGCGCGGCCTGCACGATGGCGGGGTTGGGTGCCTTGTCCAGGGCGGGCGGACCGAAGATACCCGCCAGCAGGGCGATTACGAGGATCACGCCGGCGCCGAACACGACGTCCCGCCATGCAGCGTGTGGCCAGAACGGCTTCCCTTCCTGATCCAGCAGTGCCTCGTACTGACCCCGATAGCTGGCGGGCTCGACCACCGGCGTACGGTCGGGCGGCTCGGATATGCCGTTGCGCAGGACCAGGAACAGGTGCAGCCCGACGACGCCAAAGATCAGCGCGGGGATCATGAAGACATGGAAGGCGAAGAATCGGCCGAGTGTGGCACCGCCGATCGAGGCGCCGCCCAGCACGAATCGGGCGATGGCCGTGCCGATGAACGGCGTGCGCCCAGCCTGCTCGGCGCCCACGACGACGGACCAGATGGCGTTCTGGTCCCAGCGCAGCAGCTGGCCGGTGAAGCCCATCAGAAGGGTCAGGCCCAGCAGCACGACGCCGGTGAGCCAGGACGCTTCCCGCGGGAACTTGTAGGAACCGTACAGGAACACGCGGATCATGTGCAGGCCGATGAGCAGCACCATGGCTGACGCGCCGAAGAAGTGGATGCCACGCAAGAAGTGGCCGAGCACCATGCGGTTCGTGATGAATTGGAGGCTGGCGTACGCCTGCGACGTGGAGGGCGTGTAGACAGTCGCCAGCACGGAGCCCGTCACGACCTGAATCATGAACGCGGTGAGCGTGGCGCTTCCCAGCACGTACGCCCAGCCCGTGGTGGGCGGCACGGGGTGCCGCGCCACGCGGCCGATGGCGCTGCCCAGCCCGGTTCGGTCCTCCAGCCAGTGACCGGTTCGCTCGAGGAGTCCCATGGCGCGTCTGTTTCGCGGGCTCATGTGATGGGCAGGGGCACGGTCGCGACCTGGACCTGGCCGCTCCGAACGCGAACGGGGTAGCGACTGAGGGGCTTCGGCGGCGGACCCGCCGCGACGTCGCCGTCCGCGTAGTAAACGCCGCCGTGGCACGGGCACATGAAGAGCCGTGCCTCCTTCATCCAGCGGACCGGACAACCCAGGTGCGTGCAGTCGATGGAGAACGCCGTGAAATGGGCGGTGGAATCGCGCCGCAGCCAGGCGCCGCGTTTCGCCGCAGGTCCGGCCCACGGTTCGCCCGTCGGGTCGTTGAACACCACCTCCTGCGTTGCGCCCACCGTGAACTTCTCCACGGGCCCGACGGGCTTCCACTCCAGCGGCATGCCGCGCAACATGGGTTCCACGAGCACGCCCACGACCGGCAGGCCGATGGCCAGCGCGGCAAGACCCCCGATGCCGCCCATCAACCATCGGATCAGGTTCCGCCGGCTCATGATGGTCCCGCGGCTGGCGTCGCCTGCATTGGAACCGCCGTTCCCGCCGGCAGCGTCGCCGTGATTACCATCACAGCCACCTTGGCCTTCCCCGTGTCCGTCGTGGCGGTCCCGGTCACCCGTCATCCATGACCTCCTTCTCGTTCCTGTCCTGTGCAGCGTCCACCGGAGCCGCTCCCCGCACGAGCTCCTTGATCCAGCCTGCGATGGCCACCACGCCGACGGCCGCGCCCACGCCCAGGATCACAGGTGTGGTGACGAAGCCCCACAGCGTCACGGTCACGCCCAACGCCAGGGCCCCCGGCCAGTACGTGGGCCGCGGACGGTCCGCAGGCAGCGGTCGCGTCCAGCCGTCGTGATCGTTCATTGCGAGCCATCCGGGCCGACGTCACGGCGTGGGTGGCCGCCGGAATGGGCCAGTGTCCGGAGCGGACGCCGGCTCGTTACGGGCGGTACGCGCTCGAAGTTGTGAATCGGGGGCGGCGACGTCGTCGCCCATTCGAGGCTCCAGGCCTGCCACGGGTTGTCCCCCGCCTTCGCCCCCCGGCGCAGCGACCACGCGATGTTGACCAGGAACAGCAGCACAGAGAGGGCGACGATGAAGGCGCCGATGGTGGAGACCAGGTTGAGCGCGCCCCAGCCGGGCAGGTTCGGGTACGTGTAGACGCGGCGCCGCATGCCCATCAGCCCCAGGAGGTACTGCACCATGAACGTGGTGTTCACTCCGATGACCATGAGCCAGAAGTGCCAGCGGCCGAGCCGCTCCGACAGCAGCCGCCCACTCATCTTGGGAAACCAGTAGTAGGCGCCGGCCATGAGGGCGAAGAAGGTTCCGCCCACCAGCACGTAATGGAGTTGCGCCACCATGAAGTCGGTGCCCGTGAGCTGCCAGCCCACGGGCACGGTGGTGGACATGAGGGCCGACAACCCGCCGATGGTGAACTGGATCAGAAACGCCAGGGCGAACAGCATGCTGGTGGTGAGTCGGATGGAGCCGCCGTACAGCGTGGCCGTCCAGTTGAAGATCTTCACGCCTGCGGGAATGGCGACGAGCATGCTGATGGCGGCGACCACCAGGTGCATCGACCGGCCCAGCCCGCCGGCTAGCAGGTCGGCTGCCCAGAGGCCGAAGCAGAGCACGCCGATGGCCAGCGTGGAGGCCGCCATGAACGCGTAGCCATAGATCGGCTTGCGGCTGAAGACGGGGATCACCTCTGAGATGATGCCGAAAGCCGGCAGCACCATGATGTAGACTCCGGGTTGGCCAAAGGCCCGGAACAGGTGCTGCCAGAGCAGGGCGGAACCGCCGGCGTCGGGCTGAAAGAAGTAGGTGCCCAGGTTGCGGTCCAGAAACAACATGGCCGCCACCGCGCCGAGCACGGGCAGAGCCACCAGGATCAGGAAGCTGCTGACCAGTGTCACCCAGACGAACAAGGGAAGCCGGCCCGGGGTCATGCCGGGCGCGCGCATGCGCAGGATCGTCACGATGAAGTTGATGGCCGTCGCCACGCTGCCGATGGCCAGCACGAAGAGGCCCAGCGCCCAATAGTCCGGGCCGGGCCCCACGTTGTATGCAATCTCCGAGAGGGGCGCGAAGGAAATCCAGCCAGCGTCCGGTGCGCCGCCCGCCAGGAAGCTGTAGTAGAGCAGCAGTCCGCCGAACAGCAGGATCCAGACGCTGAAGGCGTTCAGCCGCGGGAACGCCACGTTTCGCGCCCCGATCATGAGCGGCACGACGTAATTGCTCAAACCGATGAGCGCCGGCATCACCACCAGGAAGATCATGGTGATGCCGTGCATAGTGAACACCTCGTTGTAGGAGTGCGGCGAAAGCAGCTGGCCGTTGGGCTGCGCCAGCTGTAGCCGCATGAGGAGCGCCTCGACGCCTCCCACCAGGAAAAAGAAGAGCGTGATGATCAGGTACAGGATGCCGATGCGCTTATGGTCCACCGTGGCGACCCAGCCGAGCCGGCCGCTGCGCCACGGATCCCGCCGCACGCCCTCGGACGGAAGCAGCGCCGCCGGCGTACTCATTTGAGGCTCTCCAGGTAGGTCACCAGCGCGTGAACGTCCGCGTCGCTGAGGTGCAGGTCCGGCATGTGGTTGCCGGGCTTCACCGCCTGCGGGTCCTTGAGCCAGCGCGCCATGGCGCTGTCCGTGTTGGGCAACGTCGCCGCGGCCAGCGTGGTGCGTCCGCCAATGTGCGTCAGGTCCGGCCCGATGTCCGGACCTGCCGACAGACCCCGGATCGTGTGGCAGCGGGCGCACAGCCCGTTGCCCAGGAAGAGCATGACTCCCGCGATGGCGGTCGAGTCACGCGGCGGCGCAGCCGGGCCCGCTTGCTTCTTCAACCAGGCCTGGAACTGCGCCGGCGGCTGCGCGAACACCTTGAACCGCATGTTCGCGTGCTGGGCCCCGCAGAACGCGGCGCACTCGCCGTCGTACACACCTGGCCGGTCCACTTCCATCCAGATGGTGTTCGGATGGCCCGGCACCATGTCGATCTTGCGCGTGAGCTGCGGCGCCCAGAAGTCGTGGATCACGTCCGCCGACTCCATGCGCAGCAGCAGCCGGCGCCCCACCGGCACATGCAGCTCGTTGGCCGTGACCACGCCGCTCCCCGGGTAACGCACCTCCCACCACCACTGGTGGCCCACCACCACGATGTCCGGTTTGCGGCCCGGCGGTGGTGCAGGGTCGATGCCGTGCACCTCGCCTACCATCAGGATGAACAGGCCCGCGATGATCAATGCCGGCACCACGGTCCATACGACCTCCAGCTTGACGTTGCCTTCGGTCTGGCGCGCATCACCCTCCCCTCTACCACGCGCCCGGTACCGATGCAGTGCGACGAACACCAAGGCGATGATCAGCGTCAGGATCACAGCGGCGAGGCCCAACGTCACCCACAATATGAAGCGAAGCGACTCGGCCTGCGGGCCAGCGGGAGACAACGTCGGAATCCAGCTCACGACGACCACCGCGGACAGACACAGCCGGGCCGCACTGAAAAGCGGTCCAACATGTCCTGCTTTATTGTCTCTTTAGGGAGCGCCAGCTCGTGTCAGCAGTCCGGCGCACAGTCGGACGCGGCAAGCGCAGGATGCATGCCGGCAGGCGGGGGCAAGGGCGGGGGCAGGATTCGCACGATGCCCGACCGGGTGGGTCAGCGTTCCGCTATCTGCCACCGGGTGGGGTGGGGAACCGCTCGGGCTGCAGCAGCCGACCGACGCGCTTCTCCAGCCCGATGCGGGCCGCGCGTAGCCGGACCTGCACCGTGGGTACGGCCAGGTCCGTGATGCGCGCGACCGACGCATCGTCGAATCCCTCCAGGTCTCGGAGCACCAGCACCTCCCGCAAAGCGAAGGGCATGGCGTCCAGGGCACGGAAAATCAGCTCCTGCGCATCCTCCTGCAGCAGCTGCTCTCGCAGGATCGGCGGCGGCGGTGGGCCGGGCTCCGTCGAGCCGGGCACGCCCCCATGATGCGTGTCGGCGATCCGGTTCACATACGTTTCGTGGAGCAACGCGGCCAGCGCCACCGTCGGTTGTGCATCCGTCGTCACTTCACCGCTGCCGTCCAATGCACGACGAACGGTTTCCAGGACGAGCCGGTCCGCCGTTGCCTCGTCCCCGGTGAAGCGCACCGCCAGGCGGTACAGCAAGTCCAGTCGCGGCAATACGATAGACCGGTCGCCGTCGCGCTCCCACGCGCCGACGCCCGTCCACCACGCCTCGTCCGTGGACCTGGCCATGCTGTCCTCCGCCTGTCGGGTTTGTCTCTGAAACGCGCGAGCGCCCCGGATGGTGACAGCCTCTTCCGACGTGCAGCGGGCGGGGCGCGACCGACGACCGTTGACCGACGACCGACGAGCCGGTGGTGGGCGGGGTTCCGGCGCGAGTCCGGTTACGTCCGGACGGCGGCGCTCCCTGTCACCCCATCTCCCCGGGGTGGTGGGGCGAGGGGCGGGATCGCCCCCTCAACCGGTCGGCGCCCGGGCTGTCAGATCCTTGAAGATGGATGGCCGGGACGTTACGTTTTCGGTCCTCAACCGGGGCCTGTAGCTCAGGTGGTTAGAGCGCACGCCTGATAAGCGTGAGGTCGGTGGTTCGAGTCCACCCAGGCCCAT
>JARRJS010000107.1:0-12953 GCA_037388885.1 Gemmatimonadota bacterium
GATGGACCATTTGACGGACACGTAGGCGCCGAAGGCGCCGCCGAGGAGGGCGACGATGCCGACAACGGGCTCGGGCGCGGCGATGGTCTGACTGAGGCCGGCGCCGAAGAGCAGGCCGCCGGCCGCGCCCCAGCCGGGGGTGAACAGCTTCCAGCCCTCGAGCTGGAACTTCTCCTCGACGTGGACGAGGGTGCGGCCGTCGCGGGGCGTCACGGTCACCACCAGGTGGCGGTCCGAACCCTGCCCGACCGGCGTCCACGTGAGGACGTCCCCGACCATGGAGGTGTGACCGTGCAGGCGTAGAATGGACTGGATCTCGTCCACGAGGCGGGGGAATTCCGACGGCGGCACCTCCCGGTCGGCGGTCCGGTCGTAGCGGAGCAGCTGCTGACGATGGTCGAACACCTCGTGCACCGGCTGCGGTGCGAGGTCTCCGGTGGAGCGTGGCACCTGCGCCGTGAGGTCGGCAGCGGAGCGCGGGGCTGGCGGCGACGACGTCGGGCCGCCGGTTGCCGGCGCACGGTGCGTCGCCGTGCCCAGCTCCTGCATGGCTTCGCGCACGCGGTCGGGCGGGATGCCGACCTCCGCCGCGATCTGCTCCACCGTGCCCACGGAAAGCGCCCCGTGCTCCGAGGGCTGCGCCGCCTGGAGCTCCGACGCACGACGGATGACGGCGCGGACCTCGTCGTCGTCCAGGCGTGCGGTGCGCTCGGACGCGGCCGCCAGCGCGCTGGCCAGCTCGCCCGGGCCGGCGATACGGTCGGCGGGGCGCAGGGCCAACGCCTTCACCAGTACCTGCTCCACCCGTCCCGGCAGTTGATCCAGCCGCTGGCGATGCGCCAGCGGCGCGTCCTGGAGCCGGCCCAGACGCAGGTCATCGTCGGTGGGCCAGAATGCCGGCGTCTCTCCCAGCAGCGCCTCATAGACGACGCAGGCCAGGCTGTACACGTCGGTCCGCTCGTCCACGTCCGGGGCAGCCATGGCCTGTTCCGGGCTCATGTAGCCGGGCGTGCCGAGGGGCACGCCGCTGCGGGTCATGGTGCGGGACCCGGCGAGGCTGATGGCCTTGGCGAGGCCGAAGTCGGCCACCACGGCCAGGCGCTCGGAGAACAGGATGTTCTCCGGCTTCACGTCCCGGTGGACGACGCCGTGATGGTGTGCGTAGTCGAGAGCGGAGGCCACCTGGCGGGTGATGCGCAACACGTCGTCCAGGGGCAGGGTCGTGCCGTCCGGCAGCAGCCTGCGCATGGAGCCGCCCGCGACGTACGGCATGACGTAGTAGAGCAGGCCATCCGCTTCGCCGGAATCCAGCAGGGGCAGGATGTGGGGATGGTTCAGGCGCGCCGTGATGCGGATCTCGCGCAGGAACCGCTCGGCGCCGAGCGCCGCCGCCAGGTCCGAGCGCAGCACCTTGATGGCCACTTCGCGGTCGTGCTTGCGGTCGCGGGCCAGGTACACGGTGGCCATGCCGCCGCTGCCGAGCTCACGCTCGACGACGTACCCATCGGCCAGGCCGGCCCGCACCTGTTCCAGCGGCGTTGCCATGGGTGCAATGTAGGGAGCCGGGTCCACCCGCGCAGCCGCCGGACCTGGTCGTCTATGAGAGAAAGGGACAACGCAGGGGGCCGCGGCTCAACCGCCGGCGGCCTGGCGCAGCGCCGCGATGTTCTCGGCGACGGTGCCGGCGCCCTTGAACACGGCCGCGCCCGCCACCAGCACCGACGCGCCTGCCCCCACCACCTCGCCCGCCGTCTTCGGCGACACGCCGCCGTCCACCTCCAGCTCGACGCCCCACAGGCCGCGCTCGTCGATCATGCGGCGCACCTGCGCGATCTTCGCCGTGCTGGTGGGGATGTAGCTCTGGCCGCCGAAGCCGGGGTTCACGCTCATGACCAGCACCAGGTCCACGTAGGGCAAAATCTCGCTGAGCGTGTCGGCGGGCGTGGCCGGGTTGATGGTCACGCCCGGCTTCAAGCCCCGCTCCCGGATGTGCTGCACGGTGCGATGCAGGTGGATGCACGCTTCCTGGTGCACAGTGACGCGGTCCGCGCCCGCCTCCGCGAACGCGTCCAGGAACTTCTCCGGCGCCTCGATCATGAGGTGCACGTCCAGCGGCAGGTCCGTGACGCCGCGCAACGCCCGCACCACGGCCGGGCCGATGGTGAGGTTGGGCACGAAGTGGCCGTCCATGACGTCTACATGGATCCAGTCGACGCCTGCGGCTTCCGCTTCCGCCACCGCTTCGCCCAGGTAGGCGAAGTCGGCGGACAGGATCGAGGGGGCGAGCTTGATGCGATCGACGATCGACGATGGACGATCGACGTCTTCGGATCCGCGTTTCACTTTGGGGCCGGTCTCAGGTGCGTTGCCGCGTTCGGCGTTCGGCCCGGGTTGGGGTCGGGATTCCTCTTCCGGAGCCGCCTCACGATTCTGCGGGCTCATCGCTCTCGCTCCATCAGGCGGGGTCCGTCCTCCGTGCCGACGACCACGGTGGTGGCGAGGCCGAGGAACAGGCCGGTCTCGACGACGCCGACGCGGGCGCGCAGCCCGTGCTCGACGGCGTCCGGGTCAGCGATGCCGTCCGGGAAGCGGCAATCCAAAACATAGTGGCCACCGTCGGTGCGGAATGGTTGGCCGTTCTGCGTGCGCAGCGCCGGCTCACCGCCCAGCGCACGCACGGCGTCCACGTGGGTCTTCCAGCCGAACGGCACCACCTCGACGGGCAGCGGCGCCTTCTGGCCGAGGCGGTCCACCAGCTTGGTCTCGTCCACCAGGATCACAAGCCGCCGGGAAGCGGACGCCACGATCTTCTCCCACAGCAGCGCCCCGCCCAATCCCTTGATGAGGTCCAGTGACGGGTCGACCTCGTCGGCGCCGTCCAGCGTCAGGTCGATGCTCGGCCGATGCTCCAGCGTGGAAAGCGGAATGCCCAGGAGCTCGGCGGCCTGCTGCGTGGCTACCGACGTGGGCACGCCGACGATGCCCTTCAATTCGCCGCGCCGGCGCCGCTCCGCCAGGGCCTCCAGAGCGAAGCGGGCGGTGGAGCCCGTGCCGAGGCCCAGTACCATGCCGTCCTCGACGAGCTCGACCGCCCGCTCGGCAGCCTGTCGCTTCAGGTCGTCCTGGCTCAAACTGCGAACTGCTTGAGCAGGTCCTTGATCTGCGCCGTCATCTCCAGCGCCTCATCGAACGGACGCTGCCACATGTTGCGCCCGAAGATGATGCCGGTGGCGCCCTGCTCCATCACGGTGCGCGCCTTGTCCATGAGGTCCTCGTCGGAGAGCTTGCTGCCCCCGCTGAACAGGACCATGGACCGCTGCGCCGACGCGATCACCCGGCCGGCGCCGCTGGCATAGTCCCACTCGATCTCCTGGTACTGCTTCGGCATCTCGGCGTCCTTGTCGCTCTTCTTGGGCACATTCAGCTTGATGATGTCTGCGCCCAGCTCGTGCGCCATGCGGGCGGCGTAGTCCACAGCGTACAGCGAATCCCGGCCGCCCTTCTTCTGGATCTCCGCGCCTCGCGGGTACGCCCACACCACCAGCGGCATGCCCCACAGCTCGCACGCCTGCCGGACCTCCATGAGCCGCGAGATGTCATCGTCCTGCCGTGGCGAGCCGACGTATAGCGTGTAGCCGACGGCGTCGGCGCCCAGGGACACGGCGTCCTCCACGGTCGCCGTAGGCGAGGACAGGGCTTCGGCATCGGATGGGATGGTGGACTTGCCGTTGATCTTCAGGATCAGCGGCACCTTGCCCGCGTACTTCTTCATGTACTGGCGGGCGAGCCCCCAGTGGCATGCGATGGCGCTGTAGCCGCCCTCCAGCGCGAGCTGCCACTGGTACTCCGGGTTCGCCGACGGCGGGTTGGGCAGGAAGTCCACCGGTCCGTGCTCGAGGCCCTGGTCGATGGGCAGCACCAGCAGCGTGCCGTTGCCCGGGCCGTGCTCGTAAAGCAGGCGATGCAGCCGCACCTTCTTGCCAATGGGCAGGTCCAGCGTGTCCAGCGTCGGTCGCGTCGTCGGAGCCGCCGGTGCTTCGGCGGTCGCCGTTCCATTCGGAGCCATAGGACCTCCCGGGTTCGTCTTCGTGATTCGTCTTCAGTCTTCGCAGGCGCACCGCGGGGCAGACGCACCGGCGTTGAGCAAACCGTGTCGTTCAGGCGGACTACGCGACGTTCGCTCGCGTACCCGCCTTGCGGGCCATCACCTTGCGGACGGCGACGACGACGTCGTCCGCCGTGAGCCCGTACTTCCGCATCAGAGCCTCAGGCGCGCCGCTCTCGGCGTACGTGTCGTCCAGACCCACGAACTCCATGGGCACCGGGTACGACCGTGCGACGGCCTGCGCGACCCTGGCACCCAATCCACCGTGCAACAGGTGTTCCTCCGCCGTCACGATGGCGCCCGTTTCCCGCGCAGCCTGCGCCACGACGGCCTCGTCCAGCGGCTTCACCGTCGCCATGTCCACGACGCGGAGACTCACGCCTTCCTCCTGCAGCCGCTCGTGCGCCAGCACGGCCGCGCCCACCAGCAGGCCGTTGGCCACTACCGTGGCGTCGTCGCCGGCCCGCACCACCGATGCCTTGCCGAAGGCGAAGTCGGCCGGCTCCGCATCGTAGGTGAGCGGCGCCTTAGGGCGTGTGGACCGGAGATACACCGGCCCCTCGTGGGCATACGCCGCCTTCACCGCCGCCCGCATCTCGTGCTCATCCGCCGGCACGCACACGACGAAATGGGGCAGGCTGCAGGCCAGCGAGATGTCCTCCACCGACTGCTGGCTCACACCGTCCGGCCCGACGCTGATGCCGCCGTGGGAGCCCGTCACCTTCACGTTCAGGTTCGGATAGGCGACGGCCATGCGCAGCTGGTCGAAGCCCTTGAGGATCACGAAGCAGGCGAAGCTCGAGATGAACGGCACCTTGCCGGACGCGGCGAGGCCGCCCGCCATGCCCACCATGTTCGCTTCCTGGATCCCCACGTTCAGGAAACGGTCGGGGAACTCTTCCCCGAAATAGGCGCTCTTCGTGCTCTTCGCCAGGTCCGCATCCAGCACGACGATGTCCGGATGCTCCCGGCCCAGCTCCCGCAACGCTTCGCCGTAGGCGTCCCGCGTCGCCTTGCCCAGCGTCAGGCCCTCGTACAGCGCCTTCATCGCCCCGCCTCCCGCGCGCTCGCCTCGGTAGGTTCCTGCGCCCCTGCGGCCACGTCCTCCAGCTCCGCCAACGCTCGCGCCCCCTCCTCGTGCGTGGGCGCCTTGCCATGGTAGGCGTTCTCGCCTTCCATGAAGCTCACGCCCTTGCCCTTCACCGTGTGCGCCACCAGGCACGCCGGCCCGCGCTCCGTCGCCCAGGACAGCCCGTCCAGCACCTCGTTGAGGTCGTGGCCGTCGATGCTGCGCACGGCCCAGCCCATCGACTCCCACTTCGCCGCCAGGGGCTCCAGGCCGATGATGTCGTCCAGCGCACCGTCCAGCTGGAACTTGTTGTAGTCCACGATGGCCACCAGGTTGCCCGGCCGATGGTGGCCCGCGGCCATGGCCGCCTCCCAGACCTGGCCTTCCTGGCATTCGCCATCGCCGAGCAGCACGTACACGCGACTGTCCCGGCCGTCCATGCGCGCGGCCAGCGCCATGCCCAGGCCGATGGACAGCCCCTGCCCCAACGAGCCGGTGGACGCCTCGATGCCCGGCGCCGTGCCGTACACCGGGTGGCCCTGCAGCCGGGAATCGATGCGCCGCAGCGTGGCGAGCTCGGCGACGTCGAAGTAGCCCGCCTCGGCCAGCGCCGCGGCGCAGGAAGGGGCCGAAGTAGAGGGCGGTGACGATCTCCACCGCCGAAAGCGAGCCCCCGGGATGCCCACTGCCCGCTTCAGCGAGCATCTCGATGATGTGCCGCCGGAGGGTCGTGGCACGTTCTTGCAGCGCCGTCACATCCGTCGAAACAGCCCGTGCTGCCGCGCTTCTCGTCATGAAATGCCGCGTTTGGGTAGGGTTCCGTGCGAACGGCGGCAAGATAGTGTGGGGGGGTGCCGGGCGCAAAAACGGGCGAGCGGCCCCGCCACAGCCTGTGGCGGGGCCGCTCGCCTGCGTGATGGGATCTCCTCGGATTCCCTACGCTAGCCCTTCAGGAACGTGAGGACCACGGTTGCCGGCACGGCAGGGTTCGGACCCGTCAGGTCGAAGTCGAACGTCGTGTTCGGGTTGGTCAGCACCAGCGTCGTGCTGGAGACCGTGTACTCGTACGTGTTGTTGATCACCTGGCCGACCGCCGTGGCCTCGTTCAGCGTCAAGGTGGTATCGGAGTCCAGCGTGAAGTTGCCGTGGATGTCCGAGGTGCCAGTCGTGATCGTCGGGATGTTCGCCGTGCCCGTGTAGTTGCAGTTGTCGTCCACCGTCAACATGATGGCTGCGCCGAGCGACGACAGGTTCGCAGAGACCGTCGTGTCCGCGTTGGCGGTGTAAACCAGGCTCTGCGCGTTCCACGTGCCCTGGAATTCGGCGCATGGATTCGACGACGACGTCGAGCTCTTGCACGCGCCTAGAGCCGCGCTGGTGGCGAGCAAAGACAGAACGATCCCGTGCTGCAGTCGCATCATGGCCTCCGGTACCGATGTGGGTGCTGGAAATTGAGAAAGCAAAGCGCGAGCCCCAGGGCCGCCCACGTCAACCCGCACAAGCTAAGCGGATCGGGCAGACAACGCCAGCGCCATGCCGCCCACCTCCGACGACGCCTCACGCGCACGCTCGCCGCGCCGCTTCCAGCTGCGCCAGCACCGCAGCACGCGCGACACCCCCTTCGACGGACCGTCGCTCCACGGACGCCAGCGCATCCAGGGTCGCCGCGTCCCGGTCCAGCAGTGGGTGTTCGGCCGCGACGGAATCCGGCCCCAGGAGCGGCCGGCCGGTCTGCGCCGCACGGCGCACCAGCTCCCCCACCACCCCGTGGGCCTCGCGGAACGGAACGCCGCGCCGCACGAGCTCGTCCGCCAGATCCGTGGCCAGCAGCTCGTGGTCGCCAACGGCCGCGGCGAGGGCGGCGGCGTCAAAACGCAGGCCCGCGACCGTTTCGCGCGTAACCGGCAGGAGCACCGCCAGTGTGTCGAAGGCGTCGAACAGCAACGTCTTGTCCTCCTGCAGGTCCTTCTGGTAGCCGGAGGCCAGGCCCTTCAACAGGTTGAGCGCCGCCGCGGCCTGCCCCGCCAGGCGCGCGGCGCGGCCACGCGCCAGCTCCAGCCCGTCGGGGTTGCGCTTCTGCGGCATCAGGCTGGAACCCGTCGTGTACGCCTCCGGCAGCTCGACGAAGCCGAACTCGGCCGTCGAGAACAGCACCAGGTCCTCCGCCAGGCGCGACAGGTGCGCCGCCACCAACGCTGCTACGAACACCAGCTCGCACACCCAGTCCCGGTCACCGACGGCGTCCATGGAGTTGGGCGACACCGAGGCGAACCCCAGCCGCTCCCGCAGGCGGCCCCGGTCGATGGGGAACGGGCAGCCGGCGACGGCGCCCGAGCCCAGCGGCAGCACCGCCACCCGGTCCAGCGCCTGGCGCCATCGTTCCCGGTCGCGCTGCAACGCCCAGAAATGCGCCAGCAGCCAGTGGGCGACGCGCACCGGCTGCGCACGACGCAGGTGGGTGTACGCGGGCATCAGCAGATCCACCGTGGATTCCGCTCGGTCCGCCAGCGCGACCTGCAGCTCCAGCAGATCCTCGCCCAGCACCGCGCCATGCCGCAAACACCACAGTCGGGCGTCCGTCGCCACCTGGTCGTTCCGGGAACGACCCGTGTGCAGCTTGCCCGCTACGTTGCCCACCGCTTCGTACAACAGCCGCTCCACCAGCGTGTGGATATCCTCGTCGGGGGAGTCGACGGGAATGCCGCCCTCCAGTCGGTTCGCCACACGCTCCAGCCCAGCATCCAGCTGGGCCGCTTCCTCCTGCGTCAGCACGTCCGCACCCAGAAGCGCCTCCACCCACGCCCGGCTGCCTTCCACGTCCTCACGCCACAACCGCTCGTCCACCGGAAGACTCCGGTTGAGCCGGTCCAGCGGCGGCGCGGGGCCGTCGGCGTAACGGCCGCCCCACAGCCGGTGGGCCAGGCCGTCGCCCGAATCGGCGCCCGTCATGGCGCGGACAGCCCCGATTTCGCCACCCGCGTCTCCACGCCGACCACCCCGACGACCGTGTTTACCACCATGTGCTCGTCTCTGCAACAATTTACATTCTGGAACGCATGATTATTCCGACGGCTTGCCCCGCTGTCAAGCCCGCCGGTCTAGATGCCGGCGCCGCAGAACGCGAGAGCGTGGACGCAGGCGGTACGGAGCCGCGCGCCGGAACCGCGCGGAACTCATCGAACTCGAACTCGAACCGCCCTCGTTACTGCTTCAGGAAGATGATGGTGATGGTGGCCGGCAAGGCGGGATTGGGCCCGGCGCCATCGAAGTCGAACTCCATTTCGGGATCGACGAGGGTCAGCTTGCCGGCAGCGAGAGTATACTGGTAGGTGCCGTTGAGGGTCTGGCCGACCGTGGTGTGGTCGGTCAGGATCATCTGGTTGGCGGGCTCCAGCGTGAAGTCGCCATCGATGTCGACGGTGCTATCCGTGACGGTGGGGATGTTCGCGGTGCCCGTGAAGTTGCAGTTGCCGTCGACCTTGAGGGCGACTGCGGCGCCCTCGGACTTCAGGTCCGCGGTCACCGTCGGGTCCGCGGAGGCGGTGTAAAAGAGGCTCTGGGCGTCCCAGGTGCCCTGGAAGCTGGCGCACGAGTTGTTGTCCGGCGACGTCGAGCTGTTGCACGCGCCGAGGACGGCGGCGACAAGGAGAGAGAAAACGAACCCGCGGTGCGGTCGCATCATGGTCCTTCGCACGTTGATGCCTGCCGGAGCCGCACCAGAGCGGCGGACCCGGCGCAGATTCCCCGAAACCGTTTTAGGCTACGTGATCGGTGCATGAAACGCTACTGCCGCGGGCTGCCCCCTACGCGGTGCGCTGCCGGCGAAGCAGCGCGGGCCGCTCCGCCGTCCGGCGCTGCGCTTCGGCCCGCGTCGGCAGGCCGAACAACCGGATGAAGCCCCCGGCGTCCGCGTGGTCGTACCGGCCGTCGCCCCCGAACGAGGCCAACGCCTCGTCGTACAGGGCATACGGGCTCTCCCGGCCGGCGATGCCCACGACACCCTTGTAGAGCTTCAGCCGCACCACGCCCGTCACGACCTCCTGCGTCCGGTTCACCAGCGCGTCCAGCGCTTCGCGCTCCATGGACCACCACCGGCCCTCGTACACCAGGTCCGCATAGCGCGACGCAAGCTGGTCCTTCAACGCCAGCGTACGCCGGTCCAGTACCAGCTGCTCCAGCTCCCGGTGGGCCGAGTACAGCAGCGTTCCGCCCGGCGTCTCATACACGCCCCGCGACTTCATGCCCACCAGCCGGTCCTCCACGATGTCCGCCCGACCCACGCCGTGACGACCCGCCAGCTCGTTCAGCCGCTCGACCAGTCCCACTGGGCTCAGGGCGTCGCCGTTCACCGTCACCGGATAGCCTTCCTCGAAGCCCAGCTCTACGTATTCCGCCTCGTCCGGCGCCGATTCCGGCGACGACGTCAGCAGGTACAGATCCTCTTCAGGCTCGTACGACGGATCCTCCAACGGTCCACCTTCGTGGGACACATGCCACAGGTTGCGGTCCCGGGAGAAGATCTTCTCCCGACTTGCCGACACCGGGATGCCCCGCGCCGCCGCGTAGTCCAGCGCATGCTCCCGGGAACGGATCGACCACTCCCGCCATGGCGCGATCACCTTCAGCCCCGACGCGAACGCGCCATACGTCAGCTCGAAGCGCACCTGGTCGTTCCCCTTCCCCGTGCACCCGTGCGCCAGCGCGCTGGCGCCCACCTCCTGCGCCACCCCGACCTGCGCCCGCGCAATGATCGGTCGCGCCATCGCCGTCCCCAGCAGATACTTCCGCGCATACACCGCCCCCGCCCGCAGCGTCGGCCAGATCGCTTCCGTCACGAACTCGTGCCGCAGATCCAGCACCGCACACCCCACCGCACCCTGCGCCCGCGCCCGCGCCTCCAGTCCCGTCAGCTCCTCGCCCTGCCCCACGTCCGCCGCTACACAGAACACATCCACGTCGTAGTTCTCGCGCAGCCACGGCACGATGATCGACGTATCCAGGCCGCCCGAGTAGGCCAGCACGACCGTATCAGCCACGATCCGATCCTTCCGAGTAACTGGAATAATTTGCAGTAACAAACGCATGATTATGCATAAAGCCGGATGGAAATGTCAAGGGAAGGGGTACATCGAGGTGGGGACGGCGAGGCGGATATCTCGAGGAGGGAGGGGCGATGTTGGCGTTGCGGGAGGGGGGCGGAGGGGGGGCCGAACTCGAACTCGAACTCGAATTCGAACTCGTCCTCTCCAGGGTGCGGAAGCCTGCGACCGGTCCACGCGCCCCAGAGCGCAGGCCAACCGGAACTCCGCCCTACTCGACCTCGGCGAGCTCCCGGAGGCGGGTCTGGACGGTTTCGAGCTGATCGGGTTGGCGGAGGATGAGGAGGATGGTGTCGTCGCCGGCGATGGTGCCGAGGACTTCGGGCCATTCTTCCCAATCGAGGGCGACGGCGACGGGTTGTGCGCCGCCGGTGAGGGTGCGAACGACGAGGAGGTTGCCGGTGCCTTCGGCGCCGACGAAGAGGCTGGTGAGGAGCCGTTTGAGTGGCGGGGTATGTTCCCAGGCGTCGGGAGGCAGGTTGTAGTAGGCGTGGCCTTCGGCGTCGGGCACCTTGATGAGGCGCAGCTCCCGGATGTCGCGAGAGAGGGTGGCCTGGGTGACGTCGAACGCTTCATCGGCCAGCAGCTCGCGCAGTTGCTCCTGACTGGCGATCCGGTTTCTGCCGACGATGCGGAGGATGGCCTGGTGTCGGTCTTGTTTGGACATGGGCAACGGGCTCCGAGTGGCGCGGTAAGGTGGTGCCGAACGGTCGTAAACGCAAACCGCCCCCGCCGCGGGAACGGCGGGGGTGGTGCGCCGGCGGTCGGGGCCGGGGCGCGCTGTCAGGAGCCCGCTAATAAATCGACTCGAAGACGACGGGCAGCTGGACCCAGACCGGGATCTTCTGATCGCGGTTGAGCGCCGGGCTGAAGCGCATCATAGCGGCGACCTGTTGGGCGGCGGCATCCAGCTGCGGGTACCCGGACGACTCCACGACCTGGGTGCGCAGGACGCGGCCCTCGGTGTCGATGTAGAACCACAGCTTGACCCTGCCGCCGATGCCGGACTGGAGGAGCAGCGGCGGATAGTACTTGAGCAACGCCTGAGCCACCTCGCTACGGTTGATCAGGTCCGGTGCCACTTCGTAGGGCGTGAAGTGGGGCGCCGCCGCGAGGTCTGCGGCCTGCGTCGTGTTGGCGGGCGGCGGCAGCTTCTCGATGGGGTTGGCGTCGAACGTGGTGGCCGCAATGGTCAGGTTTTCATCCAGTGCAGCGCTGCCGACGACCGGCACTGCGGGCCGCACAATGGGTGGCGGCGCCTTCGGGATCTCGATCTCCGGCGGCAGATCGATGGTCTGCATTGCCGACGTCGTCACGCTCAGGTCCGCCGCGTTCATGGTCGGCCATGCCGCGATGATCACGAAATGGATCGCCACCGCCAGAGCCACACACCCCCAGAACAAGGCGCCGAAGCCTTCCTTGAACCGGTCGTTCGCCGAAGGACGCAGCGCCAGCGCCCGTTCCGCCGTGCTCATGATCCCCTCCGTGCTTCCGGTCGGTGGCCCGGCGTCGTGCCGCGCCTCATTTCTATTAGATACGTGTCCGACCCCCAGATGGTTGCAACGGTGGTGAGGTCTGCCGGGCGTACGCAGACGGGCGTTCCGCAACTCTCGTCGCGTTCTGCACGACGGAATGCCGGCACCGGGACAGTGGGCATAACGCCCATTTCATTGTCTCCCAACGACTTGCGCGCGTTCAAGGCTCTCGGTCTCCAGTTTGCACGCATTCACGGCCATGAGAAAACGACGATCTTCCGGCCAAAAGTCGCCGGTGCGCGGTGGTTTTACGCTCATCGAGTTGATGGTCGTGATCGTGATCATCGGAATACTGGCGGCGCTGGCGCAGGTGGCATACTCACGGCTTCGCCTGCGGGCCGAGGTAGGGGCCGTCGCAGCAGAGTGCCGCATGTTGTACACCACGTTCAAGGTATACGAGGCCCAGAACGGCCGATATCCGAATGCGACGTCCAGTCCGTCGTTCCAGTTGGACACGTTCTCGCCATTGGAATACACGGGCCATCTCCAGTCGCACCTGGTGGGCAACAAAGCGGATTCCTACGATTCGCCGGACGACGAAGGGTCGAACAATGAGTTCTGGCTGTTGATGACGCTGGCCAGCGACCCGTCGATCCGGTTCGTGGTGGCCAGCTCGAACAACGTACCCGTAGCCAGCGGCCGGTGGCTGGAAGGCGTGTACGAGGTGAAGGACGGGCAGGTCACGCAGAATTTCACCGCCAAGTAGTGGGGGAAGCCGTAGGGTCGGAGAGAGAGACGACGGCGCCTGCGCGTCAGTGAGGCGGCGGCCGCGCGCGGTGGGTGATCGGTAGAGCTCGTCGAAAATGTGCGTGCGGTCGTCCTCGGGGACGCTGATGCCGGTGTCCTTCACTTCGAGGACGGCCGCCGCGCACCTGCCGGTGAACAGCGGACGCTACGCCGCATGCGAACCTGTCGCATCCGGCGGGTGCCGGTGCATCTTGGGGCATGCACGAGCTCGAAGACCGACTCCAGCGTGCGCTCGGGGACCGGTATCGCATCGAGCGCGAACTCGGCAGCGGCGGCATGGGCGTCGTGTTCCTCGCCGCCGACCTGAAGCTCGAACGGCCGGTGGCCATCAAGGTGCTGCGGCCGGAGATCGCGGCGGCCGTGGGTGACGAGCGGTTCCTCCGCGAGATCCACATCTC
>JARRJS010000107.1:13081-23945 GCA_037388885.1 Gemmatimonadota bacterium
CATCGCGCGGGAGGTGGCGGACGCGCTGGATCACGCCCATCGGCAGGGCGTGGTCCACCGGGACGTCAAGCCCGAGAACATTCTCCTGGAGGAGGGACACGCCCTGGTGTGCGACTTCGGCATCGCCCGGGCCATCGGCGAGGCCGGAGGCGAGAAGCTGACGCGGACCGGCTTCGTGGTGGGGACGCCCGCCTACATGAGTCCCGAGCAGGGGACCGGCGAAATAGCGGTGGACCACCGCGCCGACATCTACGCCCTCGGGTGTGTCCTGTACGAGATGCTGCTCGGCACGCCGCCGTTCGCCGGGGCGCCGCCGCAGGTCCTCCTGGCGAGGAAGTGCATGGAGCAGGTGCCAGGGCTGCGCGCCGTCCGCGACACGGTCCCCGTCCATGTCGAGCAGGCCGTCCTGAAAACCCTCGCCCGCACACCTGCCGACCGGTTCCCCACCGCCGGCGCGTTCGCGGAGGCGCTGACGGACACGACATGGGCAGGCCGCACGACGCGCCGGGAGCGCTGGAAGACCAGAATGCGGAGAGCCGTCCTTCCCGCCGTCGCGGTCATCGCGGGCGCTGTGATCGTCGGCGGCGCTATGCTGCTGCAATCACGTGGGGCTGAGGGCGGCCCCTTGCGGGTGCGGTCGACGCAGGTAACGGCCCGGCCCGGCCTTGAGGATTCCCCCAGCTTCTCCCCCGATGGTCAGTGGCTCGTGTACGCTGCCGAAAATGGCGCGGACCGGGACATCTACCTCCAGAGCCTGGCGGGCGAACGCGCCATCGACCTGACGGATGGCACGCCTGGCGACGACTACTCCCCCGCCTTTTCGCCCGATGGGGAACGGATTGCCTTCCGATCGACGCGAGGCGGCGGCGGTCTGTTCGTGATGGGCCGGACGGGCGAAGCGGTGCGCCGGGTTTCCGACCGTGGCGAGGATCCCAGCTGGTCTCCCGACGGCCGGTCGCTGGCGTACGCCAGCGAGCATATCGGCGTGCTTCCCCTCAACGCGCAGCCGGAGGCACCGCAGGATCAGGGGCTCTGGACGGTGGAGCTGGAGACGGGAACGGCACGGCAGCTGGTGCGTGGAGATGCGGTGCTCCCGAGCTGGTCGCCCGACGGTCGTTGGATCGCCTACACCTCCCGGACGGGCACTGCGACCGCCAGCATCTGGCTCGTGCCCGCCGGCGGCGGCGATCCCGTCCTGCTCTCGGACGGCGTCGGCGACGACTGGGGCTCGGCGTGGTCGCCTGACAGCCGCTTCCTCTACTTCTCCAGCAACCGCGGCGGCAGCATGAACCTCTGGCGGGTGGCCGTGGACCCGGCGAATGGACAGGTCCGGGGCGAGCCCGAGCCACTGCCCACGCCATCCGCCTTGGCCGCACACCCCAACGTTTCGGGCGACGGCACGCACGTTCTCTTTACGTCGGTCCTCACGACGCAGAACATCGAGCGCGCCCGCATCGACGCTCGGGCCGACACGCTCCTCGAGGCCTTCCTGCTGACGACGGGGTCGCGGCAGTGGTCGTCGCCCGACCCCAGCCCTGACGGCTCCCGCATCGCCTTCTACTCCCGGGACCTGCCGGAGGGCGACCTGTACATCGTCCGGCGCGACGGGACTGGACTCCGTCGGCTTACGAGCGATTCCGCCGTCGACCGGGTCCCCCGCTGGTCGCCGGATGGCACCCGCATTGCGTACTTCTCGAACCGGACCGCCACATTCAACACCTGGGTCATCAACGCCGACGGCAGCGGAAACCGGCAGCTCACAGACCATCCAGGGTCGATCGGAGTTTGGTCACCGGACGGCCGACGGATCGCCATCAACGAGTTCACGGCCGGCGGCTTCCTTCTGGACCTCTCCCGCAGCTCGGGCGATCAGACCCCGAAGCCCCTCGTGCGCGACTCCACGTGGGGCTCCTTCGTCGCCAATGACTGGTCGGCCGATGGCACCCGGCTGGCCGGGATGGTGGGCTGGTCGGACAAGGGCATAGGCTACTACGAGCTGGCCACGGGCAAGCACGTACGGCTCACGGACTTCGGGCAGTGGCCGGTCTGGATGCCCGACAGCCGCCACATTTTGTTCGTGAGCGGCGGGAATGCGTTCTACCTGGTGGACAGCAAGACCGGTGACGTGCGACGCGTCTACTCGACCGTCCGCGACAAACTGGGCCCGCCCCGGGCCACCGCCGACGGGCGCGAGGTGGTCTACTCACGCCGTCACACCGAGGGCGACATCTGGCTCGTCACCATCGAGGGCGACCAGCGCTAAGCCGGGTCACCGCTTGGCATCCCCGGCCTCCGCTCACCGCTAACAGATTCGCGGCAGCTGCTCGCCGGAGAGCGGCTCCAGGATCCGTTCGTCGCCGATGGAGCTGCGCACGACGACGCGGCCGTCGGCTTGGTCGGTGACGCGCCCCACCACGGCGGCACTGATGCCTCGTGGGTGTCGTCGCATGGCATCCAGCACCGCCTTCTGCGCCTCTGGCGCCACGATGGCGATGCACTTGCCCTCGTTGGCCACGTACAGAGGATCCAAACCCAACAGCTCGCACGCGCCCCGGACCTCCGGCAGCACCGGTACGGCGCGCTCGTCCAGCAGCATGCCGATGCGGGCGTCGGAGGCGATCTCGCACAGGGCGCTGGCCACGCCGCCGCGCGTCGGATCCCGGAGCACGTGAACCGCATCGCCGCCGGCCGCGAGGATGATCCGCACCAACGGGCCCAGGTCGGCAGAGTCCGATTCCAGTCGTGTCTCGAGCTCCAGGCCTTCGCGCATGGAAAGGATCGTTATGCCGTGCATCGCGATGGGCCCGCTCAACAGGATGGCGTCGCCGGCCCGGGCGCGCGCCGGCAAGATGCTGATGCCGGTGGGAACGACACCGAGCCCCGTCGTGTTGATGAACAGCCCATCACCCTTGCCCCGCTCCACGACCTTCGTATCGCCGGTCACCACCGGCACGCCGGCGGCATCGGCGGCGCGGCGCATGGAGTCGATCACGCGCCACAGGTCGTCCATGGCCAGCCCCTCCTCGATGACCAGCGCCGTGGTGAGCGCGACGGGCCGTGCCGCGCACATGGCCAGGTCGTTCAGCGTGCCGTGCACGGCGAGGGATCCGATGTCGCCGCCGGGAAAGAAGAGCGGCTTCACGACGAAGGAATCGGTGGTCAGGGCGAGCCGCCCGCCGTCCTGCATCGGCCATCCGCCGCCGGCGGCCCGGGCGAGCTCGTGCGCGCCCAGGACTGCGCCGTCATGCAGCACGGCGAGAGCATCGTTGTGGAACGCCGGCAGGAACAACCGATGGACCAGCATGCGGGAAAGGGCGCCGCCGCCGTGGGCCAGCTGGATGGTCGGGTACTCGGTTGTCGGAATGGGGCACGCGGGTCCGGTGTAGCGAAGCGTCGTCTGCGTCATGGGGCCTTTCCCTATCGGTGGTACGCGGCGCACGCCGGGCCAGGCACGCCCCGGATCCGCCCTGTCACTCTGGCCAGGTCGCGCGGGCGACGGCCACCTGGCCGAGGGCGATGCCGCCGTCGTTGGGTGGCACCTGGCGATGCATCAGCACGTCCACGTTTTCCCTTTCCAGTGCCTCTGCCACCCGAACGGCCAGCAGCCGGTTCTGGAAGCAGCCGCCAGTGAGGGCGACCCGCGGAGCGTCGAAAGCGGCCGCCACGCGCGTCACCGCGGCTGCCAGGGCATTGTGGAACCGGGCCGCGATCACGCACACGTCGACGCCGCGGCGGATGTCCTGCAGTATCGCGTCGATCAGCGGACGCCAGTCCAGCTCCAGGAAGCCGGGCGCGTCCGGAACCGGCGGGCTCACCGAACCGTGCGAGCCAGCTTCACGCTTCTGCAGCGGCGGGTTTCCCGGACCGGGCGGCCCGGTCCCGCGCTCCTGCACCGGCAGCGGATACGCGTCGTGGACGGTGGTGTCCGCAGCGAACTCCAGCGCCATGGCCGCCTGCGCCTCGAAGGACACGCGCTGCCGCAGGCCGGCCAGGGCCGCGACCCCGTCGAACAGCCGGCCGGCGCTGGTGCACCATGGCGAGTTGAGCCCCGTCTGCCACATCCGGCGAAGCACGACACGGTCGGCGTCCGGTAACCCTGCGACCGGCGCCAGCTCGCCCGGAGCCGTCCACGCGTCGTCCGACAACTCCGCCAGCAGCGCCAGTGCGACCCGCCGCGGCTGCCACACCGCCACTTCGCCGCCCAGCAAGCGGAACGGCCGGAGCGTGGCGACGCGCACGGCCGAGCGTGCATCCCCCAGCAGGAACTCGCCGCCCCACACGGTGCCGTCGCCGCCGTCGCCCGTGCCGTCCCAGGTTACGCCCAGCGCCGGCTCCGTAGCGCCGACGTCGGTGAGGCAGGCCGCGAGATGCGCGTGATGGTGCTGCACGGCGATCCGGCGGGTGCCGCCGGTCGCCTCGCGGGCCCAGCGCGTCGTCGGGTACCCGGGGTGCAGGTCGTGCACGACGGCAGCGGGGCGGGCGTCGTATAGAGTCATGAAGTCGGCGACCACATCCCGGAACGCGTCCATCCCCCGGGGTGTGTCCATGTCGCCCAGGTGCTGGCTGAGGAAGGCGCGGCTGCCGATGGCGAGGGCGATGACGTTCTTCAGGTGTGCGCCCACGGCAAGGACGGTGGGACTGTCGGTGCCGAGCCTCACCGGCAGCGGTGCCATGCCCCGGGCGCGCCTGAGCGGCAACGGTCGCGTGCCGTGCAAGGTGACGACCGAGTCATCGACGTGGCGAACGATGGGCCGGTCGTGGACGAGGAAGAGGTCCGCAATGCCGCCCAGGCGCAGGAGCGCGTCGGCTTCATCGGTGCAGATGGGCTCGCCGCCCAGGTTGCCGCTCGTAGCCACCACGGCTACGCCCAGCTCCCGCATCAGCAGGTGGTGCAGTGGCGTGTAGGGCAGCATGATTCCCAGGTACGGGTTCCCCGGCGCCACCCCGTCCGCCACGGCGGCGTCCGGCCTGCGCCGCAGCAGCACGATGGGCGCGACGTAGGAGGTGAGCGCCTTTTCGGCTTCGCGGTCCACCTCGCACAGGCGCCGTGCCGTATCGAGGTCGGGCACCATGAGCGCCATCGGTTTCTCGTAGCGGCCTTTGCGCGCCCGCAGGCGCATTATGGCGCCATTGTCATTGGCATCGACCATCAGGTGGAAGCCGCCCAGTCCTTTCACCGCGACGATGCGTCCCGCCAGCACGGCCGCCGCAGCAGCCTCCGTCGCCCATACACCGCCCGCCACGGTCCTGCCGTCGGGCGTCCACAGGGCCAACCCGGGGCCGCACGCCGGACACGCGTTCGGTTGGGCGTGGAAGCGTCGATCGGCCGGGTCGTCGTACTCGGCCTGGCACGCCGGGCACATGTCGAATCCCGCCATGCTGGTATTGACGCGGTCGTACGGCAGCGCTCGTACGATGCTGAAGCGGGGGCCGCAGTTGGTGCAGTTGGTGAACGGGTAGCGGTGCCGCCGGTTCGTGGGGTCCAGGATCTCGGCCCGGCACGCGTCGCAGGTGGCGATGTCCGGCAGCACGAACAGGGTCGGCGCGCCGTTCCGCCTGGAGTGGACGATCCGGAAGTCGGCGTAGCCTCGGGGTTCGGCCCAGCGAAACGCAACATCGGCGACGACGGCGCGGGCCGGCACTTCTCGCCCCAGGCGCAGCGCGAAACGTTCCACACTCGTCCTCGGGCCTTCGACTTCCAGCTCGACGCCCCGCTCGCCGTTCAGGACCCAGCCGCACAGGTCCAGCTCGCGAGCCAGTCGGTACACGAAGGGCCGGAAGCCGACGCCCTGAACGGCGCCGGTTATGTCCGCGTGCAGGCGCACGCGGGATTCCGCAGTGGCCCTGGCTTCAGTCGCCATCGGCCGGACGGACGATGCCGTTCTCGAAGGCATACGCCACCGCCGCGGCTCGGTTGTGCAGGTGCAGCTTGCCCAGGATGTTGCGCACGTGGAACCGGACGGTGTTCTCGCTCAGAGAAAGGGTGCGCGCGAGGTCCCGGTTGGACGTCGAGCCGCGGGTCATCTGGGTGAGGACCTGGTGTTCCCGCTGCGTGAGCGCCAGCGCGCCTGCCGAACGCCGCTGGCGCAGCGCACCGCCTGCGAACGCGGCCACCAGCTTGCGCGACAGGCCCGGCGGCAGCGCCAGCTCGCCGTCGACCGTGCGCTCCACCAGCTCGCAGAACTCCTCGCCCTCCAGGTCCTTCGTGAGATAGCCACGGGCGCCGCAGAGAAACGCGTCGCACAACACTTCCTCCTGCGCACGCCGCGTCACCACGATGACGGCGGTGGAAGGCAGATGAGAGGCGATGGAGCGCGTGGCATCCAGGGCCGCCGGCAATGCTCCACAAACGCTCAGGAGCACCGCATCCGGCTTGTGCCGTCGCGCCAACGAATTGGTCTCCGACGCGTCACTCGCCTCCGCTACGACCTCGTGTCCCCGCTGTTCCAGCAACGTCCGGAGACCGCCACGCACCAGAGCCTGAGCATCGGTGATCAAAATGCGCATTGCTCGGCCTCACGTCGTCAGGTGTACGTTGACCGGGCGTAAACAATCTAACAACTTGGCGCGGCGAGCGCCCCTGTTTTCGTGGGAGGTGTTCGGCAGGTGGCCGGTTGGATCCGCGGCAGCGGGTCGCCAACCTGACGCCCACGGCCACTCTATTCGGCGCTATCGTGGCCCAGCTTTCAGGGATCGGTGCCGCTCGGCGCTCAACCGTCCAGGCCGTACAACTTGGCCTTTCGCCAGAGCGTGGTGCGATGCATGCCCAGCTCCCTGGCCGTCTGCGCCCGGTTGCCACGGTTCCGCGTGAGAGCTTCGGCGATCACTTCCTTCTCGTTTCGGCGCCCTGGTGACACGCCGGCCACCGCAGCGACCTTCCGCGTGATGCTCGCGGGCAGGTGCTCCGGTTCGATGGTGTCGGAATGACACATGACGAAGGCGTGCTCGATGGCGTTCTCGAGCTCGCGCACGTTCCCCGGAAACGAATAGCGCCGGAGCGATCCGAGGGCTTCGGGAGAAACACGATTGATGGATTTGCGGGTCTTCTTCCTGAACATCTTGAGGAAGTGATCCACCAGCAGGGGGATGTCTTCGGGCCTTTCCCGCAGCGGTGGAATCTTGAGCTCCACCACATTGATGCGGAAGTAGAGATCCTCCCGGAAGCCGCCCTGCTCGATGGATTGTTCGAGATCCGCGTTCGTAGCGGCGAGGATGCGCGCGTCGGTGTGCATCGTCCTGGTGGAGCCCAGGGGCTGGTACTCCCCGTTGTTGAGGACGCGCAGCAGCTTGACCTGCAGCGTGGGGTCCATCTCACTGATCTCGTCCAGAAGCAGGGTCCCCCCGTTCGCGAGACAGAACTTGCCGGGTTTGTCCCGCTTCGCATCCGTGAAGGCCCCTTTCTCGTACCCGAACAGCTCCGATTCCAGCAGCGTGGCCGGCAGCGCTCCGCAGTTGATCCGGATGTAGGGCCCGTACTTTCGGGGACTGATGTTGTGGATGACCTGCGCGATGAGCTCTTTGCCCGACCCGGAGGGGCCCGTGATGAGCACGTTGCATTCCGATTTCGCGATGTCGGGCAGAAGCTGCACCAGCTGCTGCATCTCCCGGTTCACGCTGACGATCTCCTCCACCGCCCGCCGGTCGTCGAGGCGTCGGTGGAGGTCCTCCAACGTCGAGAGGTCCCGGAAGAACTCAACGGCGCCCACGGCGTTCCCCTGCTCGTCCCGCAGCAGCGTCGTGGTGACGCTGATGGGCAGATCGCAGCCTTCCTTCGTGATGATGGAGACGCGCACGTTCTCCACGGCGTCGTGATGTTGCAGCGTGTCCTTCAGAGGACAACGGGCGTTGCAGAACTCCGTGCGGAAGATGTCGAAGCAATGCTTCCCCACCGCTTCGTGTGCTTCGAACCCTGTGATCTCTTCCGCCGCCCGGTTGAACGCCGTGATGATCCTGTTCTCATCGACGGTGAACACGCCGTCGCTGATGCTCTGGAAGATGAGCTGGCTGATCTCCTCCATGCCGTTCATCTCCTTTCCGACGCTCAGCATCACCCGGCGTCCACCGCTCAACCCACCGGCATCTCAATACGCTCCCACGCTCCGTCCGGGAGGGCAAGTCTGTCGCTGACAAGCGCAGCCGCCCCATTTATGTGAAACTGTCGCGAATGGTCCGGGCCCACAAGCACCACCGGACAGACGAAGCTGTCCGCAAACTCCTCCAGAGGCTTGCGGGCGAACCGCGCGTCCGGAGCCACGTAGCCCAGCACGAGAATCTGGAATTCCCGGTCCAGCAGGCACCGGTGAAGCTCCGTCCAGCTGTTGTCCTCACACAGCCGGAAGCCGACCTCCAGGTAGTCGCCCGCTCGCCCGTCGTAGTACATCCGAAGCTCGCGTTCCCTGTCCACGACGAGCTTCGACAGCTCTGCCCTCGAAAGCCCCGCCTGCGGCGCGGCGGCCGGATCATAGGGATCGGTCAGGAAGTGGAACACGTTCAACCGAACGCCATGGATGCGGGACAGATCCAGCGCGTAGTCGAAAGCCCAGTCCCCCTGTTCCGAATAGTGAGCACAGAATCCTACTGCGTTCAGGGTGGGGATGGTCATGGCACGCCTCCTTTCACTCTCGGGTCAGCCGGCGTTGCACCTGCGGCCCGCCGACTCGGTTGTCATTCTGGCCATCTCAGATGTCCTTCAGGTGGTAATGAGAGTACACGGCCCCGATGGGGTTATTCGCGAGGGACTTGTCCTTCACGAAAATCGTCGTCACAGGCGCACGGCTTGCCCTGGACAGGACGCCGTCCGCACCGACGCACAGGCCGACGAGCACGTTCAGGTCCGTGCCGGCTTCGTTCAGGACGGCGGCCTGGGTCAATGGGCTGCAGGGCATCACGCCATGCTCGTCGGCCGCGGCGCCCACCTTGCAACACACGGGCAGCACATCGAAGAACCGCCGCAGGACACCGGTGAGCACGGAAGCCGGCTCCAGGAGGTCCGCGCAGAAGGCGACGCCCAACCGGGTGTATCCCATCTCCAGGGCGAAGTACACGAGCTCGGCGAGACGACAGAGCATTCGCTCGTTCTCACAGGCCACGTCCCACGCAGCCTCCAGCGTGGGTCCGAACTCGTCGGCGACCGCCGTCCGCACGCGGACATGCGGGCACGCTTCACCGCGCAGACAGGCACGGTCGGCACACGCCAGACAGTCGATTGCGCCGGTTGCCCGCACGGCCTCGGTCGGCGGCGGCACCGCAGCGTCCGCCCCATCACCCCCATCCCGGTGTGTTTTGAGGTCGGTTCGCCGGCCCTGCGGGACGCCCTCAGCGGCAAGTCCAAACCCGGACTGCAGGCCACCCCGTCGAAGGGCGTCCACGACCTCGTCCGCCGTGCCCGCGACGTTGTCGATCACCTCGACCTCGTGCGCCAGCACCGATTCGCGGTTCGCGCGACTGATTCCCCCGCACACGAGGGTGTCGACCTCCTCGTCGGCGAGGAGCCGGGCCAGGTCCACCCAGGTGGCGTTGTCCAGGCGAACCATGGATCGCCCCAGGACCCTGCGACGCTTCAGCGTGATCAGCAGCAGCGAGTCCGCAATGGTGCACCGCGGGGCTACCCTCTCATCCAGCAACGGGATACCGAAGCGCATGGCCTCTCCGGGTTGCGTGGTCGGCCTTTGAAAAGGCAACTCGCATGCCGGTGCCAGACGTCCTGGAGGCGCTCCCGCGCGACTGCTTTGCGGATGTTCCTGGTCGCCTCTCCCGGTCCGGAGGCGAGAACGCGAAAGGGCGCGCATTGCCTGGCGATTCCAGCGGAGAGAGGGTGCTGTCGGATCCTTATGGGCTCCATCGGCAGGTCGTTTCCAGGAAGGTCGGCGCCGGTGCCGGCACGCCTTCGACTGTTGCATCCGGCGTCGCGGTGCAACGCGATGTTGCAACGTGTGCAACGCGCTGTCGGGGGTCGTGGACCGGTCACGGAGAGCGAGTGCCGGAACCGTGTCAGCCGCGATGATTCCGTCGGCTCAGGGCTTTTCGCGCTGTCGGCGATGGTCGCCGGGTCCTCTTGTGAACGGTCCTAATCGGCGGCCGGCGGAACGGTATACCGCTTGCCCTTGAGGAAGTGAAACCTGCAACCCGAACGACGCGGATGGGAACCGTGATTGCACCGCCGACGAAGGATCGAGCCGAGCCGCATGCCCGCCGTGTCTTTCCCTACCACGTGCTGGAACCGCCGGACGAGCACCTGGTGGACCGCTTCCTGGAAGCGTTCGCGTGGGTCCTGGAATACACCGACTACAAGCCGCTGCTGGACACGTATTCCAGATCCACGGCGAAGTGCAGCCAGTGCGCGGTGGCATGCCCCATCCTCCTGGCGTCGGGCGACCCGCGGGACATTCCCTGTTACCGGACGACCATCCTCCTGGACATCTACCGGCGCTACTTCACGCTGGACGGCTGGGTGAAGTCGCGTTTCGCGGCGCCCTTCGAGCTGACGGAAGACCTGATCGACGAGATGGGCGACGTCTTCTACCGTTGCACGGCGTGCCGCCGTTGCACGCGCTCCTGTCCCCTCGGCTTCGACCACGGCCTGATCACCCGGCTCGGCCGGTATCTGCTCAGCCTGGTGGGCATCGTGCCCAAGGCGTTGCAGGTGAGCGTCCAGGAGCAGCTGCAGGGCGAAACCCACAACACATCGAAGGTGTCCAGGGCGGGCCTGCTGGACGTCCTTTCGTTCCTGTCGGAGGAGATGGAGGAGACCCTGGGCGTGCAGCTGGAGTTCCCCACCGACAGGACGGACCGGGACTACGTGTTCTTCTGCGCCGTGAGCGACTACCTGCTGGAGCCCGACACGCTGATGGGCAACGCCGCCGTG
>JARRJS010000108.1:0-16047 GCA_037388885.1 Gemmatimonadota bacterium
GTCCGGTGCTTGCACCGGGCGGCCGTTGCCGTATCACGCGCGAACGGAGGACCCGATGGCGAAGGTCAGGATTACGAAGAAGAACGGCTCGGCCACACCCTACTTCTGGTCGGACAAGGAGCGGGGTAATGGGAATCTGAAGACCGTATACAAGCAGACGGCCGAGGGCGTAAAGCGGATGCGCGGCGTACGCTTCGACCCGGTCGAGAACCGCATGCACAAGGAATAACGCCGCGGCCGGCCGCTGGGCCGGTACAGGGCGACAGCCGGAGAGCGGTGTCGGGTGTCCGTTTCCGACCGCCCTCTCCATGGCAAGGAGATCATCGTGGGACTTCACGCAAACTCTGCCAACCGCCTGAATCGGGACGATCTGCGGGTGGCGGAATCGATGGAGAGGCCGGGTTGGATCCGGGCCACTGAGCGCCTTCCGGCGGTGGGCGAGAATATCATGTGCGCCGAAGGCCTGGCGCAGGTCGTCCGGTTGCTGGGCAAGACGGGCGACGGCAGTCGTCTTCTGGAACTGGCTCTCCCGGACCGACCGCGTCAGCCCTTCTTCGCCGCTGCCTCCAACGTCCTCGTCCCGCCGCGTGAGCCATGACTGCGCGGGACGTTCGCGCACGCCCCTCCCCGCGGTTCCCGGTTGCACGGTACCCGCTACTGAGAGGGACGTGAACGCGGCTGATCTTGTCGAACGGTGAAGCCGGGCGATGCGGCCCCACCGGGCCGGGATCATAGACTTCTTCGCGCAGGACCTGATTCGCTTCGGGGGCGAATACGCCTCCGCGAGGCGGTCGTCAGAAGCCGAGCTCCTTCATCCGGCGCCAGAGCGTCGTACGGCTGATGCCGAGGAGTTGTGCGGCGTCGCCGCGGCGGTAGTGCGTCGTCTCGAGCGCGGCGAGGATCCGCTCCCGGTCGGGATAGGGGCCGAGGCGCGGACGCCGTGGTGCCGCGGGCGCGGTCGACGCGGGCGCGGGCGAAGGGGGCGCAGGCGATGGGGATGCAGCGTTGAGCGGGAGGCCGGGCGGCGTCTCGCCGCTTGGTGTCGCGGGCGGCATCGCCGGCACGGACGGACTCGAGGTCAGCTCGGGCGGCAGGTCCTCCACATGGATCGTCTGGCCATCGCAGACCGCGTTGGCGTACTCGAAGGCGTTCTCGAGCTGGCGGACGTTGCCCGGCCAATCGTAGGCCATCAGCGTGCGCATGGCGCCGGGCGAGAGGCGTAGCGCGCGCGACCGCTGGCGGCCGATCGCGTCCAGCAGGTGGGTGATGAGCAGCTCGAGGTCGTCGCGGCGCTCGCGCAAAGGCGGAATCTGGATGCGCACGACGTTGAGCCGGTAGAAGAGGTCGTCGCGGAAGGTGCGGCGGGTGACCGCCTGCGCGAGGTCCATGTTGGTCGCCGCGAGAATGCGTGCGCGAAACGGACGGCTTGTGTTCTCGCCGAGGCGTTCGAACGTCCGCTCCTGGAGCACGCGCAGCAGCTTGACCTGCAGCGGCTGCGGCAGGTCTCCGACCTCGTCGAGCAGAATCGTGCCGTCCTGGACGACCTCGAAGCGGCCCGGCTTGTCGCGCGTCGCACCCGTGAACGCCCCGCGGGCGTGGCCGAAGAGCTCGCTTTCGAGCAGGTGCTCGGGCAGCGCACCGCAGTTGACCGCCACGAATGGGCGGTTTGCCCGGTTCGAGCGCGCGTGGACCGCCCGAGCGACCAGCTCCTTGCCCGTTCCGCTCTCCCCCGTGATGAGCACCGTCGCGTCGCTGTCGCGCAGGTGATCGATGAGCTCGAAGATGTGCTTCATGGAGTGGGACCGCCCGATCATCCCCTCGAAACGGACCGAGCGTCCGTCGCGGCCGCCTTCCTCCGCCGAAGCCTCCGGTCGCAGCATCAACACGGTGCCGCCCGGGTCCTCCCCACACACTCCGGCGTCGGGCACGGGCGCCGCGGTCAGCGAGAAGGGCAGCCAGCGGCCGTCGGCGTGCTGGAGGACGGCGCGCCAGCCCTCACGCCGGTCGCCACGCTGGAGCGCTTTGCGGAACGCCCCGTCCGGCTCGCACAGCTCGTCGCCCAGGAGCTCCGCGGCAGGGCGATCGATGAGCTCCTCCGGCATGCGGCCCACCAGCTCGGCGAGCGCGTCCGACACCCGCCGGATCACGAAGTTCGCGTCCACCATCATGACACCGCGGCCCAGCATGGCGATGAGGTGCGACGCGCCGCCCCACGCCGCGCCTCCGGCGTCCACGCCCGGAACGACGTCGCCTGCCAGCCGGAACGCCTCCACCGCCCCCACCACCTCACCGTCATCATTCCGCACTACGCGCCCCGTCTTGCGGACCGATACGTCCTTCCCGTTCGGACCGTAGAGCACCAGCGGTACATCATCCGTCGATCCGTGCGTGAACACACCACATTCCACGAGGCAGGCGCGGCACTTGAACAGCGTGAGGCAGTCGCGGCCGAGAACCTCGTCGCGGGACACCCCCGTGATCGCCTCGGCACGATCGCTGATCAGCACGAGACGTCGCTCGGCGTCCACCACGAAGACCGCGTCGTCCGTCGACTCGATCAGCCCCGCCAACAGGCTCTCTTCACCCGTCCCGGCCGCGCGGAGTATGCGCTCAAGCGCTGCCTCTGCATCCAACGCGTTGGGGTGCGGTAGCTCTTCTATTGTTCCGGTATCCATGAAACCTCTCGAAACGTTTCGTTCCAACTGTAACGATTTAGAACGATCTGCACCAGTCCCCCCGCCGCCGAATGGAGATGCGAAGCCAGGACCGGATCGGCGAAAACATGCGTTTGTGACTGGCGTTTCGGGCGGTCCGCGGTGCCGGTCGGCGATTGGGTTCATGCGGGCACACGGCATGCATCCGTGAAGGGTCGCACGGTTGACATTTGCTGGTGGGTAACGGTGCCTCGCCGGACGCGCGCGCTTCGGGCGTGCGAGCCGTGGGCCGCGCCGCGCTGTCGGGGGCTATTTGCCCGCCTCCCTCGGCCCGGCGCTGGCCGCAGGAGTGGAAAGGAGGCGTGTGCGGCATGCACGCGATGAGTCGTGCGCACACGCAGAACCATTACAGGCTGGCCGGCCCGAGGGGCCGCCAGAGGAGAAACGACGATGACGATGGCAACGGCTGAGCTGAACGACCTGCAGGTCGACAAGGTAGTGGATGCGCGCGGGACCTCGTGCCCGGGGCCGATCCTGGCTGCGAAGAAGGGCATTGGCAGTGTGCCGGTGGGCGGGATCATGGAGGTCCAGGCCACGGACTCCGGAACGAAGAAAGACCTGCCGGCGTGGTCCAAGAAGATGGGGCACGAGTATCTGGGCGAGGTGGAGGAGCCCGGCTACCTGCGGTTGTTCGTCCGGAAGGCGAAGTAACCGGGATGTCGGGTCAGGAGACCCCCGCCGGCGAGGGTGGTCCGCGGATCCTGGTGTTTTCGACGCAGAACATCTCGGATCCCGGGATCGACCTCGCCGGCAGCCGGCACCTGCACTATCCGGCGACGGTGTCGACGATCACGCTGCCGTGCAGCAGCGCGATCCGGCCTGCGTGGATCGTGCACGCGTTCGAGCGGGGATTCGATGGCGTGTTCATCGCCGCGGACGGCGAGGAGTGCGCCTATCTGCCGGATTGTGCCGGGCGCACGGCGCGGATCGCGGCGGAGGCGCAGGAGCGGATGAAGGCCGAGGGCTACGATCCGCGGCGGGTGAAGATGGCCGCGCTGTGCTCGGTGTGTGCCGAACCCTTCGTCAACCACATGCGCGAGTTCTCGGAGATGCTGGCCGGGCTGGACGCGGAGGGAGCGGAAGCGGCATGAAGTACGACGCGATGGTGATCGGGGCCGGTATCGGAGGCATGGAGTCGTCGCTGAAGCTGGGCGACATGGGCTACAAGGTCCTGCTGGTGGAGAAGGAAGCGAGCGTGGGTGGACGGATGATCCTGCTGAGCAAGGTCTTCCCGACGCTGGACTGCGCGAGCTGCATCTCGGGCCCGAAGATGTCCTCGACGATCAACCACCCGAACATCGACACGATCACGTACGGCGAGGTGAAGGAGATCCTCCGGGACGAGGAGGGGCGTTTCCACGCCACGGTGCGCCAGAAGGCGCGGTACGTGGACGCCGACGCCTGCACCGGCTGCCAGGAGTGCGAGCAGGTGTGCACGGTGGCCGTGCCCGACGAGTTCAACGCCGACCTCGTCGCGCGCCGGGCGGCCTACATCCCCTTCCCCCAGGCCGTGCCGAAGAAAGCGGTGATCACCCGCGAGGGCACGTCGCCCTGCACGGACACCTGCCCGGCGGGGATCAAGGCCCACGGCTACGTCTCGCTCATCCGCAGTGGCAAGTACGAGGAGGCGTTCCAGCTCGTGCTGGACGCGACGCCGCTCGTCGGCTCGCTCGGGCGGGCCTGCTACGCGCCCTGCGAGGCGGAATGCACGCGGTGCGACCTCGAAGGCCCGCTACCCATCCGGCGGCTAAAGCGCTTCATCGCCGAGCGGCACTACGCCACACACGACGGCCCCGGCGTCCAGCCTGGGGCGCCCAACGGCAAGAGCGTGGCGATCGTGGGCTCGGGGCCGGCGGGGCTGACCGCCGCCTGGCAGCTCGCTCGCAAGGGGTACGGGGTGAAGATCTTCGAGGCGGCGCCCGAGCCCGGCGGATTTTTGCGTCAGGCGATCCCGGTCTATCGGTTGCCCCAGGAGGTCGTGGAGCAGGACATCCGCAACGTGACCACGTTGGGCGTCGAGATCGTGACCAACACGCGGGTCGAGGACCTTGAGGCGCTCAGGGCCGAAGGGTACGACGCCGTCCTTCTGGCGACCGGCACGCCCCGGGCGATGAGCCTGGGAGTGCCCGGTGAGGAGACGACGGGAGTGGTCTCTGGTCTGGACTTCCTGAGCGACGTCCGGTTCGGCAAAGCGCCCCATCTGGAGGGCAAGCGCGTGGTGATCGTCGGTGGCGGCAACGTGGCCATGGACGCGGCCCGGACCGCGCGGCGACTGGGCGCGGCGGACACTCTCGTCGCGTACCGTCGCGGTCGAGAGCAGATGCCCGCCCACGTGGTGGAGGTGGAGGACGCGGAGAAGGAGGGCGTCCGGTTCCAGTTCCTCGTCTCGCCAGTTGGCGTGGTCGCTGACGCGAGCGGCGGCCTGACCGGCCTGCGCTGCACCCGCATGAAGCTGGGGGAGCCGGACGCGTCGGGACGGCGTCGCCCGGAACCGATCCAGGGCTCCGAGTTCGTGATGGCGTGCGACGTGGTGATCCCCGCGATCGGGCTTGTGCCCGACACGGGCCCCTTCGACGGCCGGGTAGCCGTGTCGAAGAGCCGCGGCATCCAGGTGGACCCGAAGACGCTCCGGAGTGACGAGCCATGGTTGTTCGCCGCCGGTGACGTGGTCAGCGGCGCGTCGGACATCACCCACGCCGTGGGGCAGGGGCGCCGTGCGGCCCATATGATCGACCGCTGGCTCCAGGGTCGCGAGAGACCTACACCCACCGGGACCCGGTGGCGCTGGACGTTACGCATTCGCCGGCGCCGCGGGACTTCGCGGAGATCGAGCCGGTGCTGACCGAGGCCGAGGCGCACGTCGCCGCGGGCGGCTGCCTGGACTGCGGTGTCTGCTCGGAGTGCGGGCAGTGCGTCGCAACCTGCCCGGCCGACGCCATCGACCTGAGCATGCACGAGCGCACGTTCGAGGTGGAGGTGGGCGCGGTCGTCGTCTCCACCGGGTTCAAGCTATTCGCGGCCGATGCGAAGCCCGAGTATGGCTGGGGCCGGTACCCCAACGTGATCACGGGCATGCAGATGGACCGGCTGCTCGCACCGACGCGGCCGTTCAACACAGTGCTGCGCCCCAGCGATGGCAAGGTTCCCGACCGCATCGCCTACATCTCGTGCACCGGCTCACGGGACAAGACCGTCGGCAACCCGCTGTGCTCGAAGATCTGCTGCATGTACTCGGTGAAGCAGAACCAGCTCATCATGGGCGCCCTGCCGCTGGCCGACGTGACCATGCACTACATGGACATGCGCGCGGCCGGCAAGCGCTACGACGAGTTCTACGAGGAGGCCAAGGAGCTGGGCGCCGCCTACGTGAAGGGCCGGGTGGCGAAGATCACCGAGAAGCCCGACGGCAACCTCATCCTCCACTACGAGGACATCGAGAACGGCGGCAAGCTGAGCGAAGCCGAGTACGACCTGGTGGTGCTGGCGGTGGGTGTCCAGCCCAACCGCGACGTCGAGCGGCTGTTCGTCGGCGAACCGCTGGGCCTCGACGAGTTCGCCTACGTCGCCGAGCCCAACGACGATCTGGAGCCCGGTCGCACCAGCATCCCGGGTGTCTTCGTCGCCGGCACGGCGTCCGGAGCCAAGGACATCGTGGACTCGATCACGCACGCGGGCGCGGCGGTCGCCCAGGTGGCCGCTCACCTCGAGAAGACCGGCTCGCGCCGACCGGCGGTCATGGAGGTGGTACGATGAGCGAGCGACGCATCGGCGTCTACATCTGCCACTGCGGCGGGAACATCTCCGACTACGTCGACGTGGCGAAGGTCAGGGACGCCGTCGCCGACGAGCCCGGTGTGGTGCACGCCGAGACCACCATGTTCGCGTGTTCGGACGGCGCTCAGCACGACATGATCCGGAAGATCCAGGACGAGCACCTGGACGGGCTGGTCGTCGCGTCGTGCTCACCCAAGCTGCACCTGCACACCTTCCGCGGCGTTTCGAAGCGCGCCGGGCTGAACCCGTTCGAGTACACCCAGGTCAACATCCGCGAGCAGGACTCCTGGGCCCACGGCGACGACCCGGTCGGGGCGACCCGCAAGGCCATCGGCCTCATCCGCGCGGGCATCGCCAAGACCCGGGCGTCGGAGCCGCTGGAGCCCATCGGCGTCGAGACGACCTCGCGCGCACTCGTGGTGGGTGGCGGCATCGCCGGGCTGCGCGCGGCCATCGGGCTGGCGGACATCGGCCTCGGCGTCACCCTCGTCGAGCGCGAGGCGGAGCTGGGCGGCTGGGTGGGACGCTTCGGACCGATGTTCCCCCACGAACGCTCGGGCCGCGACCTGGTCGCGAACCTCGTCGCCGAAGTCCGGAAGCACCCGGGGATCACGGTCTTCACCCGCGCCGAGCTGGTGGGCAAGTCCGGCAGCTTCGGCAACTACAGCGCGGAGCTCAGCGTTGCGCCGCCGGACGGTGGCGAGCCGGAGACCGTCCGCGTCGACGTGGGCGCCATCGTCATCGCCACGGGCTTCGACACCTACCAGCCGGAGGCTGGCGAGTACGGCTACGGCATCGACGGCGTGCTGACGCTGCCGGAGTTCAAGGAGTTGGTGGACGCCACGCCCGGGCCGCTCCAGTACAACGACCGGCCGGTCCGGACCATCGCCTACATCTACTGCGTGGGCAACCGCCAGCCGGAGGGCAACGCATACTGCTCCAAGTACTGCTGCTCGGCCGCCGTCCACGAGTCGATCCAGGTCTCACGCCACGACGTGGCCGCGCACCAGTACCACCTCTACCGCGACATTCGCACCTACGGCCGCTACGAGCTGATGTACGAAGAGTCTCGAAAGCGCGGCTCGGTCTACATGAAGTTCCCGGACGACACGCCGCCGTCGGTGGAGCGCGGCAGGGACGGCAAGCTTCTCGTGACGACCGTCGACGCGTTGACCGGGGGCGAGAAGGTCTCTCTCGAGGCGGACCTCGTCGTGCTGGTCACTGGGATGGTGCCGCGGCAGAATGCCGACCTGACCGATCTGCTCAAGCTGCCGCTGGGCAGTGACGGCTTCTACAACGAGATCCACCCCAAGCTGCGTCCGGTGGAGACGGTGGTCGACGGCGTGATGATCGCCGGGACCTGCCAGGGCCCGAAGACCTCGTCGGAGTCTGTCGCCTCGAGCCTGGCCGCGGTGACCCAGTGTGGAGCCATGCTGATGCAGGGGACCGCCGAGCTGGATCCGCTCGTCGCGACCGTCGACGCCGAAGCCTGCACCGGGTGCGGAGAGTGCTTGGAGGCCTGCCCCTACAGCGCGATCCGGAAGGTCACCGACGGCGGGCGCAAAGTGATCACCATCGACGCTACCGCCTGCAAGGGTTGCGGCGGCTGCGCCCCGTACTGCCCCGAGGACGCCATCGACCTGCTCGGCAACACCGACGAGCAGATCCGCGGCATGATCGACAACCTGCTGGAGACATCAGCGGCATGAGCACGAGCCGGGAAGTCAGAGAGATCATCAGGGAAGAGCCGCTCATGCACGGCGACATCCTGCGGGCGTTGAAGGACGGGCCCCACACCGTTCCCGAGATCGCGGAGGCCATCGGAAAGCCGAGCGAGGAAACGGTCTTCTGGGTGATGGGGATGCGCCGTTACGGAAAGCTGGTCGAGCTCGCCGAGCCGACCGACGAAGGGTTCTTCCAGTACGCCGCCGTCAGGAAGGCCGACGGCGAGGACGCGACGAAATGATCGCCGTAGCCGACGCCGGGACCGCCGGCGAAGTCCACGCGGGAAGCACCGAAGCGGCCAGCGCGCCGTCTGCGGTCCGCCTCGACCCGGATCTCCTGCCCGACATCAAGCGCTTCGGCGCCGCCGACGTCTCCGCCTGTTACAGCTGTGGCAACTGCACGGCGATCTGCCCGCTGACCGACGACGCCGGCACGTTCCCGCGGCGGATGATCCGGTACGCGGAGCTCGGCATGAAGGACACGCTCATCTGGAGCAAGGAGCTCTGGACCTGCTACCACTGCGGGGCCTGCTCGGACAGCTGTCCCACCCAGGCCGATCCCGCCGGCTTCATGGCAGCCGCGCGACGCTACGCCATCGCGAGCTACGACCGGACGCGGCTGGCGCGTACGCTGTCCACGCGGCCGGTGATCGGCACGATCATCGCCCTGGCCGTCGCCGCCTTTTTCGCCTTGTTCATGTACGCTTCGCACGGGCCGGAAAGCGCGAGGCGGCTGGCGCTCTTCGAGTTCATCCCCGAACCGCTCATCCACCTGACCGGTGTCGTGGTCATGAGCCTCGTGGCCCTGGCCGGGCTCGTCGGCGTGGCGTTCATGGCTCACGGCATTGCCCGCCGGGAGGGCGTCCGATTCCGCGACATCCTCGGCGGCCCCGCGGCGTGGCGGCGCACGCTCCGTGCGCTCTGGGTGGCGCTCGGCGTCGAGGCCCTCGGGCAGCGCCGGTACCGGGCGGATTGCGGCGACGCCCAGGAGACCGAGCCGCTCTACCGGCGTCGCTGGCTGCTCCACGCGCTGACGATCTGGGGATTCCTGGGACTCTTCCTGGCCACGCTCCTCGACTACGGCCTGGCCCTCGCCGGCATCAAGGCCACCGGCGCCCCGGTGCCGATCTGGTACCCGGTGCGGCTGCTCGGCACGGTTGCGGGCGCCGCGATGATCTACGGAACGACGCTGCTCATCCGGAACCGCTTGCGCCAGGCCAACCGCACCGCAAGCGAGTCCAGGTTCGCGGATTGGCTCCTGCTGGCACTGCTGTGGGTGACGGGCGTGACCGGTTTCGGCATCGAGCTCGGGCTCTACCTGCCGCACCCGCCGACGTGGGGATACTGGATCTTCCTGGTGCACGTGGCGGTGGCCATGGAGCTGGTGCTGTTGCTTCCCTTTACCAAGTTGGCCCACGCGATCTACCGGCCGGTCGCGCTGTTCTTCCATACCCTGGCCGGCAGCCGGACCACGGGGTCCGACTGACGAGGAGATATAGATATGGCGGACACGACCAGGAAAACCATCATCGTCTTCAGTGGCGATCTTGATAAAGTGCTGGCGGCCTTCGTCATCGCCAACGGCGCGGCGGCGATGGGCGACGACGTCACGATGTTCTTCACCTTCTGGGGGCTGAACGTCCTGCGGAAGCCTACCGGTCCGAAGGCGAACGGAAAGAGCTTCCTTCAGAGCATGTTCGGCCGCATGATGCCACGCGGTCCGGACAGGCTGAACCTGTCGAAGATGAATTTCGGCGGCCTCGGGGCGAAGATGATGAGGATGGTCATGCGCCAGCAGAACGTCACGAGCCTCGACGAGCTCATCGAGACGGCCCGCGAGCAGGGCATCAAGATGATGGCCTGCACCATGTCCATGGACGTCATGGGCCTCAAGCCCGAAGAGCTGATCGACGGGCTCGAGTACGTCGGCGTCGCCAGCTATCTCGGCGAGGCCGACGAGGCCAACGTCAACCTGTTCGTCTGAGGCGACGGCAGGTCGCGGGTCCTTTCGCCGCTGCCTCGGAGGGCTATGGCGCAGGCGGTGCGCGACCCCGCACCAGCGGTTCGTCTTCGGGGCCCGGCGATGCGCCTCGCGGGCGATCGCTGCGGGGACGTTGCTGGCCACCGTATCTTTCGTTGCATGACCACGTCCACCATTACCTCCGAGCTCTGGCCTGACCCCCAGCTCCAGGAGCTGGCCCGGGAAGCGTTCGGACTTCTGAAGGATCACCTTCACGTCCGGCATTTCCGGAAGGGAAACTTGCTCTGGCGGGAAGGAGACACGTCCGGGATCCTGGTGTCCTTGAAGACCGGTCGGGTCAAGATCTACCGGCTTCTGCCCGCAGGACGCGAGGCGACCCTCTTCCTCTTCGGGCCAGGCGACGTGTTCGGCTTCCTGCCTTTTCTGGATGGTCAGGGATACCCGGCGTACGCGCAGGCCATTGAAGACGTCGAGGCGGACGTGATGGCACGGGCCGCGCTTCTGGAGGTCCTTCGCTCAGAGCCTGAGCTGGCGATGACGCTGATCGCGCTCCTGGGCCGGCGCTTGCGCGCCTCCTTCGATCTGATCCGGTCCCTTTCCACACCCAGCGCCCGCGCCCGGGTGGCCCAGGCGCTGCTGGCCATGGTCCCGCCGTCGGTCGCCATGCCCGGCCACCCGGCGATCCGCCTGCCCGTGACCAACTACGAATTCGCGGGCGCGTTGGGCCTGGTCCCGGAAACCTTCTCCAGGGCCCTCACCGGGTTGGTCCAGGACGGCGTGCTGGAACGCGTTGGTTCCGGACGTTATCGGGTGCTGGACTTGGACGGTTTGAGGAGAGCCACGAATCCATCCGAGGACTGAGGTCCGGTCGTCCAGCGGCGCCATAACGTGCATCGCCGGGCATTGCCACCGGTACGTCGCCTTTTTTCCGTTTCGCCCATCCAGCCCACCTCCCGCGGTCACATTCCGGCGACGCATCAACGGACATTGATTCAAGTCAATGCGCGCGACGCGGACACCCGCCAGTCTATATCTAACCGGGCCGAACCGCGGCCTGACGGGAGCGAGTCCGGGTCCGAGCTGGATGGTGAGCGAGAGCTGTTGCCCGGGACTCGAAAGAGAAAACGGGGGAAGCAATGGTGGATGCGAAGGCGTTTCTCGATGCAGGATTACAATTTCACGGTCACAAGTGTCCGGCCATGCCGCTGGGGATCCGAGCCGGCGCCATAGCCATGAACCGGCTGGGCGTCGCCCGTTCCGATGGCAAGACGCTGCTGGCCCTGGTGGAGCTTGGTGACGGCCATTTTGCCCACTGTTTCGGGGACGGAGTGCAGACGGCCACGGGCTGCACATTCGGCAAGGGGAACATCAAGGAGTTGGGCTATGGCAAATTCGGCGTCACGCTGGTGGACAAAGCGACGAGCCGTGCGGTGCGGGTGGTGCCCCGGGGCGAGGCGCAGATGCGGACGAAGCAGACGCCGTTCTTCACCGAATACAGGATGAAGGGCATCCCGCCGACGGAAGTGCCGGACGAGGTCGTGGACCCGCTCATCGAAAAGGTCATGTCCGCGCCTGAAGATGAGTTGTTCAAGATCGGCGAAGTGTTTGACTACGAGATCACCGACAAGGAAGAGGACTTCTCGTCCTTCGTGTGCTCGCGGTGTGGAGACATGGTAGTGGAGCGGTTCGGGCGCGTGGTGGGTGACGCGAAGGTGTGCATCCCGTGTCGGGAAGCCATGCTGGCGGACCGGTAGCCAGGGAGGAGGCGCGACGATGTCACCGTTCGGGTCCGGGCCTGGAATTGAGGGAGGCCAACGGTGTTGTATGCGCTGATCGCCGTGGCATTCGTCGGGGCATCCTTCCTGTTTTCCATGCTTGGGCTGGGCGGCGCGCTGGTGTACGTGCCCGTCCTGACGTGGGCGGGCTTTCCGGTCAAGGAAGTCGCCATCCCGCTGGCCCTCCTGCTCAATGGGCTCACGACACTCATCGCCCTCGCCTCCTATTTCCACGCCAGGCTCGTGGACTGGAAGGGTGGGCTGGGCATGATCGTCGGTGCGTTCGTGTTCGCGCCCGTCGGGGCGATCGCCTCCCGGTTCGTCTCCGTGAAGTTCCTGCTGGGCTTGTTCGCTGTGGCCGTCCTGGTCGCGGCCTTCCGGATGCTGGCCATGTCCAGGAAGCCGGAGCCCAGAGATCTCATGTCCTTGAAGAGGAGGCTGGTCATTGGGGGCGCGGTGGGGATCTTTGCCGGCTTCATCGCAGGGCTCCTCGGCATTGGCGGCGGGTTCATCATGTCCCCTCTCCTCATGTGGATGGGATACGAGACGAAGAAGGCCGTGGCGACGTCGGCCCTGGCGGTGACCTTCTCGTCCTTCTCCGGGTTCGTCGGGCATATCGCACAGGGCCACCTCGACGTGACCCTGACCGTGGTGTTGGCGCTCGCGGTGCTGGTGGGCGCCTTCGCCGGGAGCCGCTTCATGGTGACGAAGGCGAAGTCGTCGAGAGTCAAGCAGGTCTTCGCCGTCGTGCTGTTCGGCATCGCCGTGAAGCTGTTGTTGGGGATCTTCTAGGATCGAGATGGAAGGTGCAGAGAAGCGATAGATCCGGCGAAGCCGGAAGGGCCGACGAGGCTCGTCGTGATCGTCGGCGAAGGCTCCGAAGTGCAACAATACCGGCAGCCGCTCTGACGAGCCTGGTTCTGCTCGCCTCTCCCCTTGCAGCGCAGGGCGTCGTTCAGTGGCATGGCTATGCCCAGCTTCGCTACGGCCGCGCCGATGCCGTCACCGGGTTCAGCGCGAGGCGCGCGAAGCTCTGGATGAAGGGCCCGGTGCCAGGCGTAGCCCACCTCTCGTTCAAGGTGCAGGGAATTTTCCGCAACGGTGCTTCGGGTGCCTTCGTGCTGCAGGACGTATTCGCGGATTATGGCGGGCCGCGGGCGAAGGTACGCGTCGGCCAGTTCGTGCCCGCCTTCAGTCTCCAGCGATCCCAACCCGATTACCTGATACCGCTCATGGAGCGGGCGGCGGTGGTCGAGACGCTGATTCCCGGCGCCGGTAGCATGGGGCGCGACATCGGTGCGCAGATCATTCTGGCGCCCGGGTCCCGCGCTGTGCGCCTGGACCTGGGCCTGTTCGACGGGTTGGAGGGAAACAGGTCCGCGGGCAGGGAAGGTGATTTCCTGACGACGGGGCGCTTCACCCTGGCCGCGAACGTCGGGTCCGGTGCGAAGGCATCGCTGGGCGGATCCGTGGCCTGGCGAAGAACGCACGGCGCCGACGTGGGCGTGCTCTCCACCGCCGGTCCGAGCTTCGCGGGCAACGACTTCCGCTGGGGCGGCGACGCGCGCCTTGCCGGTCCCGGCTGGGAGGTCCAGGGCGAATACCTGCATGCGGATCTGGCAGCGGAGGCGAGCCACGGTTTCTACGTCCTGGGTGATGTGGCCGTGTCGCGGCGCGACGACCTGGCCCTGTCCGTCCAGCAGCTGACGACGCCGGACGCCGCCGTTCATCCCGATCCCTGGTACGTTGCCGGCTTCACGCACCTGTTCGGTGGCGAAGATTTCCGTGCGCATGGTGGCAAGCCCGGAAAGACCGGCCGGGCCCGCGCGTTGCCCACGAAATTGACGGGCGATGTCCGCTGTCAGTTCAACGAAGGGAAACCGACCGTAGGCGCGGCCGTCCAGTTCCAGGTGTTCCTGCATTGAACTGAGGCGCGCAGACCATTCCCCCATGGGGGCCTTCGCTGCGATCCCGCGCGGGCGTTGATCCCTGCCCGTGCGGGAGCCGCCTACCGCCTTACGACTCCGTTCAGCCGGCCCGGGGCAGCACAAGCTTCCACCCGGTCATGAAGCCCGTGTCCAGCCGCGACTGCAGGGCGATGCCCAGGAATCCGAGGGCCTCGAGTTGCCGTGCGCGTTCCAGAACGCCCACGTCGACGGCGTTCAGGCCGCCGCCCGTCGCAAGCGTCGCGACCGTCTGCTTGGCCGCCTCGTCATCGCCCGCGAGAAGGACATCCAACGTCTGGCCCGCCACGTTCCCGTCCACGAGGGTGCCCGCGAAGGTCGTGTTGAACGCCTTCACCACTTTCGAACCCGCGGGCAGCACAGCCTGGATTCTCTCCGCGGCCGACGGCCCACCCTCCGTCGCCGGGGCGTCGTAGGTCTCGTTCAGCGGGTTGGAGATGTCCACGATGACTTTGCCGTCGAGCGCCTCCGCGTGATCGCGGGCGACCTCCAGGTTGACCGGGTACCACAGCGCCAGGACCACGACCTCGCTGGCGGAGATCGCCTCGTCCAGCTCGGCGGCGGCGTTCACCTGTCCAGGACCCGAAGAGCTTGTGCTCAGCTCGCCCGCCAGCTTCTCCGCGTCCGCGTGGTCGGGGTTGTACAGCCTCACCTCGTGGCCGCCGGCCAGGAGCCGGGTCGAGATCCCACGAGCCATGTTTCCGGTGCCGATGATCAGAATTGTCATTTCAGATATCCTCCATGGTGTACGTGCATCCTGTGCGTTTCCGTGTGCACTCATTAGGTGTTACAACACATATAACCTTCAAAAACCGATTACGCCGATTGCCGCACGGTCCCCAGCAGTTCGATGATCCGGCGAAGGTCTTCCTCGTCCACGGCCGTGAACTGACGTCGGTGCAGCTCCAGAATTGCTTCGTCCAACTCCGCCAGAAGCTGAAGACCCTCGTCCGTAACGTGGGTGGTGACGAAGCGACGGTCCTCGCTGCTGCGCTCCCGCGCGATCAGGCCCGCTGCCTCCATGCGATCCAGCAGCCGGGTAGCGTCCGGGACGCGGGCGATCATGCGTTCCATCACCTCGCTGCGGCAAAGCCCCTCGGCGCCGGCGCCACGAAGGATGCGCAACACGTTGTACTGCGTGGGCGTGATGCCGTGCGGCTTGAGGGCCTCCGCCAGCGCGTGCTCCAGCACCGCCCAGGTACGTCCCAGGCTGAGGTACGCCTCCTGTTCCAGGCTGGCGAAAGGACGTGTCTGCTTGATCTCGTCGCGAAGTTGTGTGCTCATGGCATCGAATCTATGTGTTATAACACACATCGTCAAGTCCCGGGGCAGCACCCTTCCGGGTCTCGCCCAGCGCACGTCTTTCTCGTACGATTCCCGGACGAAGACTCGGGAAGCGCTTCGAGTCGTTTGCGACCAACCGTGGAGGACGGTCTTCCATGGGCGGTACGAATGCTTCACTCTGCAGAGACGGAACCATGAAAGGAACGATTCGTTGGACCGGACTCGCGTTGGTGTTGGCACTTGCCGTGGGCGCATGCGGGAAGAACGGGCCCACGGGGGCGGACCAGGGACTGACCGGTGCCGAGATCGACAGTCTGGCGCTGATCCTGGCTGAATACTCCGTGCAGGCGGTGCCATCTGGCCTCAGGGATCGCGCCCCGCAGCCCGGAATACACCTGCTGGCAGATACCACGACGACCTCGACGGTCTCCGACTCGCTGTCGTGTCCGAACGGGGGCTACGCGACGATGGACGGGTCCTACACCCGGACGGATGCCGATTCCGTCGTGACCGTCGACGGCGACCTCACGGAAACGCCGGTGGGGTGCGTGGTGCCGGTCGCCAGCAGCACGTTGACGTTGGACGGCGCACCGGCCCTTCAACTGACGTCTCATCTGGTGCGAGTCAACGCCAGTGTGGATACGCTCACGTTCGGCCTGACTGGCAGCTTTTCCTGGCAACGCGCCAGCGGCGGTGAAGGAACCTGCGACATCGACCTGTCGTCCGATGCCGATGTCGCTACGTATCAGCTGTCCGTGAACGGGACGTTGTGTGGCAGGACCATCAGCATGCAGGCATACCTTCTGGGCGGCTGACCCCCAAAAAGCGCAG
>JARRJS010000108.1:16112-17095 GCA_037388885.1 Gemmatimonadota bacterium
GGTGACGCCGGGGCCCTTCGTGCTTCGTGATGTTCGTGCAATTGGTGCGCGCGGGCGCCCCTTCACCCTCCATCAGCGAAGAGCTGCACCAGGTTCAGGATGGTGCACGCCGACTGGGCCAGCACGCGGGTGGAGATCCACTCCGAGGGCCCGTGGAAGTTGACGCCGCCCGCGAAGATGTTGGGCGTTGGCATGCCGAGCTCGGTGAGCCGGGAGCCGTCCGTGCCGCCGCGGATGGGCTCCATCCTGGGGATGATCCCGGCGGCCTTGACCGCCTCTTCCAGCTTCGCGCCCACGTCGGGGTGGCGGCTCAGCACGTCGTACATGTTCCGGTACTGCTTCGTGATCTCGACCTTGACGTCGAGGTGAGGCTCCTCGGCCATGAGCCCGGCGCACATGCGTTCCAGCCTGTGGTCACGCTCCTCCAGGACCTTCGTGTCGAAGTCCCGGACGATAAGCTGCAGCGAGCAGGAGGCGGCGTCGCCCGACGCCGTGACGGGGTGGTAGAAGCCTTCCCGCCCATCGGTGGTCTCGGGCGCCTCGCCCATGGGCAGCCGGTCCAGGAGCTTGCCCATCCAGGTGAGGGCGTTGACCATCTTGCCCCGTGCGGTTCCGGGGTGGACCGAGACGCCGGTGAAGGTGAGGACGGCCTTGTCGGCGGAGAAGGTCTCCACGTTGACTTCGCCCGTGAAGCTCCCGTCCACGGTAAAGGCCACGGGGCAGTCGAAGCGCTCCATGGGGAAGCGGTCGGCGCCCCGGCCGATCTCCTCGTCGGGGTTGAAGCACACGCGGATCGTGGGCCGTGGGATGTCCTGCTTCTTCAGGAAGATCTCCAGCGCGCCCATGATGGCCGCGATGCCGGACTTGTCATCGGCGCCCAGGAGTGTGCTGCCGTCGGTGGTGATGATCGTGTCGCCGACGCACTCCTTCAGCTCGGGATTGTCTTCGGGGTCCAGGACGACGCCGTGGCCGACGTCGATGGC
>JARRJS010000109.1:0-10788 GCA_037388885.1 Gemmatimonadota bacterium
CCGCCGCAACCTGAGGGGTGGGTGTCAGCACGAGAGCCACAGGACGGGCGGGCGCTGCATCGGCTTCGGCGACGCGGGCCAGGACACCGAGACCGTAGGCGCCCAGCACGCCGGCGCCGGCGCTGCCCCGCAGCACGGCGTTGCCGCCCCGGCGAATCACCGGGACAGCCGCTCGCTGCAACGAGGAAGGGGCTAGCCAGCCCCGTGCGCGCACCGCCGCCACCAGCTCAGCCCCGAGGCCGAGGTCCTCGAACGACTCCGCCATGCCGCCTCCGTCTCGATTCTCCGGAACGTCGGGGAATATACCGGCTTGCCGGGTCGCTGCCCACCCGGTTACCATGCCGACCGTCGCCTGTGCTCTGCCCCCCGGCGGAGCGCGTGCGTTTCGGCTCACTCGAACGGTGACCATCATGGAGTCCATCCGGCTCTGGCTCTCGGGAGCCAGCGACTTCGTCTGGGGCCTGCCCACCATCATCCTGTTGCTCGCCACGGGAGTCTACCTGACGCTCGTGCTGCGCGGCATCCAGTTCCGGCGCCTCTGGCACTCCCTCTGGCTCGCCCTCGTCGTTCGCAGGGAGCGTGGCGCCGAGGGCGACATCTCACACTTCCAGGCCCTGATGACGGCCCTGGCCGCCACCGTGGGTGTGGGCAACATCGCGGGCGTCGCCACCGCCATCGCGTCGGGCGGCCCCGGCGCCCTGTTCTGGATGTGGATCACGGGCCTGTTCGGCATGGCCACGAAATACTCCGAGGCGCTGCTGGGCGTGCACTACCGCGAGGTGGACCGCCGAGGCAACATGTCCGGCGGACCCATGTACTACCTGTCCCGGGGCGTGGGTGGCCTGCCGGGGAAGGCGCTTGGCTTCCTGTTCGCCCTCTTCGCCGCGTTCGCCGCGTTCGGCATCGGTTGCATGGTCCAGTCGAACTCGGTCGCCGACGCTCTGCACTCTTCGTTCGGCATCCCGCCCGTGTCCACGGGCATCGTCATCATGCTGCTGGCGGGAGCCGTGATCCTCGGCGGCATCCGCAGCATCGGCCGCGTGACGGGCTTCTTCGTGCCCATCATGATCGTGTTCTATCTGATCGGCGGCCTGGTCGTGCTGGCCATCAACTGGCGCGGGTTGGACGACATCGTACGCCTGGTGTTCAGCGAGGCGTTCGCGCCCACGGCCGCGATCGGCGGGTTCCTGGGCGCCAGCGTGCGGGAAGCGGTACGCTGGGGCTTTGCCCGCGGCATCTTCTCCAACGAGTCCGGCCTGGGCACGGGCGGCATCGCCGCGGCCGCGGCGCAAACGCGTTACGCGCCGCGCCAGGCCATGGTCTCCATGACGCAGACATTCATCGACACCATCGTCGTCTGCTCCATTACGGGTTTCACCATCATCGCCACCGGCGCCTGGATGAAGGTGGACCCGACGACGGGCGTCGCGTTCACCGGCGCGCCACTCACGGTGCAGGCGTTCGAGACCGGCCTGCCGGGCCAGTGGGGCGGCTACATCGTGTCCCTCGGCCTCGCCTTCTTCGCCTTCTCCACCATTCTGGGCTGGGCGTATTACGGCGAGCGATCCATCGAGTACCTGCTCGGTGAGCGCGCCATCACGCCTTACCGCCTGATCTTCGTATTCGCCGCGTTCATCGGCGCGTCCGTGCTCCAGCTCCAGCACACGGAAGGGTTCCAGCTGGTATGGTCATTCAGCGACGTCATGAACGGCGCCATGGCCATCCCGAACCTCGTCGGCCTGATCCTGCTGTCCGGTGTCGTGGTGCGGGAGACGCGGCGATACTTCGAACGCGAAGACCTGGACGAGCTGCGAGAGCCCGGCACCGGCGCCCGCGCCCCACGCGACCTGGAAAGAGAGGAACCCGATGAGTGAAGCCGCCCGCCACTACCGCTGGAGCGACCTGCCCCGCGAGCGCGTCACGGACGCGGTGCACCGCAAGGTCATCGGCGGCGAACGCATGATGCTGGCCCACGTCTACCTGGACAAGGGCTGTGTGGTGCCCAAGCACGCCCACGAGAACGAGCAGATCAGTTACATCCTGGAGGGCGCGCTCCACTTCTGGCTGGGAGAGGACGAGTCGGAAGAAGTGGTGGTGCGGGCGGGGGAAGTCCTGCACATCCCGTCCAACCTGCCCCACAAGGCAGAGGCCCTGGAGGACACCGTAGACGTGGACGTGTTCAGCCCTCCGCGCCAGGACTGGTTGGACGGCACGGACACGTACTTCCACGACGAGTCGTAGCCATGGATCTCGGCATTTCCGGCAGGACCGCGTTCGTGGCGGCGTCCAGCCGCGGGCTCGGCCGGGCGGCCGCGGAAGCGCTCGCAGCGGAAGGCGTCCACCTGCTCATGAATGCGCGGGGGGAAGGCCCGCTGGCGGAAGCCGCGGGGGCCGTGCGTGAGACCCACGGCGTGCGTGTGCTGGAAGCGCCGGGCGACCTGGCCGACCCGGGCGTGGTTCAGCGTGTACTTGCCGCCGGCTTCGAGGAGTTTGGCCGGTTCGACATCATGGTGACGAACATCGGCGGGCCGCCGGCGGGTCCGTTCGAATCGTTCTCGCCCGAAGACTGGCGGGCGGCGATCGGGCAGAACCTGGAAAGCGTGCTGAACCTGGTGCGCGGCGTGCTGGGCGGAATGGAGGAGCGCGGCTGGGGCCGCATCATCAACATCACGTCCATCGCGGTGAAGGAGCCCATCCCGAACCTGATCCTGTCCAACAGCTTGCGAGCGGCGGTGACGGGCTTCGCGAAGACGCTGGCCGGCGAGGTCGCCCCCCATGGCGTCACTGTGAACAACGTCATGCCGGGCTACACGCGCACGGACCGGATCATGGAGCTGTCCGAGAAGAACGCCGCGCTGCGCGGCACGACGCCGGAACAGGAGCTCGGTCGCTGGGCAGAGCAGATACCCGCCGGCCGGGTCGGGGAACCGGAGGAGCTGGGGGCGCTCATCGCGTTCCTGGCCTCCGAGCGGGCCGCGTACATCACCGGCACGTCCATCGCGGTGGACGGTGGCTGGCTGCGCGCTCTCATCTGACATGCCCGCTTGAGGCGCTCGCAGGTCGACCACGCCAACCGGGCACAACGCCACACCGCTATGCATGGAGTCGAGATGTCGACGGAACTGATGGAAGCGGAATGGATCTGGAAGGACGGGGAGTTCATCCCGTGGGGCGACGCGAGGCTCCACCTGCTCAGCCTGGCGGTCCAGTTCGGGGCATCGATGTTCGAAGGGATCCGGTGCTACACCACCGACGACGGCCCGGCCATCTTCCAGCTCGCGGCCCATATCCGGCGACTCCGCGACTCCTGCCGTATCTACCGCATGCCGCTGCAGCACGGCCCGGAGGCCCTGGAGGCGGCCTGCGTCGAGTCCGTACGCAGGAATGGCCTGGATGAATGTTACATCCGGCCCATGGTGCTCTGGGGCTACGGCTCCGCAGGCTTGAACCCGGCTGCCAGTCCACTGGAAACGTACGTCGCCGCGTGGCCGTGGGGCACGTATTTGGGCGCAGAGGCGCTCGAGCAGGGCGTCGACGCGTGCGTCTCCACCTGGCAGCGTGCCCGACCCAACACGTTCCCCACGGCCGCCAAGGCCGCCGGCAATTACAACAACGCACAACTCATCAAGATGGAAGCGCTGGCCGGCGGCTTCGCCGAAGGCATCGCGCTGAAGCCGGACGGCCTGGTAAGCGAAGGCAGTGGCCAGAACCTGTTCCTGGTGCGCGACGATACGTTGATCACGCCACCGGTGGATGGCACGTCCCTGGCCGGCATCACGCGCGCTTCCATTCTTACCCTGGCGCGTGAGCTCGGCATCCCTGTGCGGGAACAGGCCGTGCCCCGCGAGACGCTCTACACGGCCGACGAGGCCTTCTTCGTCGGCACGGCCACGGAGGTCACGCCCATCCGCAGCGTGGACCGCATCACCGTGGGCGTCGGCGGCATGGGCCCCGTCACCCGGCGCATTCAGGAACGTTTCATGGCCGTCGTGCGCGGCAAGGTGCCCGAGCACGAGGACTGGCTGACCCGGGTCGGGTAGGGCGCCGCCGCGCCGCGGTGCCTGCAGGCGGCGATCCGCCCTTTGCTAGCTGGAAAGACACTCCTTGACGACCGCTGCCAGCTGGGTCGGCGTGAACGGCTTCTCCAGGAACGCGCCGGCCGACCCGGACTCGTCCGCGTCGGTCGACTCCAGCAATCCCGACATGAACAGAAACCGCTTGACGCCGTGCTGCTCCCGGAGCCGGCGCGCCAGATCGCGACCGGACACGTCCGGCAGGTTGATGTCCAAGGCGACGAGATCCGGCGGGAGCCCGGATTCCCGCGCGCGCGTCAAGGCTTCTGCACCGTTCCTCGCCTCCAGCACGCGATAGCCCTGCAGCCGGAGCACCCGGGCGACGAGGGCCCGGACGCCGGCTTCGTCGTCCACGACCAGGACCGTGACGCCTTCCGGCTCCGCCGGCTCCACGTCGGTCGCGGCAGCTTCGCCCGGTGCTGCGACGCCTGACATATCCTCTGTCGAAACCGGCAGGAAGACGCGGAACGTGGTGCCCGCGCCCGGCTCGCTGTCCACACGGACATGCCCGCCACTCTGCCGCACGATCCCGTACAATGTGGCCAGCCCCAGCCCCGTACCTTCCGGCTTGGTGGTGAAGAACGGCTCGAAGATCCGTTCCTGCACCTCGGCGGTCATGCCCGTGCCGGTGTCGCTCACCGCGACGACGACATGCCGGCCTGGTTGAACGTCCGCGTGGGTGCGGGCGTAATCGTCGTTCAGGTCACGCACGCTCGTCTCGATGGTGAGCGCACCCACACCGGCCATGGCGTCCTCGGCGTTTACCGCCAAATTGACGAGCACCTGCTCCAGGGCGCCCCGGTTGGCCTCCACGGGCGGCAGGTCGGGTTGGAGCCTGGTCACCAACTGGATGCCGGCCGGCAGCAGCCGGCGCAGCAGGGCTTCCGTATCCCGGATCACGACGTTGAGGTCCAGCGTCTCCCGTGCGATGGGGTAGCCCCGGCTGAACGCCATCAGGCGGCGGGACAGATCGGCCGCCCGGTCACACGTGCGGAGAACCTCCTCCAGCTCGGACTTCTCCGCCCGTCGTCCCTCCAGCGCCATGTGCGCCCAGCCCGTGATGACCGTGAGCAGGTTGTTGAAGTCGTGTGCCACGCCGGCCGCCAGCCGGCCCACCGCTTCCATCTTCTGGGCCTGCCGCAACTGTGCAGCCAGGGATCGGCGCTCTGTCACGTCCGCGGCGTGCAAGACGATACCCCGCACGGCCGGGTCGTCCAGGAGGTTCTGAGCGGTCACGGCCATCAATCGCACCTCGCCATCCTTCCGCCGCATGCGCAGGTCCAGCTCCTGGATGGCGCCCCGTTCCGTTCGCACCGCCGCCAGGGCCGTCCGGGCCACTTCGGCGTCCTCGGGGTCAACGACATCGAAGACGCTCTGGCCCAGGCGTTCCTCCACGCTGTAGCCGGTGATGCGTTCGATGGACGGGCTGGTGTATATGATCTGGCCGTCCGGGCCCAGGACGGTGATCGTGCTCGACACTCGCTCCGAGAGAGCCCGGAACCGGTCCTCCTCGACGTGCCTGCGTCTCAGCTCACGCGAAAGAAGCAGGTACATGACCAGGGCACTGGCCACCACGAACCCGACGCCCTTGATGGTCTGGACGTGGGCATAGATCTGCGGATCCGAGAACCAGGCGCGGGCCAACAGGTCCGACACGACGATGTAGAGCGCGCTGGCCAGTGCGTAGAGGCCCGCGGCCCGGGCCGCAGACCAGGAACGAGCGGTCATGTGTTGCTGTCAACTCCCTGTACACGACCGGGGAACGCCCGGCCCGATACGGCACACACGCCACGGCCGGGCACCGGGGAGGGGCACGGGGAAGACCGGCTCATCGCGTAAGTGTGCCTTTCTGCTGTACTCGACGGCTCTGGCAGGGGAAGCGTCGAGTCGTCGAGACGCCGATGAAAATGGCGGTGTCGCCCCTGCTCCTGTCAAGGAAGCGGCCGCGTTGACACCTCAGCGCTCGTGCCGCCGCTGTTCGTCCTCCGGCTGGTACGGCAGCTGGTTCAGGTAGTGCTGCACCTCGATGTCGATGCGGGACGTGCGAAGCTGGTCCGTCTCCACCGTCACCACCGTCTCGGGTCCATGGCGGTGGGCACTGATGGTCGCAGTGCCGTCGCCGCCCTTCAACGTGATGGAATGGTCATCACCGCCCGTGCGTTCCAGCGGGATCCGCTGGGGAAGATACTCGGCCGCGATCCGGATCGCTTCGCGCTCCGACATCGCCGTCTGCCGTTGGTATGCGGCCATCGTCCCGTCCGTTTCTTCAGAGTTGTCTCCGCCCCCGACCCGACTCGGCCGTGCCGGTGGCGCCATGTCCGGCCCCATCCGCGGACGCCGGCTCGCCGTGCGCGAACGCCCGCAGCTGCTGCGGCGAGGGCAGGCCCACCAGGAGTTCCGTTCCGCGTCGAATCGTGGGCAGGCGGTCCACACCGCGCTCACGCGCTTCAGCCGCGGCCCGCACCACGTCCTCTGCATGGCGGTCCACGCCCAGCGCCATGTGGGCGGCGTCCGCGTCCAGCCCCAGCTCCGCCGCGATCTCCGTCAACACGTCGATGCGGCCGATGTCACGACCTTCCGCGAAGAACGCGCGGTACAACGCAGCGTGCGTCGCCGGGAAGCGCCCCTGCTCACGCGCGAACATGGCAAGCTCGTGGGCCTTGCGCGTCCGCGGCCATACGGGCGGCACGTTGAGCTCTGCACCGAGTCGTCGGGCTGCAGGCTCCACGACGTCGTGCCAGTGGCCCAGCACATCCTCGTCGGCGGGGGCGGGCAGCGGCTGCGGCACCGGACGCGTCTCCAGGCCCGCTCGCTCCACCGCCATGCCGGCTCGCTCCAGCTCTGCCAGCATCGATTCCAGCAGGTAGCAGAGCGCACAGGTGTAGTCGCCGTAGACGACGAGTCCCTCGGTTCGCGCGTCCATTCCGCCGTTGCTGATGATGCACCTCTCCCCTTCGCGGTCGCGTAATCTGGACCGCGTGCAAGGCCCATGCAAGCATCCGCCCGGTGCCTTGTGGCAGCCCCGGACCCGGTTCATATTTCCCGCTCCTGCTCCTCCCAACGAGCGAATTGCCATGGCAGCCACCCGCGCCAACATCATATTCAGCGAGAACGTCCGGAAGCTGCAGCCGTCCGCCACGATCGCCGTTTCGACCCTGGCCAAGGAGCTGCGGGCTGCGGGACGCGACATCATCAACCTCAGCGCGGGTGAACCGGATTTCCCGACGCCCGGGTTCATCTCGAAAGCCGGCATCGCAGCCATCGAACGCGGCGCGACGCGGTACACTCCGGCGGCAGGCACGCCCGAGCTGCGGGCCACCGTCGCCCGTTACCTGGCCCGCGAGCGCAATCCCGAGCTGGATCCTTCCGGTGTCGTGGTGACCGCCGGCGCCAAGCAGGCGCTTTTCAACGCCCTTTTCACGCTGGCCGGTCCGGGCGACCGCGTCCTGGTGCCCACCCCGTACTGGACCACGTACCCCGAGCTGGTGCGGCTCGCCCGCGCGGAGCCGGTGTTCCTGTCAGGCCCCGAATCACGCGGCTACAAGGTCGGCCCGGCGGAGTTGGAAGAGGCGTGGGACCCGTCGGTGCGCGTGCTGCTCATGAATTCGCCATCCAATCCATCGGGCGCTGTCTACTCCATGGCGGAGCTGGAAGCGGTGGCCCGCTGGGCGGCAGACCACGAAGTGTGGATCGTCAGTGACGAGATCTACGGCCGTTTGTGGTACGAAGGCGATGTGGCACCGGGCATGCTGGACATGGACCCGGCGTTGGCGGAGCATGCCGTCGTGGTCAACGGCGCGTCCAAGACGTTCGCCATGACCGGCTGGCGCATCGGCTTCTCCTACTCTGTCGCGCCGCTCGCCTCGAAGATGGCGGCGCTCCAGAGCCACATGACGTCCAATGCGTCGACGCCGGGCCAGCACGCGGTCCTGGCGGCGCTGAACCCCACCGCGGAGGAGAGGGCGGAGCTCGAGGCGATGGTCGCCGCGTTCCACACGCGGCGCGACCTGGTGGTGTCGCTCCTGACGGAGCTGATGCCGGACGCTGCCTTCATACGGCCGGAAGGCGCGTTTTACCTCTTCTTCCGTGTGGACCACCACTACGACGACGAGCACGCCGGCTCCGTCGCCCTGTGCCAGCATCTGATCCAGGAGGCCGGCGTGGCCCTGGTGCCCGGCGAAGCCTTCGGCGACGACCACTACGTCCGTTTGTCCTTCGCCGCTTCCGACCAGGACCTGGAGAACGGGTTGCGGCGCGTGGCGGAGCTTCTCACGTGAGCGACGAGCAGCAAGCCCTGTCGGGCTACGTCCATCGGCTGTTTGCCCCGGAAGACGATGTGCTGGAAGAGCTGCGCGGAGAGATTGCGCGCCAGGACCTGCCGGAAATCTACATCTCGGCCGAGCAGGGCCGTCTCATGCAGGTCCTGCTCACCGCCATCGGCGCCCGTCGCGTGCTGGAGGTGGGCACCCTGGGCGGCTACAGCGCCATCTGGATGGCGCGCGCCCTGCCGCCCGATGGCCGGCTCGTGACGATCGAGCTGCGCGCCGAGCGGGCGGAGCTCGCTCGGCGCTTCATCCGGCGGGCGGGCCTGCAGGACGTCATCGAGGTGAAGGTCGGCAAAGCCCTGGACGTGCTGCGCGACCTGCAGAGCCGCCGGGAAATCTTCGATGCCGTATTCATCGACGCCGACAAGGAAGGCTACGGTGATTACCTCGACGCGGCGTTGGCCCTGGTGCGGACCGGAGGGCTGATCCTGGGCGACAACGCGTTCCAGCATGGTGCCATCGTCGAGGATCCGCCACCCACTCCGTCCGTGCGAGCCGTCCAGGCATTCAACGAAAGGCTGGCGAGCGACGAGCGGCTCGTGTCGACCATCCTGCCCGTCCGGGACGGCCTCACCCTCTCGGTGGTGCGGAAGGGAAGGTAGCCGAGCAGCAGCATGCTGCGCACGGCCGTGGGTACCGCAGCGGCTACGCGCCGACGGCGTGTAGCCGCTCGCGCACCGATGCCACGTAGCTGCCGCCGAACAGGTTGACGTGCACCAGCAGGTAGTACAGCTGGTATACGGCGCGGCGCCCGTCCTGGTAGGCCGTCTCGACCGGCCACGCTTCCTGATACGCCTGGTAGAACTCCCGGCCGAAGCCACCGAACAGCTCGCTCATGGCCAGATCCACCTCGCGGTGCCCGTGGTACACGGAGGGGTCCACGAGGGCGGGCGTGCCGTCGTGCATGACGTGCACGTTGCCGTTCCACAGGTCGCCATGGAGCAGGGAGGCGTCCGAAACGCCGGCCAGCAGGTCGTCCATGGTGGCGAACAGGCGCTCGAACCGTGCTTGCTCGTCGGCCAGGTAGCCGGCATCCACCGCTGAGCGGAGTTGCGGCTCCAGGCGTCGAATGCGCCAGAATTCAGGCCAGCTGGCGGCGGACGTGTTCGTCTGGTGCAGGGGACCGATGAAGTTGTCGCCGTGCCAACCGAACGTCTCTGCGAGGTTGCGGTGCAGGTCGGCGAGGCCGGCGCCCAGCTCGCGCCAGGTGCCGGGCCGCGCCGATCCCGGCTCCAGCCATTCCAGGAGCAGCCAGGACGGGGCGCCGGGCGCGCCGTCCTCGACGGCGATCACCTCGGGCACGCGCACGTTGCGCGCTGCCGCGAGAGCTCGCAGGGCATCGGCCTCACTCGCCAGCATGCCGGGCGGCGCGTCCTGCGTCGTCTCGACGGCGCCCCACTTCACGAAGAAAGCGTCTCCCTCGTCCGTCTCGACGCGGGCCACCGGGCTCACGCACCCACCGCCCACGCGGGTCGCACCGGCGATGCGCGCCGGACGACCGGTGCGTTCCGCCAACACCGCTTCCACCGCTCCGACAACCCGATCGGGCACGATCACAGACCTCTCTCCTCCCGGATCTCGTGCAACAATGCGCGGCACGACCGCTCCACCATCTCGAACACCTGCTCGAATCCTTCCGCACCACCGTAGTAGGGATCCGGCACGTCGGGCTCACCGGCTGCGTCGGGATCCCAGGCCCGCAACAGCCGCACGTGCGATCCGGCGTCGGCCATCAACGCCAGGATATCCACGCGGTTCTCCCGGTCCATGGCAATGACGTAGTCGGCGTCCAGCAGGTCCAGCTCGCGGACCTGCCGCGCGCGACCCGTCAGCGCCACGCCGTGGCGGCCGGCGGTCTCTGTCATGCGCGGGTCCGGCGGTTCCCCGACGTGATAATCCGATATGCCGGCGGAATCGATCCGGAACGAGTCAGACAACCCGGCTCGCGCCACCTGGCGCCGGAATACGGACGCCGCCAGCGGAGATCGGCAGATGTTGCCCAGACAGACGAATATGATGTGGATGGGTCCGGATTCCATGCTCGCTCGTGCGTGCCGCTACGGGACCGAAGAGACAGGAGCAAAGGCCCTACGTCAAGCGCGCTTCTCAGAAGGCGGCGTGGAAGGTGACGCGGGCCGGGACGTAGCCCGCGGCCCCGACCACCTCCGAGAACCTGACGTCGAGTGTCACCCAGCCGGACTCCGCCTTCTCAAGCGTAGCGCCTTCGATGGCCTCGACCGTGGCATCCGTGCGCAGCATGACCCTGTGCCGGCTGCCGGCGCGGCCCTCCAGATCGATCACGTAGCGGTCGCCGTCACGCCGGAAGTCCAGGATGCGCAGCCCGTGGGGACCGTCGCCTACGCGCACCGTGTCCTCGGGCGCGGCGATCT
>JARRJS010000110.1:0-10705 GCA_037388885.1 Gemmatimonadota bacterium
GGTGGCGCAGGACCAGCGGGTGGGTGGCCACGTCGTGCAGGGTCTCGGCGGCGCCGATCCGGATGTGGTCCCCGTCCACGTCGATGCCGTGCAGCTCGTCCACCTGCTTGAGAGCGACCAGGTGGCCCGGCTCGAACAACCGATGCTTCATGTTGGGGATGAGGTCCGTCCCGCCTGCGATGGGCATGACATCACCGGCATGCTCGCTCAGCAGGGCGAGGGCGTCATCCAGGGTGGTGGGCCGGTGATACGCGAACGGGGGCAGCCGCAGCATCGCCGGTGATCAGCCGGCAAGGATGCGTTGCGTCGCCTGCACGGCGCCGTCCGGGACGGCGTCGGCGTCGCTCACGGGCGCGACCCAGAACGACCACGAGTAACGTTGCTTCAGCATGTCGCCCAGCTTCCGGGCTTCCACGACGGAACGCACGACGCCCACGCGCACCCGGTGAAACGTCCGGCCGTGCAGCTGGAAGGTCGTGGTCCAGACCGGCAGACCCTGGCTCGCCAGGCGGCCCGTCCAGCTACGCGCGGAATCCGCGTTGACGAACGCCCCAATCTGCACCGTGTAAAGCTTCCCCGCCGGGCGTGCCGCGGGCGCGGGCTTCGTCGTCGTATCCGGCGCAGGTCGCGGCCGGGCCTGAGCGCTCTCCGCCGCCGCCCGCCGCGCCGCCGCCAAGCGGGCGCTGTCGGGTCTGGGCGTCGTCGGGGCCGGGGCTGCCGGACGCTGCTGGGCCGCAGGCTTTGATTCCTTGCCACGCCCGCACGCGGTCACTGTGGCCAGCGCGAGGGCGAGGACCAGAGCGACTCGGAATCGCATGTGTCGTCCTCCGGGGTGTGGACTGGGGGTCCGCAGCTCGAACATGGCTCATTGCAAACTAGTGGGGCCCGCACGCACGGGAAAGCACAGGTGGCATGGGACGGTGCGGCGTATCACTGCTCGGCACGGCGCTTCACGGCAGGCTTGCCATCCCCGTGTCGGCTCGGTTCGCGCTCGCGTGGGCCGGCAACCGGACGGTGAAGGTGCTGCCTTCGCCCATGTGGCTCTCGACGACCACATCGCCGCCCAGCTGACGAGCGAAGCTACGGGCCACACTGAGGCCCAGGCCGGTGCCGCCGATCCGCCGCGTCATGGGGTCTTCCGCCTGCCAGAACGGCTCGAAGATGTCCTGCAGCCGATCGGACTCGATGCCGATGCCCGTGTCCTGCACGGCGAACACGACGTCCTGGTCGTCACTCTGCGCCGTGACGATGACCTTGCCTTCCTCGGTGAACTTGAGGCCGTTCGTGATGAGGTTCAGCAGGATCTGGCGCACCATGCGGACATCCGTGCGCATGGCGACCGGGGCCGGCGGCGACGTCACCCGCAGGTCCACGCCGCTGGCGTCCGCGAGCGACGACGCCACGGCTTGCACTCCGTCCAGGATCTGACCGACCGTCGTGTCTTCCAGGCGCAAGCGGGGATCGTAGCCGCGGTCGGCGAACGCCAGGATCTCCTCGATGAGCTGCAGCAGGTGATTCGAGCTGGCACGGATCCGGGCGAGCTTCGAGCGCTGGCCATCGTTCAGCGGGCCGTCGATGCCGTGTTCCAGCAGGTCGGCATAGCCGATGATGGCGGACAGCGGCGTGCGCAGCTCGTGGGACATCACGGACAGGAAGTTGCTCTTCGCCCGGTTGGCGGCCTGTGCTTCCCGGTAAAGCTGTGCATTCACGATGGCCAGCCCGGCTCGGCGCCCCAGGTCGGCGGCGAACTCCAGGTCGCCGGCGCCGTACGGCGTGTGGTCCGTGGTGCGCGCCAGCGTCATGACGCCCAGCGTGCGGGCATGCGCCTTCAGCGGCACCAGGATCGCGGAGTATGGTCGCAGCTTCGCCAGCGCGGAAGCCGTCGCGGGCGACGTCGACCATTCCCGCAGTCCATCGTCGACATGCGGCCGCAGGACGGGCACGCCCGTGCGCAGCACGTTGGCGACCACCGTGGCCGACGTGGGATCCACCGGATGCCGCTCCAGCTCTTCGGCCAGCTCCGTTGCGCCGGCACCCTGCCGCAACCGCACCACGCGCGAGACTTCGCCCGTCCCCTCCAGCAGGTCCAGCACGCACAGGTCCGTCAACCGCTCGACGGCCAGGCCCGCCAGCGTGCGCAGCGTTTCGCCGTAGTCCAGGGACTCGTGGAGCAGGCGGTCGGCGTCGCCCAGCAGCGAAGACGCCGCCGCGGACGCCTCCGCTTCGCGCCGCGCCACGCGCTCCCGCGCAAGCGCGCGCTCATGCCCGGCCGGACTGCGCTCCGCCAGGTCCTCTCGATTGTCCGAAGGGTTCTCCGCCATCATTGGTCAAGCTGTGCCGCGTTCCCTACGCCCCATCCCACCGCGTAACAAGCAAGTCCGGGGCCAGACCCGGGCACAGGCGCAGCTCAGGCCAACCAGCGCGTCCGCTCCGCCGCGGGCGCACGCGGCCGGGGCGACGGCTGCTCCGCCGGCTCGCCCACGTACACGACGGCGACAACCCGCCGATCGTCGGGCACGCCCCACGCGGCCCGCAGATCCGGGTCCTGGAGCACGGCGCCCGTTTTCACGTGCGTGCCCAGGCCCTGCTCCACCGCTGCCAGGCACAGGTTCTGGATGCCCATGAAGCACGCCGCGTAATCTTCCTCCCGGACCTCGGGATTCTCGTCCAGCCGGCTCGTCACCGCGACCATGCACGGCACGGCCATGCGCTCCCGCAGCACTTTCTCCCGCACTGCCGCCGCCGCCGTCTCATCGGCCACCTTCGCCGCCTTGCGGCGGCCCAGCGCTTCGCCGTAAACCCGCTTCGCCTCCTCGCCGAGGACCAGGAAGCGCCACGGCTCCGTCATACGATGGTTCGGTGCCAACACCGCCGCGTCCAGCAGCGACTCCACCACTTCACGCGGCACCGCGCGGTCTGTGAACACCTTGATGGACCGCCGCCCATGGATCGCTTCGCTCACGCTCGCCAAAGCCGCACCTCCCGCTTGGTTCGTGCCTCGATCATGTCTCGCAACGACGGGAACGACGCCGACGGGCATGAAAAACCGGCGCCGGCCCCGACGGTGACGGTCGGGACCGGCGCCGGTTCGCGCAACTGCGCTTCAGTCGCCCCAGGCCGCGCCCGGCTCCAGGCCGGACTCCTTCTGTTCCTCGTGGATCTGGCGCTCCCGCTCCTCCGACACGAAGCGCGCCTTGATCCACGCACCGATGTCATCGAAGTAGGTGTACGCCACCGGCACGACCAGCAGGGTCAGCATGGTGGACGTGATCAGCCCGCCGATCACCGCTCGCGCCATGGGCGCCCGGAACCCGCTACCCTCGCCCAACGCCAGCGCGATGGGCAGCATGCCGAAGATCATGGCCATCGTGGTCATCATGATGGGCCGCATCCGCACGGCGCCCGCCTCCAGCAGCGCCTGGTGCCGGGCCTTGCCCTGGGCACGCCGCTCGTTGGTGTTGTCCACCAGCAGGATGGCGTTCTTGGTCACCAGCCCCATGAGCAGGATCACGCCGATCATGGACATCATGTTCAGCGTGTCGCCCGTGATGAGCAGCGCCAGCAGCACGCCCACCAGGGACAGCGGCAGCGACAGCATGATGGCGAACGGCTGCAGCACCGACTCGAACTGCGACGCCAGGATCAGGAAGATCAGGATGATGGACAGCAGGATCGTCTGTACAACGTAGCCGAACGTCTCCTCCAGCTGCTCCGTCTCGCCCGCCAGCTTCGCGCCGTACCCGGGCGGGAAGCTCATGGCCTTCAGCTTCGCCCGGATCTCGGCCGACGCCTCCGACACCGACAGATCCGGCGCCGTGCCACCCGACACCGTGATCACGCGCTTCAGGTCGTAGCGGTCGATCTTCGCCGGCGCTGTGCTCTTGACGATGCGCGCAACGTTGCCCAGCGACACGATGATGGTGTTGCCGTTCCTGTCCTTCTTCGTCGTCGCCACCGGCAGCGACGCCACGTCGGCCACCGACGTGCGCCGGTCCTGCGGTACCTGCACCACCACGTCGCGCTCCTCGCCCGTCGGGTCCTCCCAACGGGTCGCCGTCTGGCCCGCGAACAGGGGCCGCACCGTCGTGGCGAGCTGGCCGATGTCCAGGCCCACCCGGTTCGCCAGATCACGGTCCACCTCGATGCGCAGCTCCGGGGTCGGGTCCTGCACCGAGCGCTGCACGTCCACGATGCCCGGGATGGAGTCTACTTCCGCCTCCACCTCCCGCGACAGCGACGACAGCCGGTCCATGTCGGGGCCGGACACCTGGACCTGCAACGCCTGCTGGCCGCCGCCACCCATGCCGGAGACGAACGCGGGCTGCACGCCGAACACCGACTTCAGCCGTTGGCGTGCCAGCACCTCCAGCTGCTGCTGCGACATCTTGCGGTCCTTCCGGTCCACCAGTTTCACGTAGACCTGCCCGCTGGTCAGACCGCCGAACCCGCCCTGCGCACCCTCGCCCAGCGTGGTGTACGTGTAATCGACGCCCGGGATCTGCCGCAGCAGCGCCGTCATCTGCTGCGCCTTCTGGCGCACGTAGTCCAGGCTGGAACCTTGGGGCGTCTGGAACGAGACCTGGAGCTGCGACTGGTCGGAGTCCGGCATGAACGCCCCGCCGATGAGCGGGAACAACGCGATGGCGCCGATGAAGGCGAGGGTCGCGATGCCCAGCGTCGACTTGCGATGGCGCAACGCCCAGTTCAGCACATGGCCGTACTCGTCCGTGCGCCGCCGGAACCAGCGGTCGAACAGGCCGATGAGCCGCTGCAGCGGGTTCGTCTTCCCGCTCTCCTTCGTGCTGTGGGGGTCCACACCCAGATAGGCCGACAGCATGGGCGTCAACGTGAACGACACGAACAGCGACACCAGCACCGCCCAGGCCACCGTGAGGCCGAACTGGTAGAAGAACCGGCCCACGATGCCCTTCATGAACGCCACGGGCACGAACACGGCCACGATGGTGAACGTGGTGGCCATGACCGCCAGCACGATCTCCCGGGTGCCGTCGCGCGACGCCGAGAAGTGGTCCTTCCCCATCTCCCGGTGCCGCACGATGTTCTCGATCACCACGATGGCATCGTCGATCAGGATGCCGATGGACAGCGCCAGCGCCAGCAGCGTGATGATGTTCAGGGTGAAGCCCAGGGCGCTCATGAGGATGAACGCCGAGATGACCGATACGGGCAGCGCCATCGCCGTGATGAACGTCGCCTTGAAGTCGTTCAGGAACAGCATCACCACCAGCACGGTCAGCAGGGCACCCAGCAGCAGCTCGTGGATCACGTCGTCCACCGAGCGCTGGATCATGACCGAGTTGTCCCGCACGATCCGGATGTTCACGTCCTTCGGCAGCGTCCTGTCCAGCTGCGCCACCGCCTCCTTCACCCGGTCCGCCACCTCCACCGTGTTGGCGCCCGACACCTTCAGGACGTCCAACGCCACCGCGGGCGATCCGTCCACCAGCGCGGCGGAGCGCTCTTCCTCCGCGCCCACCTCGACGCGCGCCACGTCCTTCAGCCGGATCGGACCATTGTCGTGACTCGCGACGATGACATCATCGAACTGGCGCGGATCCGAGATGCGGCCCGCCACGCGCACCAGCTGCTGCGTCGCGCCCGTCTGGATCTGGCCCGCCGGCACGTCCATGTTCTGCCGCTGCAGCGCCGCCATCACCTGGGACACGGTCACTCCGGCGGCACGCAGCCGGTCCGGCAGCACGTTGACCCGGATCTGCCGCGCTAGCCCGCCCGTCAGACGGGCCTGCCCCACGCCGCTGATGGCCTCCAGGGTTCGCCGCACCTGCTCGTCCGCGATCACCGTCAGGTCCGTCACCGGCACCGTGGGCGACGAGATGGCCAGCGAGATGATGGGCATGGACATGGGGTCGAACGTCTGCACGATCGGCACATCGATGTCCTGCGGCAGCGTCATGCGCACCGCCTCGATCTTGCCCCGGATGTCCTGCGCCGCGTTCTCGACCTTCCGGCTCAGCTCGAACTCGATGATGATCTCCGACATGCCCTCCACGGAGTACGACGTCACGTGTTGCACGCCCTGCACCGTGTTGAAGGCTTCCTCGAGCGGCCGCGTCACCTCCCGCTCCACCACTTCCGGGCTCGCACCCGTGTACGTGGTCATGACCGCCACAACGGGGAATTCGATGTCCGGGAACTGGTCGATCGCCAGCTGACGGTACCCGAAGATGCCCAGCACCAGCAGCCCGAGCATCACCATGATGGTGAAGATCGGACGCCGGATGGCGACCCCGCTCAGCCCGCCTCCACTGGCCATGTCAGTTCTCCCCCTGCACAGGCGGCGCATCCGGTCCGATAGCACCGCCGCCGACCCGCACCTGCGTGCCTTCCGCGATGTCCTGGCCGGGCGCCACCAGCACCTGCGTACCCGCCGGTAGCCCGGCCGTCACCTCCACCACCCGGCGCACGTCATCGGTCAGACCAAGCTGCACGGGGCGCCGGGTCAGCACGCCGTTCTCGATGGCGTATACGAACGGCGATTCCGTCGTGCCCCGCACCGCCGCCAGCGGCGCCACCACCACGCTGTCTTCCGCCTGCGTCACGATTCGCCCATGGGCAAACAAGCCACCCACCAGCGCGTGGTCCTTGTTCGGCAGCCGGGCATACACACCCACCTGGCGCGTTTCCTGGTCCGCCGTCGGCTCCACCCGCGACACCTCGCCCTTGAACGTCCGGTCCGGATACGCCGTCAGGTCGAACACCACCCGCTGGCCCACGTGGATGCGCGACGCGTCCTCCACAGGCACCTGGCCGCTCAGCTCGAGAACGTCGATGTTCACTTCCGTGAACAGCTCGTGCCCGACACCCACCGGTTCGCCCTCCTCCACGTCCCGCGCGCTGATGGCGCCCGTCATGGGCGCCCGTACCACCGTGCGCGACGCCGCCTCGCCGGCACCCGCCGCCTGCGCCTTGGCCGCCGCCAGCTGCGCCTGCGCCGCCGCGTACTGCGCTTTCGCACTCTCATAGTCGATGTCCGACATCGCGCCCGCGTCGTGCAGCGTCTTCGCCGATTCCAGCCGCTGCCGCGCCAGCGCCAGCCCCGCGTCCGCCGCCGCCACCGCCGCCCGCGCGCCCTCGGCCTGGCCCCGGACGCCCGCCGCCTCGATGACCGCCAGCGGGTCACCCGCCTTGACCTGACTGCCGCGGTCTACCCGGATGTTGCGCACTGTGCCCGCCACCTGCGCCGTCAGCTTCACCACGCGATGCGGGTCCAGCGAACCGGTGAGCAGCACGCCGGCTTCCACCGTGCCCGTGTGCACCGTCGCCACGTCCGAGGCGCTCAGCACGACCGTGTCCTGCGCTGCCGAACCCGCAGCCGCGCTCCGCCCCCCACAACCCGCGGCCACCCCGCCCACCAGGGCCAACGCCGCCAGCAGGCGCACCCTCGTCCGCCGTTCCTCGCTCATTATTCGCCTCCGTCATGGCCCGGCACCCCGGAGCTACCCAGGGCCCGCACCACAGCCGCCTTCGCCGTATGATAGTCCGCCAACGCCTGTGCCAGATTCGTCCGCGCCTGCCGGAGCCCGAGCCGCGCCGATGAGACCTCCAGCGACGTCGCCGTGCCCTGGTCATGCTGGAGCACCGTCAGGTTGTACACCTTCTCCGCCTGCTCCACCGTGCGCCGCCGTGCCGCGATCTGCGCCCACGCACGCTGCTCCTCCCCCACCGCCTGTCGGTACTGCAGCTCCACCTGCTCCCGCAGCTCCGCCAGCTGCAGCCGCGCCTGGTCCTGCTGCGCCCGCGCCGCCTGGAGATTCGCGAATCGCTGGCCGCCGTTGAACAACGGCAGCTGCACCGCCACCGAGCCGGTCCAGTCCGTACGCCACGGCTGATCGAAATTGAACAGCTGCGATGGGTACGATTGCCGCGCGTAGCTCATGCTCAGCGCGACAGACGGCAGGAAGGCCGCCTTCGCCAACCGCACCTGCTGCTGCCGCGCGGCCAGGGCGCTCTCCGCCGCACGCACCGCCGCACGCTGATCCACCATCGCCGTCGCATCCTTCACCTCCGGCTGCGGACCAGCGTCCGCGCCCAGCTCCAGCGACGTCGTCAGGTCCAGCGGCCTCGACAGCGGCACGTTCACCAGCCGCTTCAGGTTCAGCTGCGCCAGCTCCGACGCGTTGCGCGCCTGTACTTCCTGCGGCTTCAGGTTCTCCAGGTCCACCTCCGCACGCAGCACGTCCAGGTCCGACGCCTGGCCGGCCTTCCGCCGCAGCTGCTCCTGCGACAGGAAGTCCTGCGCCTGCGCCACCGCATCCGCCGCGATGGACGCCGACTCCCCCGCCAGCACCGCCTGGTAGTATGCCTGCTTCACGTCGTACGCCGTCTGCGCACGCTGCTCGTCCAGCTGGTAATCCGCCGCCTGCGCCGCGTCCTGTGCCGCGTTGATGGCCGCTCGCACCCGCCCCCCCGCAAACAGCACCTGGCTGCCCGTCAGCCCCACATTGTACAGGTTCTCTCGCCCGAACGGCAGATTGCTGAACAGCTGTCCGAGGCTCGCGAACGCCGCCGACTGCACGTGGTCCTCCAGGTACGTCACCCGCTGATCGATGGGCGCGTTCGGGTCCGGATTGAACTGCAGCGAGTCCGGCACCGAGAAGCTCTGGCCCGTGTTGAACACCGACGCGAACGTCTTCGTATACCCCAATGAGCCGCTCACCTGCGGCAGCGCCGCCGACCGCGCCGTTCCCACCTGAGCCGACGCCGCGTCCACCTGTGCCTGCGCCAGCTGCACTTCCTCACTCTGCCCCAGCGCACGCGACAACGCCGCGTCCAGGCTCAATGCCAGCGTGTCCGCAGCCTGCGCCGCCGGTACACGCTCGCCGCCCAACTGCGACGTCTGCGCGCCCACACGCACCGGCACCAGCACTACGCACAACAGCATCCCCACGAGCACCCGCCCGAACCCCAGCGTCAGCGCCACATGCCGCTCCCCTCTAAGCCCTTCACGCGCTCGCACCGTTCACCTCCGCGTGCTCCTCGTGCCACGTCTTCATCTGGCCGTCCATCTCGCTCAACATGCAGTCGTAGAACTGCCGCCACTCCTCCAGTCGACCCCGACTCGCCTCCCGGTCCGACGGCAGCATGGCCAGACCCTCGTCCAGCGCATCCCGGAATCGCGTCATTCGACGCTTCACCACCGCGAACATGTGCTCCCACGGCGCCTGCACCAGCTCGTAATAGTCCCGCCGGTCCCCCGGCACCGTCGTCCGCCGCACGAACCCCACCCGCTCCAGCAAACGCGCGTTCGTGCTCACCGACCCCTTGCTCACCTCCAGCGCGCCCGCCAGATCATCCAGCGAAAACCGCCCCTCATGCACCAGCAGATAGCCCAGCAGATAGCCACCGATCCGCGGCAGACCCTCCTCCACCGCCAGTCGCGCCATCCGTTCGACGAATCTCTGTTCGGCCTCTTCCATGTCTTGGTCCCGGTCCTTTGTCAGGCTGCCGTCCGAAAGATTTAGAACGTACTGAACGTTGTGGGCATCCACAAGCTGCGTCGTACGATTGTTACAGGGCGCCCGGCACAGAGGGCGCCCGCGCTTGCGCGCGGGCTGCGGGGCGCGGCCCCGGCCTCTGGCCGGCGCCGCTGGCACGTAGCAGCGCCTGGCTTTCCGGTGGCGTCAGGGTTTCCGGTTGAGCGCCTGCCTTCGCGGCGTACGCGTTACGGAGTCTTACGGGATGCGACGGGGGGTGGTTTCGCGGAGCACGACGCCGCCACGGCGAGGGCACCGGCCGTCCCGGGTTGCGATGAAGATCGTGCCCCCGGCCCGGAGTCCGCTCACGCCGGAACGCGCCCACGACGAAGGTCGCACCCCTGGCCGGCAACCGGCGTACGTGACGAACGCAGCAGCTGCTACCTGCTACCTGCCACCTGAAGCGCGTGCCAGACTCGGGGCGGAGAAAACGGTAGGCGATCCATGCGAACGCCAACCGCGTCGAAGATGGCGTTGGCAATGGCGGGAATGGACGGATGCAGCGGCCCTTCTCCGGCCTCCTTGGCGCCGTAAGGGCCTTCCGGGTCGAGGCTCTCGATGATGAGGGCGTGGAGCTCTGGGGTATCGAGGGAGGTGGGGATGCGGTAGTCCAGCAGCGACGGCGCGTTGTGCAGGCCCTCCTTGCCCTCGTCCGGCCCTTTGAAGATCTGCTCTTCCATGAGCGCTTCGGCGTAGCCCATGTAGGCGGAGCCTTCCATCTGGCCTTCCACGAGCACCGGGTTGAGGGCCCGTCCGCAGTCGTGGGCGATCCAGATGTCCTGGACCTGCACGACGCCCGTCTCCGGGTCCACCTGCACTTCCGCCACATGCGCCGTGAACGAGTAGGCGGGCGAGGCGCCGATGGTGCCGCCGCGGTAGTCGCCGTGGACGTCCTTGGGCGTGTTGTAGTGGCCGACGGACAGGAGCGTGCCGTGTTCCGCCTCGGCGAGATTGAACGCCTCGGCGATGGGCATCTTGCGCTCGGTGTCACGGGCATCGAAGGCCCAGCCACCGGCCAGGGCGACATGCTTCTCCGGCACGTCCCAGGCCCGGGCCACGGCGCCGGTGATCTGCCTGCGCAGGGTCCGGGCGGCCCGGAGCGCGGCGTTGCCCACCATGAACGTCTCGCGGGAGGAGTAGGCGCCCAGGTCGACGGGGACGCGGTCGGTGTCGGCGGACACGACGCGCAC
>JARRJS010000111.1:0-15738 GCA_037388885.1 Gemmatimonadota bacterium
GGTGGGGGGCCTGGGCACAGGCTCTCAGCCGAGGAGGCCAGTCATGTACTACGTAGGCATCGATGCGCACGTAAGATACCTGCGCATAGCGGTGGTGGACAAGGACGGAGCGTTGGTCATGGAGCGCACGGTGGGGTCGGAGGAGCCGGAACGCTTGCTGGCGGAGCTTGCGCCGTACCGGCCGTTGGCGGTGGTGGTGGAGACGTGCCCGGCGTGGCCGTGGATCCATGAGTTGTTGACGGGGGAAGGGATGCAGTTTCACCTGGCACATGCGAAGCATCTGCGGATGATCGCGCACAGCGCGCAGAAGAACGACGCAGTGGATGCGCGGCTGCTGGCGCGGATGCTGTTGTCGGGGCTGATTCCGGAGGCGCACCCGCGGGTGGGGAAGCAACGGGACCATCTGCGTCTGGTGCGGCATCATGCGCGGCTGGTACGAGAGCGGACGCTACTGGTGAATCGGCTGCACGCGCAGTTGCACGAGCGGCGGCTGGTGGTGGCGCGCGAGAAATTGCTGGGGCGGGAGGGGCGGGAGTGGCTGCGGACGGAGGCGTGGGCGCAGTTGAGTGAGGAGCAGCGGGAGATGGTGCGCACCCACCTGGAGTTGATCGAGGTGCTGGATCGTCAGCTGCGCGAGATCGGCAAGCGGGTGGTGCGGACGGCGGGGGCGGTACCGGCGGCGAGCCTGCTGCGGACGGTGCCGGGGATCGGCCCCTACTGGGGGTTGATGCTCGCGGCGGAACTGCTGCCGATTGAGCGTTTCGCGCGGCCCGAGAAGCTGGTGAGCTACGCAGGTCTGGCGCCCACGACGTCCAGCAGCGGCGGGCACACGAACCACGGACCGATCCCGAAGGGAGCCAACCGGTGGGTGCGGCTGGCGCTGGTCTCGGCGACGGCCACACACGTGCGTCGGGCCCCGAACAGCCCCGTCAGCCGGCACTACGAGGCGCTCAAGCAACGGCTGGGCTGGCGCAAGGCCCGCGTGGCCGCGGCGCGTAAGCTGGCCGGCGTGGTGTACCGGATGCTGCGAGATAACGAGCCTTGGAGGGGGGAAGGCACGGACGCGAAGCCGACGGACAGGACCGAGCCCCAGCACTCGCATGTGGCGCAGTAGACCACCTTTTCCGGGTGATTGGGCCGGTCCGCTCGGATCAAAGATCTTGAGGCGTCGACCTCGCATAGGTGCCTGAGTCGGGACAGGCTCGCAGGGAAGATCGAACCGAACGTCGGATCCAGGGAAACGGAACGAGCGAATGCCCAGGCGCCCCGTTCAACGTGACTCGCATCCCACCCGCAATCGTCCAGGTGCGCGGGCCCGGGACGTCTGCGCCCTTGACAAAGGTCGCTTCATAGGTGCGGGTGCCCGTGCGAGTCACCTGCCTGAAGTCTCCCGTGATTCCGCTTGCGCGCGCGGGCCCGGGTGCGTGTCCGAACCGCGCAAGCGTCTGGAAGGGGGCGGGCGCGCCCTGCATGAGCGGAACGGCCGGGCACGGGCACGGACCTGGGCAGGCAAGCGGGACACTTCGGGCTCGGGTCCCGCACCCGCACCGGCACCCGCACCTGGAAAAGTCCTCCGGGCCGGGAGACAGCATCGATGTGCGGGCGCCCTCTAGTGCCGGAACACCCGCCGGCCGGTAAACACCATGGCCATGCCGTGCTCGTTGGCGGCGGCGATGGTCTCCTCGTCGCGCACGGAGCCGCCGGGCTGGATGATGGCGGTGGCGCCCGCAGCAGCGGCGGCGTCCACGCCGTCGCGGAAGGGGAAGAAAGCGTCGGACGCTACGACGGAGCCGGCGGTGTCGAACTTCTGGTCGGCGGCCTTCATGACGGCGATGCGCGAGGCGTCGACTTCATGACGGCGATGCGCGAGGCGTCGACGCGGCTCATCTGGCCGGCGCCGATGCCGATGAGCTGCTCGTCGCGCGCCAGCACGATGGCGTTGGACTTCACCATGGCGCATGCGCGCCAGCCGAAGCGCAGGTCGCGCCACTCGTCCTCGGTGGGCTCGCGCTCACTGGCGATGCGCCAGTCGTCCTCCGGGAACCGCAGGCGCAGGCGCTGCTGCGCCAGCAGCCCGCCACGCACCCGCTTGTAGTCCAGCTCGTCTTCGCCGGGCGTCGTGACGGCCAACTCGATGAGTCGCAGGTTCTTTTTCTTCGTCAGGATGTCGAGGGCACCCTGCTCGAAGGACGGCGCTACGATGACCTCTAGGAAATGCGACGACATGGCGTCGGCCGCCTCCGCCGTACAGGGCACGTTCAGCGCAACGATACCGCCGAAGGCCGACACCGGATCGGTGGCCAGCGCTCGCCGATAGGCATCCGCCGCGTCCTCGCCCACGGCCAGCCCGCAGGGCGTGGTGTGCTTCATGACAGCGCACGCTACGCGCTCGGCGTCGGCCCAGGGCGATACGGACAGCACCGCACCATCGATGTCGATGAGGTTGTTGAACGACAGCTCCTTCCCGTGCAACTGCCGCAGCGCAGGCATGGTCCCGGCCGGCGCGCCGCCCTCGCCGTAGAAGGCCGCGGCCTGGTCCGGGTTCTCGCCGTAGCGCAGGTCCTGCACCTTGGTCAGGACCAGGTTCAACGTGTCGGGAAAGCCGCCGGCCGATGTGGCGTCCGCGGCCGTGCCGCCGCCCACCGTGCCGGCCTTGCTCGTCGCGCCTCCCGCGGTCTGCTCCGCCAGGTACGCGGCGATGGCCGCGTCGTAGTCGGCGGTGTGGCGGAAGACCTTGAGCGCCAGCGCGCGGCGCAGCTCGTCGTCCACGGTGCGGTCGCGCAGCGCCGCCAGAACGCGCTCGTAATCGGCCGGGTCCACGACGACGAGCACCGAAGCGTGGTTCTTCGCCGCCGAGCGAATCATGGTGGGGCCGCCGATGTCGATCTGCTCGATGGCCTCGTCCAACGACGCGCCGCCCGCGACCGTCTCGCGGAACGGGTACAGGTTGACGACCACCAGGTCGATGGTCTCGTAGCCCATGCGCTCCAGGGCCACGGCATCTTCCTGCACCTCGCGGCGGGCCAGGATGCCCGCGTGGATCGCCGGGTGCAGCGTCTTCACCCGCCCGTCCATCTTCTCCGGGTGGCCGGTCACCTCGGAGACATCCGGCACCGGGATGTCCGCCTCGCGCAACGCGCGGGCGGTGCCCCAACGCGTGGCGGACCTCCGCGACCGACGGCGGTCCCGCCAGGGAGAAGCCCGTGTCGTCCGGCAGGGCGAACAACGTGTCCAGGCGCTCGGCGGACACCGTGTCGCCGGAGCGGAGCAACGACCCTGCGACCCGCTCCACCACAGCGGGATACAGGCGGTGCTCGACCCGCAGCACGCGGGCCGCCAGCGTGTCGGCCGTGTCCCCGGCCAGCACGGGCACCGGCCACTGCGCCAGGATCAGCCCCGTGTCGTAGCGCTCATCCACGTAGTGGACCGTCGGACCGGAGACGCGGCAGCCCGCTTCCAGCACCGCCTCGTGGACCCGGTGCCCATACATACCCTTGCCGCCAAACGCCGGCAGCAGGGCCGGGTGGATGTTCAGCATGCGCCAGCGGAACGCCGCCACCACCGGCGCCGGCACCAGCCGCAGGTAGCCGGCCAGCGCGATGAGCTCGACCCCGGCGTCATCGAGCGCGGCCAATGTTTCGGCGGCGACATCTTCGGGTGGGCGCCCTTGCACCGGCACCACGCGGCTGGCTACACCCGCCCGTGCCGCACGATCCAGCGCGCCGGCGCCGTCGCGATCGCTCACCACCAGTACGACCTCCCCCACCCCCACCCCCACCCCCGCACCCGCACCTGTGCCCCCGCCCACGCCCCCGCCTGCATTAAAGTGTCCCAGCAGCGCCTGCAGGTTCGTGCCGCCGCCCGACGCGAATACGCCGATACGTGCGCTCATGCCATGCGCCCGCCTTCAAGAGGTACCAGGAACGGGTTGCCCACACGCTCGTGTCCCACGTTCGTGTCCGGACCGTGGCCCGGGTACAGACGCGTGTCATCCGGCAAGGACAGCACCCGTTCCCGAATCCCCCGCAGCAGCTGCCGATAGTCGCCCCCCGGCAGGTCCGTCCGGCCGATGGAGCCGGCGAACACGATGTCGCCCACGAACGCCACACCCGCATCCGCCGCGTAGAACAGCACGTGCCCGGGCGAATGGCCCGGCACGTGGCGCACCTCGAACGAACATCCGCCGAAGCGGATCTGCTGGTTGTCCGCCAGCGCCCCGTCCGGAGGCGGCGGCTCCTCGACCTCCACGCCGAACGCCGCCGCCTGCGCCGCTACCCGATCGTACAACGGTCGATCCGCCTCATGCAGGTACACCGGCGCATCCGTGCGACGCTTCAGCTCCGCCACGCCCTCGATGTGGTCAAGGTGCGCATGGGTCAGCAGGATCGCCTCCAGCACCTCCCCCTCCAGCGCATCCGCAATCATCGGCGCCTCGCCGCCCGGGTCGATCACCACCGCTCCCGACGACACGCCCTCCGACGCCTGACACCGTACCAGATACGCGTTCTCCCCCCAGCCCATGGACGTAAACGTCCTGATGTCCAGATTCATGGGGCCAAAGTAGGGGCGCACCCGCCAGTGGGCCAGTCGAGGGCACCATTTTTTCATTGACCAAGCGGTATTCTGGCGCGCTCGGGGGTGCGCCCAGGGGCGCTGCGCACAGGACGCGCGGCGCGGGGCGAACGCCCCGTGCCTCGCTAGGACGCCGCCTCCGGCGGCCAGGACGAGGGGCCTTCAACCCCCCTAGGACCGCCATGGACCACGCGTATGGCCATGAATAAGGTGGATGGAGCCCCAATTCCCTTGCACCGCCGGCACCCGGCAGCCCGCCAACCTAGCGGCGCCGCAGGCGCCGCGTCCCAGGCGCCCGAAGGGCGCCGTCCTGGTGCGCCGAAAAGCGCACGTCCTAGCCGCGCCGAAGGCGCAGCGTCCTGAGCGGCGCCACCGGCGCCGCTCCCGCGAGTCTTGACCTGCATCAACCCGCGACCCTATAGTGCGGGCGCCAGGGTGCCTTCTGCTGTTGCCTCGTCGTTCAGAAGGAGTGACGCGTGCCGGGCACCGGCAACGGGCTCCCCTGGTCAATGAGGCTCCGTTCACATGTTGTTCGTCGTATCGGTGGGCCGCCATTCGCAGGCATTGCGGCGGCCCGAAGCCCTCGGTCAATCGAGATCGTCGAGCAAACAACCGTCAACGGCAACAGGAGCGCGAGCCGGCAGTCGGCGTTTTGCCCGGTGTTCTACACCACGGCAACGGGCGATGTAGTCCGTCCAGGACAGATCGCACCTCCCACCGACCCCACCCTACCCCACCCCGCTGCGACCCGCAGCTCGTATTCAGACCGGATTTGAAACCGGATTGACTCCCGTGCCCTACGGGAAGGGGATCCGGAACACCAGGATATTCCCTGGGCGTGGTGGCGATTCCGTGTGGACGGCTCCACCGAAGGACCGGGTGGCCAGCACGGCAGCCGTAGCCGCCGCCGCCACGCACAGCGCGGCCAGGCCGGTGCGCGGCACGTCGACGACCTGTCGTTCCAGCGCTTCCATCTGGCCCGGCGGTAGTCGGACGGTATCGGCGACGGTCGTCGCCGGGAAACCGGGTCGTGTGACGTACGTCTCGACAAGCAGGCTGACCCCGTTGTCGTCCCAGCGGACCAGCGGTCCGTCCACGTTATTGACGCGCGGACCGAAATAGGACCGCATGGCCTGGGCGCCCGCAGAGGTGAGCCGTGCGCGCACCTGATCACCGGGCGTCACATCGCCGGGCTCGGCGGGGATGTAGTGATAGCACGCGACGGCGAAAAGGAGCAGAACGGCGACCGACGAATATCGCATGGGGCTGCAACCCCCGGCACTAGGAAGGCGCGGTAATGCTGCGGTTGCAGACAAAGATAACCAAGGCGTCTCGCGGAGCAACAATCCGGTTGCTCGCGAGCCATTCCCACGACCAGGAGTGAAGCGATGCAAGCCCGTTGGGTAGTTCGAAGTCGGGCAGCAATGCTGGCGAGCTTCATGCTCCTCGGCCTGGTTGCGGCGCCTGCGTTCGCGCAACAGACCGGACAGGTGACCGGCCTTGTGACCGCCGCGAGCACGGGTGAGCCCATTGTGGGTGCTCAAATCGTGGTACAGGGGACCGGGATCGGCACCCTCACAAATGTCAGGGGGCAGTACCTGCTGCTCAGCGTCCCCACCGGGTCGCAGACCATCGAGGTCACACGACTCGGGTACGCCACGGCGTCGCAGGTGGTGACGGTCACCGCCGGGCAGGCCGCCACGGCGAATTTCGAGCTGAACACGGAGGCCATCTCCCTGGATGCGGTGGTGGTCACGGGTACCGCCGGTAACGCGCGTCGTCGTGAGCTGGGCAACACGGTCGCCACCATCACGGCGGACGAGCTCTCAACCGAGCCCATCACCAAACCCTCCGACGTGCTCCAGGGCCGCGCCGCCGGCCTCGTGATCCGGGAAACGTCGGGCCAGGTGGGTGGCGGCTCCCAAATCCTGCTGCGCGGCGTGAATACGTTGGCGACCGGCAGCTCCATGCGGCCCCTCATCTACGTGGACGGCGTGCGCCTGGAAACCGGGCTCCACCAGGACTCCGATGAGGCGAGCGCCCGCGCCACCATGTTTGACGACATCGACCCGGCCAGCATCGAGCGGATCGAGATCGTAAAGGGTGCCGCAGCGACCACGTTGTACGGCACCGAGGCCGCGGCGGGCGTCATCCAGATCTTCACGAAGAATGGAGGCGGTGGCTCACCGACCTGGACGTTCTCCACGGACCAGGGCTTCAGCCAGGTGGGCCACGTGGGTCCCAGCGAGGACCCCACAGGCCTGTACGTGAACGACTGCACGTCACAGCCTGGCTGCCCCTCGAGCGGAACGTGGCTCCGCAAGGGCTACCAACAGGATTACACGCTCACGGTGCGCGGCGGCAACACGGTACCGTGGTACGCCTCCGCCAGCTGGGGCGCCAAGCAGGGCAACATCGCCCCGCAGGCCGAGGACAACCTGAACTTCCGGGTGAACTTCACGTTCGAGCCGTTGAAGAACGTCTCCGTCCGTTCGAGCAACATGTACACGAAGCGGGACATCACCTGGATCCCTTCCGGCGACAACGCTGAAGGGTTCATGCTCAACGTGATGCGGGGACAACATGACTATTCCCCGGGCCATGACGACTCGGCGATCCTGAAGATGGATCTGCACCAGCTCATCGACCATTTCCTCACGGCGGCCAATATCACCTGGACGCCTACCGCCAACGTGATGCAGCGGTTGAACCTCGGGATGGATTATTCGCAGTCCGACTACACGGAGGAGCGGCCGTGGGGCTACTACTCCACGCCGGGCGGCGACCGCGAGGTTGATCAGGCCCTGCACCGCAACCTGACGGTGGACTACGCGGGTAGCTGGAACGCCGCCCTGCCGGTGCCCAACATGGCGTCCACGTTGTCGTGGGGCGCGCAGTACTATGACGAATTCACCTGGGGCCTGAACGGCTACGGCGAGCAGTTCGCCGGCCCGGGCGACAAGCTCATCACGTCTGGCACGTTGACCGATGTCTGGGGCGAGGACTGGCTTCGCATTGCCAGCGGCGGGTTCTTCGTGCAGGAGCAGCTCGGCTGGCGGGACCGCCTCTTCGTAACGTTCGGCGCTCGCTGGGACGGGTTCAGCACCTTCGGCCGGGACTTCGGTCTGGCCATGTATCCGAAGGTTTCCGCGGCCTACACCATCTCGGACCACTCGTTCTGGCCGTCGTGGTGGGAGTCCATGAAGCTGCGAGCGGCCGTGGGCGAGTCCGGCCGCGCGCCGGCGCCATTCGCCGCGGAGCGCACGTGGGCGTCCACCTCCGGCGACACGCAGCAGCCGGCCGTCATTCTGTCAGAGCTGGGCAACCCGAAGGTCGGCCCGGAACGGACCCGTGAGCTGGAGTACGGCTTCGAGGGGTCCATGCTGGACGGCCGGTTCAGCTACGACTTCACCTACTTCCAACAGACCACCCGTGATGCCCTGCTGCGGTTGGATCGGCCGACCTCCATTGGCACGGAGCAGGCGATTCTGTCCAACCTGGGCCGGGTGGAGAACAAGGGGTACGAGCTCTCGGCCAACGCGACTGTCGTGCGTTTCGAGAACCTTTCGTGGGACATCGGCGGCACGTACAGCCAGGCCCACAACAAGATCGTGTCGTTGGGGCCCGTGACGGACGAGCGCCTCAAGGACCGGCCCGTGGACGCCATGTTCGGCGACATCGTGCAGAACCCGAACGAGATGGGCGTGGTCCCGGAATTCGCTGAGGAATACCTTGGCCCGGCCATCCCCACGGTGAACTGGGGCCTGCACACCGACGTGACCCTCTTCCGGCGACTGACGTTCAGCGGGTTGGGGGAGTTCCAGGGCGGGCACATGCATGAAGCGTCCATCGCGCGCCAGAACGTACGCCGGCAGGAGTGGGCACCGTGTCAGTACGTGTTCGACGCGCTGCAATCAGGCAATGTATCCAACATCAGTGCCAAGGAGCGCGGCCGTTGTGATTACAACCGCGCTTCCTACGGCGAGTGGACCACGAAGGGCGACTTCTTCCGCCTCCGCTCGCTGGCTCTCAGCTACCGGGTGCCGGACCGGTTCCTGCCCGCCAACTTCACGGGAGCGACGGTCCGCTTCCAGGCGCGGAATATCCTGACCATCACCGACTTCCCGGGCGTCGACCCAGAGGTGGTGGATGGCGGCGCCGGCAATAGCTACGGCTCGTACGAGTATTACAACATACCCACGCCGGCCGTCTTCATGATGAGCCTGACCTTCAACTTCTGACCCGCGAACGGAGGATAACATGAGAATACAGAGCATGTTCCGCCGCGGGGCGTGGGTGTCGATCCTGACACTGGTGTTCACCGCGGGTTGCCAGGGGCTCTTCGACATCAAGAACCCTGGCCAGATCCTGGATGATGACCTGAACGACCCGGCTTTGATCCCGGTGCTCATCACCGGGTTGTCGTCCGACGTGTCCGACTTCGTCGACGAGATGTCGTTCGACGTGGCGCGGCTCACGGACGAGATGGCCGGTTCGGGGAGTTACACGGACACGGGGCTGTTCCGGCGCGGCTACGCGGAGCAGGACCAGGTCGGGTATGTGTGGGACCAGGCTCACGAAGCCCGCTGGATGGCCGATCTCCACATCGCGCGCATCCAGAAGCTGGTCCCCGACCAGTTCGACAACAACCCTTACGTGGCCAGGGCGTACATGTTCCAGGGCGTGGCCAACAAGGCCCTGGGCGAGAATTACTGCCAGGTGGTCTACTCGGATCCGGACGGGACATACGGCAACCTGCTGCCGCCCGATTCCGCGTTCCAGCGGGCCATCACCGCCTTCCAGAATACGCTGGCCATGGCGGATACGAGCCCATACTATCAGGCAGCCGCCCATGCGGGCCTGGCGTCGGCGTACGTAGGCCTCGACAACTGGGACATGGCGGAGCAGCATGCCGCCCAGGTGCCGACGGATTTCGTCGTGTACGCTTACTACGATTACAACGACGACACCAACGTGGTGTACGTCGAGACGCACCAGCGGCCGGAGATGTCGACCATCCAGACGTATGCCGGATCGTTCGACCCGCCGGACCCGAGGGCGCCCTTCACCAAGTGTGACGTCACCGGCACCTGTCAGAACGCCCAGGGCGCTGACGGCCAGACGCCGCACTGGCGACAGGAGAAGTACCCGGAATACGGGACGGACATCGTGATTCTGTCCGGGAAGGAGGCGCGGCTCATCGAGGCCGAATACGCCCTCCGGCACGACGATCTGACGGAGTTCACCAACCAGATCAACCAGGTGCGTGCCCTCTACAATCTGCCGCCCATCACGGAGCCGGCCACGGCGGGTGCGCTGGAGTATCCCAACGCTTACGACGACGGCTGGTCCATCCTGGACGCGGAGCGGGAGCTCACCCTCTGGATCGAAGGCCACCGGCTCTTCGACCTGAGGCGCTGGAACCACCCGTTCCTCCAGGGCGGCACGGTCGTCTGGCCTTCGGACCCGGTGCGCGACGAGTGCATGCCCGTGCCGGCGAGCGAATGCCGCTACAACCCCAACTTCACCTGCGCGGAAACGGCCGCAGTGCCCAACGGCGTGCACTGACCCGAGCCCGCAGGTCGAAATCGTAGCATAGCGAACGGCCCCCACCGCGAATCGCGGTGGGGGCGCAGTTCGACACCCGGGAGGTTCGTATTTCTCGCTCAATCGTTCGCGTTCGACCCGTGTTGTTGGCCCTGTTCTTCGTGTCCGGCGCCTGCGGGCTGGTCTACGAGGTCGTGTGGATGCGCATGCTCACCCTCGTGTTCGGCGCGACGGCCTTCGCCACCAGCACCATCCTCGCCTCGTTCTTCACAGGCCTGGCGCTGGGCAGCTTCCACTTCGGCCGCGTAGCGGACCGTGGCGGGAACACGCTGCGGCTCTACGCGCTCCTGGAAATGGGGATCGGGGTGTTCGCGTTCCTCATGCCGGTCCTGTTCGCCGGCCTCACCGTGCTTTACGTCTGGGTGGCGCGCCAGTTCGACATCGGCTACTACCCGCTGAACCTGGTCCGATTCGTCCTGTCCTTCCTGGTGCTGCTCGTTCCCGCCACACTCATGGGCGGCACGCTGCCGGTCATGGTGAAGTTCTTCGCCCGGCGGCGGGACCTACTGGCGCGCAATATCGGCCACCTCTACTCCGTGAACACCTTCGGCGCCGTGGTAGGTGCCGTATCCGCGGGGTTCTTCCTGATCCTGTGGCTGGGCGTGAAGGAGACCGCCTACGTGGCCGGCGTGGTCAACCTGGCCCTTGGCGTGACGGTTCTTGCCCTGGCGCGAGGGTTGGAACGAGGGAGGGAAGCCGTTCCCGACGGGGCGACACCAGACCTGGCGACAGAGGTGGAGGCCGGCGAGCCGGTCGCCGAAACGGCAGCCGGCGAAACGGCGGACGTGGCAGCCATCCGAACCACGGGCGCGGCGGCACATGTTGCCTCGCCGGGCCTGGCGCGGCTGGTGCTGTGGGCCATCGCCGTGTCCGGCTTCTGCGCGCTGGCGCTGGAGGTATTGTGGACGCGGGCACTGGTGTTCTTCCTGGACAACTCTACCCACGCCTTCACCACCATCCTGGCGGCGTTCCTGGTGGGGATCGCCATCGGTAGTGTGATCGTGGCCCGCTTCATCGACCGTCGTGAAAAGCTCTTCTCGTGGCTCGGCGGCCTGGAGCTGGCCATCGGCCTGTCCGCCGTGCTGGCCATCCCCATTCTGGCGCACCTGACGCCGGTGTTCGAGAGCATGGCCCACGCGGCCCCCGACGCCATGCTCCCCTGGAAATGGGTGGGCCTCCGGTTCGTGAAGAGCCTCGCCGTCATGCTCGTGCCCACGGTGCTCATGGGCATGACGTTCCCGCTGGCGGCCAGGATCTACACCCGCAGCCTGGACCGGGTGGGCACGGCGCTTGGGAAGGTCTACTCGGTCAACACGGTCGGCGGCGTCTTCGGTTCCGTCGGCGCGGGCTTCCTGCTCATCCCTCTCATCGGCGTGCAGGACGCCATCGCGCTGGTGGCAGCCATCAACGTGGTCATCGGCGTCGTTCTGGTCCTGGCCGACCCGCTGCTGCGGCGCCGCACACGGCTGACTGCCGTGGCCGGGCCGGGCGCCGTGTTCGTGTGTACCGGCGCACTGCTGCTGCCCCGCGGGTTCGGCACGCTGACGTCGTACTACGAGGGCATCGAGCAACAACGGGTGCTCTCCTACGAGGAAGGCATCGGCGCCACCGTGAAGGTGTACGAAGACATCCGGGGCGACCGGACCGTGAGCATCAGCGGGTTCCCGGTGGCCGGCACGGCCGTCGGTGCCCAGGAAGCGCAGAAGGCGCTGGCGCACCTGCCGCTACTGCTGAGTCGGGTCGCCAAGCCACGCGTCAACATCGTGGGCTTCGGCGCCGGCGGCACGTCCTGGGGCGTCCTGCAGTACGACGTCCAGCGGGTGGACTGCGTCGAGCTGGTGCCGGCCGTGATCCGGGCCGCGAAATGGTTCCCGAGCGTGAACCACGGCGTGCTGAGCCGACCGAAGTACAATCTCATCCTGGGCGATGGCCGCAACTACGCCCTGGTCACCGACCGGACGTACGACGTCATCTCCGTCGATGCCACATCGCCCAAGATGGCGGGCAACGGCAGCCTCTACGCTCTCGACTTCTATCGCCTTCTGAACCGGCACCTCTCCGACGACGGCATCGTGGCCCAGTGGCTGCCCGTGCACCTGGTGTCGGACTTCGAGATGCGCATGGTCGCCCGCACCTTCATGGAAGCGTTCCCCCACACGACGCTGTGGTTCACACCCCAGCGCCGCCACATCATCCTCCTGGGCACGAAGAAGCCGCTGCAGATCGACTTCCGTGCCGTCAGCCGGAAGCTGCAAAACGAGCGCGTCCGGCAGGAGCTGGCGCAGTTCCGCGTGCGGGACGCCTACGACCTGCTCAGCTGGTTCCTCATGGGCGAGGACGCGCTGGCGAAGTACGTGAAGGACGTGCCCGTCAACACGGACGACCACCCGATCCTGGAGTTCACCCCCGCCCTCGCCTACTTCGTGGCGGACCAGTACACACTCCAGAACACGATCCGGCTCTCCAAGGTCCGGCAAAGCGTGCTCCCCTACCTGGTCGACACCGGGGACACCGACTCGGCCACGGCCGCCGTCGCCGCCCGCGTCCAACGCCGCTACGAGGCCACGCAGCTCAGCATCCGCGGGGACGTCTACCGTTACCTGAACCTGCCGGAGCGAGCCGAAGCCGAGTACAACGCCGCCCTGCGCACGGACCCTCGCGAGACCAACTGGCTCAACGACTGGCGTTTCGCTGGGGAGAAGCCGTGACCATGCGCACCACGATGGTCTCGCTCTGCATTTCCACCACGGCCATCGCTGGCGAGGCAGCTTTCGCTGCGAATGCATCCGCTCAGGACATGAAGCCGGTCGAGGCGGCTCTTCGGTACGTACGAGAGATTGTCGCCGACGAACACGCTCAAGCACGCCTGGTCCTCGATGGCGACCCGCTCGGCGATCATCCGGCACTCGCCCCGGATATCCTCGAGTCCGCTCGCCGTACCATGGGCTTCGAGGCGGGCCGCCTCGATGCGCTGCTGTCATGCCTTCCCGAACCCCAATGGCCGAAGATCTGCTCCCTGCCCGACGACACGGTGGTCGTGCGCATGTCTCCACCCGCGTTGGATGGAGCCCGCGGTGAAGTCGAGGTGGCGTGGTGGCACAACTCCGGCCGGACCGTGCAGCTCGTCTGGTACAAGCTCGAGCTGACCCGCGGGGCGGAAGGTTGGTACGTATCGAAGGTGTTGGGACGGGGCGCCAGTTGATCCGGCGCCGCTAGGATCGTCGTGGGCCACGCTTATGCACACGAAAAAAGGGGCCGAAGCCCCCGTTCTCGCCCGCACCCGGCAGTCCGCCAACCTAGCGGCGCCGCAGGCGCCGCGTCCTAGTGCGCCGAAGGCGCACGTCCTAGGCGCCCTAAGGGCGCCGTCCCAGCCGCGCCAAAGGCGCGGCGTCCCGGGCGGCGCCAACGGCGCCGCTCAGGCCGTAAACGAGCTCCCGCAGCCGCAGCCGCCCGTCGCGTTCGGGTTCTTGAACGTGAAGCCGGCGCCCATCATGGTCGTCACGTAGTCGATCTCGACGCCGTCCAGGTACTGCCCGCTGAACGGGTCCACGAACAGGCGCAGCCCGTTCGTCTCGATGATCTCGTCGTCGTCCTGCGGCTCGTCCTCGATGTTGAGGCCGTACTGGAACCCCGAGCAACCGCCCGGCAACACGGCGACCCGCAGACCCGCACCATCTGGAGAGCCCTGTTCCGTTATGAACTTCTCCACCTCAGCCGCCGCATTCGGCGTGACGGTGATGATCATTCACTCCTCCTCAGGTCGTTTTCGTGCTCATCGCGTGCCCGGGATACCCCGGCCCCGGCGCCGGGTTTCCTTGAAAATGGTATTTCGGACACGCAAGTGATGTCAAGCCCCGCACGGCGGACGGTATCGGCCCGGCGACCGTGCCCGTGCACGATATCACGTCGGCTCCAGAAACGCGATGGCCTCATCGCTGTCGCCGTTGAGGAGGACGCGCACGACATCGCCGCCCGTGGCTTCCCGCACGTCGATGGCGCGAATCACGTGGTCGAGCTGGGCATATTCCGGAACCAGCTCGGGGAGCAGGTTGTGCGCTTCTCTGAAGAAAGCCTCGTTCAACACGGAGCCGGGCTCATCGGGATAAAGCGGCAGGTAACGAATATCGCCCTCGACCAGGTCCTGGAAGAAGTGGGTGCCGAAGGAGAGGTCGGGCACGTACTGTCCGGTCCTGCGCGCGATCTCGATGAGCATGGCGGTGTTGTTGATGCCGGAGTAGGTGACGCTGACGCCGAGCCGGATGTCGCCGCGACTCCCCCACCGGCCGGGCCCCATGAGGATGAACCGGCGTCGAGGGAGTGTCTTGTTGAGCCGACTCACGGCGTGGCCGACGTCCTGCATGTCCTGGGGGTCGGCGAGCTCGGCGTAGCGTTCCGGATCCACGTAGACGACGTGGGTGATGGTCGGGACCCTGCCGTTCGAGACGAAGCGGTGTGCGGTGAACAGGACGCGCTCCGGCGGCAACCCCCGCGGGATGTCGGCGGGCCGCGCTTCATCGGCGCGGCTCTGGGACCGGCACTGGAGCAAATAGAGGTGGTCGCCGTCGCAGGCGAACTCGATGTCGACGGGCCAGCCGAGGTGGGTGCGCAGGGTCTGGAGCAGCGTCGCCATGCGGCTCATGAACGGCGTGGCCTCGCTGAGGCCCTGGAAGGTGACGATCAGGTCGTCGTGTTCCGGGTCCACGCCGAGTCCGGTGGGCCGACGGAGCCGTCCGTCGTCCAGGATGGACACGATGTCGCGCAGCACGGGGAATTCGTTGCCGCACTCCCGGAGCACGACGTCCACGGGCACGGTGACGAACGCGTTGGCGTCCAGGTCGATCACGTCCATCTGCTTCGGCGCGTAGCGGACGACCTCCTCCACGGTGGCGTTTGCCCGCAGGCCCGGCTGGCCGGGTGTGAGCAGGACAGGATAATCGTCGCTTGTGCGATCCACCGCGCGGGTGCCGAGGCCCGGGACCAGGCGCACGAGCCCGTCCTCCCGCTTGATGCGCGGTGACCAGCGGAATTCGTTGTTGCTGAACGCGACGCCGGAATAGGCCGGCATGAAGTACCGGCCGACGCGCCGTCCCACCACCTCCTGGATCATGATGCCCATCTCCTCGTGGACATCCAGGAGGTTCCGCTCGGCGCGATACTCGATGGCGTCCGGGCTGAAGATGGACGCGTAGACCTCGGCCACGGCATCCTGGAGTGCGCGCAGGCGTTCTTCGTGTGATCCCCGGTTGGCCAGGAACAGGCTCCGGTACTTGCCGGAGAACGCTGCGCCGGTGCGGTCTTCCAGCAGGCTGGAGCTGCGCACGATGAGCGGGCGGTCGCCCAGGTCGTCCAGCGCCGCGGACAGGCCCTTCCGCAGCTCCGCCGGGAACCGCGAGTTCTTGTAGGCGCGCACGATGTGCGGGTACTGCTGCCGGATCTCCTCGAGGTCCAGGTACTTCTGGTCGTAGACCTCTTCCAGGCTGTTGTAGCGAATGAAGCTGTAGACCGCGTCCGATACGATGTACCAGGTGCGCGGCACCCGGATATCGGCCAGCAGGTCGG
>JARRJS010000111.1:15771-27886 GCA_037388885.1 Gemmatimonadota bacterium
GGAACAACCCGGCGCTCTTGCCGCCGAGGCCACCGTGGCTGTCCACGCACATCAGCAAACGCTGGCTGAGCACATGAAAGTCGTGGAGCGTGGTCAGGTCCTTGCCGGCGTTGATGAACTCGATCTCGTTGCTGAAGAACCGCCGCAGCAGGGCCACCCGCAGCATCGTCTGGAGCGACCTGGGCAGGTCGCTTTCCGCCACGGTCAGTCCGTGGAAGCGTTCCAGCGCGCGGGCGATCTCGCGCACGGAGGAACTCTGGCGCTCCAGCACGTGGGTCAGGAAGGAGGCCCGGTCCTGCGCCACCCACGACTGCAGGAAATAGAGCGTCTCCTCCTCGCTGCAGTACGCCTGTGCCAGATCGAAGACGGCGGCTACCGGCACGCCCGGCTCCGGCAGCCGCGGCAGCGGACGGTTGGACTCGCCCTCCAGCTCGGCCTCGTCGGCGGGGTAGTCGATGTCGTTCGCGTCGAGGATGCCCTTCCACTGCAGATGGTTGAGCATCTTGCGGGCGAGCCATCCGGAGAGGTGCGGATCCGTGCGATCCAGGAAATCGATCACGGTGCGCCATCGGGGCCGACGGTCTCCCTCGGCGGCATCGGCAGGCGCCCCCTCCGCCAGATAGTCACCGATGCGCTCCGCGACGGACCGCAGCAGCTGCCGTTCCTCCTCGAGGAACGGGCCCGTGGCCGAAAGCGGCCGATCTTCCGTGTAGTAGACCCGCAGCTCGCCCACTGCATCGAACCGCACCCGCACCGGCTCCGTCAATACCCATTCGGTGGGCGCGAAGCCCCGGGGGGCGAAGACCTGTCGACCGATCCTGAGCCACGGCACGCAGACTTCGTCAAACTGCCATCCGTCGGGCAGCGCGGCGAGCACGGCGCGCAGGACGTCCTCCTCCCGCCCACCTCCGTCCAGGATCTCCTCCACGCGGCACAGGCAGCGGAGCTCCTTGGCACGCTCCTGCAGCGCGCCAAGGATCCTATCGAGTGATGCCCCGCCGCTCATGGACTCAGACCCAGCCGCGGTCCTTGCAGGCCCGGGCCACGCGGTGCACGGCGATCGTATATGCGGCGTCACGCATGGACAGGTTGCGGCTCCGGGCCAGGTCGCTCACCGCGGCGAACGCGCCCGTCATCTTGACGTCGAGCTTCCCCAACACCTCGTCCCGCTCCCAGTAGTAGTTCATGTTGCTCTGGACCTGCTCGAAATAGCTGCAGGTCACGCCGCCGGCGTTCGCAAGCAGGTCCGGGATCACCAGCACGCCGCGGTCGTGCAGGCGCTCGTCCGCCTCGGGCGCCGTGGGCCCGTTGGCGCCCTCGGCGATGATGCGTACCCGCTCCGGGATGCGGTCGACGTTGGAGCTGTTGATCTGGTTCTCCAGCGCGGCCGGGATGAGGATGTCCACGTCCTGCGCCAACCAGTCGTCGCCGGGCAGCACCTCGTAGCCCAGCTCCCGCGCCCGCTCCTTGTCCACGCCGCCGAACCGGTCGGTGACGCCGCGCAGCTCCTCCAGGTCGATGCCCGACGTCTTCCGGAAGGCGAACGCCGCCTGCTCCTTCTGATCCCAGGACGCGACGCACGTGACCGTGCCGCCCATCTGCGTGTACCGCTCGATAGCGAACTGGGCCACGTTGCCGAACCCCTGGACGGACGCCCGCGTGTCCTCCGCGCGGATCCCCAGCTGCTTCAGGGCCTCCCGGATCGTGAACACGACGCCGTAGCCGGTGGCCTCCATGCGCCCGAGGGAGCCGCCCATGCCCACCGGCTTGCCCGTGATGAACCCCGGCTGCCGCGTCCGCTGCAGCACCTCGTACTCGTCCAGCATCCACAGCATGTGCTGCGCGGACGTCATCACGTCCGGCGCCGGCACGTCCCGCAGCGGGCCGACATCCGACGCGATCTGGCGCACCCACGTCCTGCAGATCTGCTCCTGCTCCCGGTCGCTCAAGTCGTGGGGGTCACACACCACACCACCTTTGGCGCCGCCCAGCGGGATGTCCACCACGGCACACTTCCACGTCATCCACATGGCCAATGCACGCACGGTGTCCAGCGTCTCCTGCGGGTGAAAACGGATGCCGCCCTTGCTGGGACCCCGGGCGTCGTTGTGCTGGACGCGGAACCCGCGGAACACCCGCATGCGGCCGTCGTCCATCCGTACGGGGATTGCAAAGGCGTATTCTCGAAGCGGCTGCCGGAGCAGGTCCCGTGTGCCCTGGTCCATGTCCAGCATGTCCGCGATTCTGTCGAACTGTCGCTGGGCCATCCCGAAGGAGTTGTAGGCCCGTTCTCTCGTTGCCATATCGTTCAAAAAGGCTTTTCTGTGGTTGCCCGTTCCTCCCCCACCCACCTCGTCGTACGCGGTAATTGTAGTCGAACGGTGTCACCGCGTGAACACCCCCGGAACTACGCGCCGATTACCTGCCGCGCAGCATCCAGCGCGTCATCCACCACCACCACGCCATCGGGCGCCGATGATGCTTCCGTCCGCCCGTATCCCGTGCGAACCAGGTACGCGCGCCCGCCCAGCTCCAGCCCGGGCAGCACGTCCCGCAGCCGGTCGCCGATGTACACGGACCGCGCCAGGTCCAGCCCCAGCTCGTCGGCGGCCTGCAGGAAGAGGCCCGGCGCGGGCTTGCGGCAGTTGCAGGGGCCGGTGAAGTCCGGGTGGTGCGGACAATGGTAGTCGCCGTCGAACCTCACGCCTTCGTCTCGCAACAGGTCCGCCAGGCGTGCCTCCACCGCCCGGTAGTCCGCCTCGCCGTACAGCCCGCGCCCGATCCCCGACTGGTTGGTGGCCAGGACGAGGGCGAAGCCGGCGTCGGCCAGGCGCTTCAGGGCCTGCGCGGCGCCGGGGATCAGCTCCACGTCGTCGGGCCGGGCCAGGAACTGGCGCTCGACGATGAGCGTCCCGTCCCGGTCCAGGAAGGCGCCGGGTCGCAGCTCAGCGGGCATGGCGCAGGGCATCGACGAGGCGCGCATCGTCCTCCGGCAGGACGGTGCGCAGGTCCAGAAGCAGCCGCCCGTCGGCGATGCGGGCCACGACGGGCGGCTCGCCGGCGCGCAGCGCCGCGTGCAGCGAATCCGCCGGACCGTCGATGGCCACCAGGTGCGTGGCAAGCTGGGCGCCCGGGAACGCGCCACCGCCCACCGTGGAGACGCCGGGCACGACGGCGGCGGCGATGCCCGCCTCTGTCAGCGCCTCGACCAGCCGCTCGCCGCGCTGGCGCACCGCTTCCGCCGGCATGGCCAGCATGCGCAGCGTCGGCACGGTTTCCAGCACCGTGTCCGGGTCGCGGTAAAGGGCCAGCGTGGCTTCCAGGGCAGCCAGGGTCAGCTTGTCCACCCGGAACGCCCGGCACAGTGGATTACGGCGCATGCGCGCGACGATTTCGTCCGAGCCCAGGACGATGCCTGCCTGGGGCCCGCCCAACAGCTTGTCGCCGCTCAGCGTGACAATATCGGCGCCCACCCGCAGCGCGTCCGCCACCGTCGGCTCGCCCGTGAGGCCGATGGGCGACAGGTCCGCCAGCAGCCCCGAACCCAGGTCATGCAGCAACGGCACGCCCACGCGCCGGCCCAGGGCCACCAGCTCCGGCACGCTCACCTCGGCGGTAAACCCCGTGAGCTGGAAGTTGGAGCGGTGGACCTTCACGATGACCGCCGTGTCCCGACTCATGGCGGCCTCGTAGTCCGCCGGGTGCGTGCGGTTGGTGGCGCCCACCTCGCGCATGACGGCCCCGCTGCGGGCCATGATCTCGCTCACCCGGAACGACCCGCCGATCTCCACCAGCTCACCCCGGCTGATCACCGCTTCCCGGCCCTGCGCCAGCGTGTTGAGCGCCAACACGACCGCGGCCGCGTTATTGTTCACCACCAGGGCGGCTTCCGCGCCCGTCAGCTCCCGCAACAGCTGCGCGCAGTGGTCGTAGCGGGAGCCGCGCGTGCCGGCGTCCAGGTCGTACTCCAGGTTGGAGTACGACGTCGCCGCCGCCTGCATCGCCGCCCGTGCCGGCTCCGGCAGCAGCGCGCGTCCCAGGTTGGTGTGCAGCACCACGCCCGTAGCGTTGATCACGGGGCGCAGCGACGGCCGGTCCATGCGACTCAGCTGCGCAGCCGTGTGCTCCGCATACCAGTCCGGTTGCTCGATGCCGTCCGGGGTCGCGTCACCCGACGTCAGGCGCCGTCGCAGCTCCGCCTGCACGGCCCGCAGCGCCGCCGTCACCCGACCGCGCGACGCACGCTCCAGCAGCGGCGCGAACGCCGGCGCGCCCAGGAGCGCGTCCACTGCCGGAATGCGGCGTCGCGCGTCGCTCATGGTCGCGCTCCCGCACCCAGGAAACGCCGCAGCCAGGTGTCGCGCGGCGCGTGGCGCACCGAACCGGCCGCCTGCGGCCCCGCGAGACCCTGCACCGTGTCGCCCGGGACCGTGTCTCGCGGGATCGTGTCCGGCGGGACCGTGTCCGGCGGAATCGTGTCCCGCTTCATGCCCGCGGAATCCGCGGCCAGGCTGTCGGCTTTCGTCGTGTCCGCAGGCGGCTTCGGTGTCCGAAAGCGTACCGACCCGCCTCCGTCCGGCAGGTTGTTGATGTTGGTGACGCCATGGACCACGACCGCGTACACCGTGTCGGGCAGGAGCGTAGCGGTGGGCACCACCGCGACGTCGTGGCTCGGCAGGGGCGCCGGCTTCGCCGTGTCCTGCTGCGCGGTGTCCGGCGGCGCCTCTCGCGCCGCGGCCTGGGCAGCCAGCAAGGCGCCGGGCAGGGTGTCCGGCCCGGCCGGTGGGGGCGCCTTCCGGGCCTTCGTGGTGTCCACACCCGCGCGCCGGGCGCTGTCCGCGGCCATGCTGTCCGCCGCCGCTTTCGCCGCGCTGTCCGCCGCCATTTTCGCGGCCCTGCGCGCCTTCAGCTCGAACGGGTGCAGCATCTCGCCGCCGCCCGCCGGCGTGCTGTCCGGCAACAGATAGAACCCTACGGAGCCGTCGACGGGTCGGTCCGGGTCCAGGTAGTCATCGAACGTGAGGGTCACGGTGACGCTGTCCTCCGCCTCGGCGCGTACGAGCCGTGCGGGCGTGGTGTCGCCCGGCAGCAGCGGCATTGTGATGATGGCGGTGTCATTGACGGCGAGGTCGGCGGCGGCGGTGTCCACAGGCTCCGGGAAATCGAGCTTGCCGTCGTGGTTGCGGTCCTGGAACGCGACGACCTGGTAGGTGCCGGCAGGCACATAGCGGAGCTCGAAGAAGCCGGCGGTGTCGCTCATGGCAAGGTACGTGGCCGTATCGCTGTGCAGCGTCGCGTCGATCCGGGCGTCCGCCATCGGCTTGCCGTCGATGCGGCTCTCCACGATGCCGCCCAGCACGGTGTTCTGGATCGGGGGGCCGGTGGAGAAGATCAGGTCAATGGGCTCCTGCATCTTGTTGCCGAACAGGTCCTCCAGCACCGGTCGGACGTAGATGTGGTAGACGTAACCCGGCTTCCAGCCGCCGTCTTCGTGGATGCTGAGGGAGCTGCGGCCGCGGTGGATCTTCAGCCGCCCGGTGTGGGGCGAGACCAAGACGGCATCGTCGATGTTCTCCACCTCGCCCATCTTCTCGCTGATCCGCTCGTTGAAGCGGATCACGACATCGTGATCGAAGCCGTCCGGGGGCACCGACATGGGTTCGGGCACGGCCCCGATGACGAAGGGCGGCGAGCGGTCTGGCTCGCCCCGCCCGGCGGCGCCTGCGCGCTGGCGCAGCCCAGGCCGACGCCCAGCAGCGCCAGCCAGCCGCGCGACCACGCTTTTCGCATCACGACACGCCCGGCTCCAGGGACCGCCGCTTGCGCCGCAGGCGCTCGAGCTGATCCTCCAGGCTCGCCTTCTTGTCGCGTTCGCGGCTCACCACGTCCTCCGGCGCCTTGCTCACGAAGTCCTGATTCTCCAGGCGTCGCGCAGTGCCCTTCAGCAGGCCCTCCATGCGCTGGATCTCGTCTGCCAGGCGCGCACGCTCGCGCACCACGTCGATGACACCCTCCAGGGGCACGAACAGTTCCGCCCCGTCCCGCAACACAGCGTGTGCGCCCGCGCGACCGTCGGCGCCGTCCACGCGCTCCACGGCCTCCACATCCGCCAGACGCTGTACCGCGCGGGTTTCGGCCTGCAACGCCTCGTCCAGCCGCGCCGGCACGTTCGTAAGCTCGATGCCGATCTTGCGACCTGACTGCACGCCGTATTCGCCCCGCAGCGTGCGCACCGTCCCGATGAGCTCCTGGAGCGCCTGCATGCGCTCGACGTCCGCGGACCAGTCCCGGTCGGCTCGCGCCTCGGGCCAGCGCGCCACCACGAGCGACGGCTCGCGCTCCACGCCCTGCGGCCACGGCAGCCGCAGCCAGAGCGCCTCCGTCACGAACGGCATGATGGGATGCAGCAACCGGAACACGCCGTCCAGCACCTCCACGAGGGTGGCGCGCGCTGCGGCCCGGCTGGCTTCCGGCGCGTCGTCGTAGAGGCGCGGCTTCAGCATCTCCAGGTACCAGTCGGCTACTTCGGACCAGAAGAAGGTGTGCACCGCGTCCGCCGCCTCATGCACGCGGAACGCGTCCAGGTGCCGCGTCACATCGGCGATGGTGGCGTTCAGCCGCGCCAGGATCCAGCGGTCGGCCGGCTCCAGCTCGTCGACGATGTCGTCCACGGCCCGGATCGCGTGCCCCTCCAGGTTCATGAGCGCGAAGCGGCCTGCGTTCCACAGCTTGTTGGCGAAGTTGCGGCCGGGCGCGAACGCTTCTTCCAGGTCTTCGTAGTTGAGCTGGATGTCCGTGCCGATGGCCGCGCCCGCCACGACGGTGTAGCGCAGCGCGTCGGCGCCGAAGCGCTCCACCACGTCCAGCGGGTCGATGCCGTTGCCCAGCGACTTGGACATCTTGCGGTTGTGATGGTCTCGCACCGTGGCGTGCAGCAGCACGTCCGTGAACGGCACCTCGTCCAGGAACCGCAGCCCCGCCATGATCATGCGAGCCACCCAGAAGAACAGGATCTCCGGCGCCGTGCTCAGCGTCTGCGTCGGGTAGAACGCCGCCAGGTCCTTCGTGTCGTCCGGCCAGCCCATGGTGGAGAACGGCCACAACCACGACGAGAACCAGGTGTCCAGCACGTCCGGGTCCTGCTCCAGCTCTGTCCCGCCGCACGTGGGGCAGCGTTCCGGCGTCTCCCGGGCCACCACGATCTCCTCACACCCCTCTGCCCAGCGCTCCGGCGTGAAGCGAACCTCGCCGTTGCGCGACGCTTCCAGCGCCGGCTCCGCCAGCGGCTTCATCTTCACGAACCACTGTACCGAGAGCCGCGGCTCCACGATCGTGCCGCAGCGGTAGCAGTGCGGCACCGCGTGGCGGTGCGGCTCCACCTTCTCCACCAGGCCCTGCGCTTCCAGCGCCGCCAGCACCCGTTCCCGGGCCTCGAACCGGTCCAGGCCGCGGAACGCTTCCGGCGCGTTGTCGTTCAGTGTGGCTTCCGTCGTCAACACGTCCAGCACGTCCAGGCCGTGCCGCTGCCCGATCTCGAAATCGTTCGGGTCGTGCGCCGGTGTCACCTTCACCGCGCCGCTGCCGAACTCCGGGTCTGCCCACTCGTCCGCCACGATGGGGATCGTGCGACCCGTCAGCGGCAACTCCACGCGCTGCCCGACCAGCGACTCGTAGCGCGCATCGCCCGGCGCCACCGCCACCGCCGTATCGCCCAGCATCGTCTCCGGCCGCGTCGTGGCCACCACGAGGTACGGCCGGCCATCGGGAAGAGTGGGCAATTCCCCCGCTCCCCCCGTCTCCCCGGAAGGGTCGGGCGGGGCGGAAGAGGTCTCCCCGGAGGTGGTGGGAGGAGCGGAACCGGTCTCCCCATCGGGGTGGTGGGCGGCCAGGGGATACCTCAGGTGGTACAGCCGTCCGTCCGTCTCTTCCGGCTCCGCTTCTTCGTTGGATAGGGCCGTGTGGCAACGCGGGCACCAGTTGATGATGTAGTTGCCCCGATAGATCAAGCCGTCCTCGTACAGGCGCACGAAGACTTCCCGCACCGCCCGCGACAGTCCTTCGTCCAGCGTGAACCGGGTACGCGACTCGTCGAAGCTCGCCCCGATGGCGCGCAGCTGCTGCAGGATGGTCGAGCCCGTCTGCTCCACGAACGACCAGACCCGTTCGACGAACGCTTCCCGTCCCACGTCGTAGCGGGTTTTGCCCTCCTTTGCCAGCAGCCGCTCCACCACGTTCTGCGTCGCGATTCCGGCATGGTCGGTGCCCGGCAGCCACAACGCCTCGTAGCCCTGCATGCGCTTCCAGCGGATCAGCAGGTCCTGCAACGTGTTGTTCAGCCCGTGGCCCATGTGAAGCACGGCCGTCACGTTGGGCGGCGGGATGACGATCACGTACGGCTCCCGGTCGCCGCGCAGCACGGCGTCCGGGTCCGCGTCAAAGTACCCGCTGTCCTGCCATTGCTCGTACAGCGGACCCTCGATGGCGGCGGGGTCGTACTGCTTCGACAGTGGCTCCGTCATCATGCTCCGAAACGCTGGAAATGAAACGTTATAGCTTAGCCAAGGCGGGGGAAAAGCTCAACAGCGGGGGAGTGGGAAGCGAAGAACGAAAGCGGGATCAACGCGCGTTCGTCGCGTTGAGCAGACGTTCCGGACCGCGCGGGTTCTTCCCACGCCGGGCACGGCACGTTACCGGAGTGTCCAGGCACCTGCGCCGACCGGCGGGGCCGCGGACCCCGCTCCCGAGGTCTGACCCCGCGTTCCGCTTCCCGTGTCCCGCTTCTCAGGCCTCCGCCGCCGTGCCGGCCCGGCCGTTACCGCGCTTGCGCCTCATGCCCCGGCCGGTGGAGTGCCAATGGCTCTCGTGCAGGTCCGCGGCGCCTTCATCGAAACGGCGACGCGTTTCGCCGAGGCGGCTTTCCACCTCCTGGACGCGTAGCCGGTTCAGCACGGTGCGGACGTTTTCGGCGCGCTGCGCAACGGCGACGGCTCTGCGCGCGTCCTCCGTACTGCGCACCGAGCCCCACAGCTCCACGATGCCGTCCGCGAGCTGGACCACGGCTACATCATCCGCATCCAGGCCCTGTTCGCGCCGCAGGAGTCCGCGGACGGACTGCGCCGTACGCCCCCAGCGGGCCGGTGCCACGGCTGCCGCGACGTCCCGCCAGCGCCGAAAGACGAGCACGCCCACGCCCGCCGCAAGTCCCACCAGCGCGCCCGCCGCCAGGCGGGTACGCCAGTCCTCGACGTCCCATCGGACGTTGTCGCCCAAAACGCGCATATCATCCTCCCGGGGATCGTGATTGATAGTACAGCGCCCGGGGAACCCCGGCCACCCTGCCCCACCCTTCCGATATTGCATTGATCGTGCCCCGGACACGGTGCCGGACACGCCGGCACGCCGCGTCCTTCGGGAGGCGAAGGACGCCCACAACGGGCGTTCACGGGTGGAATGAGATGCGACCCCGCGGAGCGCGATCAGGGCGGCGGCGGGCCGCTGGATGGCGGCGGCGTCTGCTGCTTTGGCGCCTGCTTCTGCGCCTTCTCCTTCTTCAGCTTCTCTTCGTGCTCCTTTTCCTTCCGCTCGCGGATCGCCTTGACGCGGGCCTTGAAGTTCTCCCGCGCGGCTTCCCGCGCCGCCTGCCCGTGGATGGCGGACCAATCCGCCTCCCGTTGGCCGACCTCGCCGGACGCCGGCGGCAGCGAGAACGGCAGGGGCAGCGTGATCTTGCCGAGGTGGAGCTTGCCCGGCGTAATGCCCCAGACGTTGCCGTTCTTGTCCTTGATCGTCCAGTTGGTGCCCCTGGCCGCCTCGGCCTGCGCGGCCGCCGCCGAGTCGTTCAACGCCCGGAGCTCCGACGCGATGCGCGCCCTCACGTCCTCGATGGTGAGCGGTCGTTCTGGAAGCGCGGGGATCTGGATCGGCGCCCAGATGCGCGCGTCACCCATGCGGGGCCGCAGGCGCTCCGCAGGGGTGAGCGGTGCCGGTTGCGACGCCTCGCCGGCCGGCTGCGACGGTGTGACCGGGGCCGACGGCTGCGTCGGAGCCCGAGGTCGAACCTGTCGGCGTGGAACGGTGGGTTCGATGGCCGGCGCGCCTTGCGTCGGCGCGATATTGAACACCTGCATACCCGGCAGTCGCGTGGGCTGGTTGACTACGCGGCCCTGCGAGACGGACGGCGTTGGGACCAGGAAGATGCGACTCAGCACAAGGAACACCAGGGCGTGCAACACCACCGATACGGCAACGCCGATGGCCAGCGCCCGGTCGGGATCCATGCGCCGCCGCCGCGTCCGTCGCACCGGCGGGCGCGGCGGTTCTGGCGGCGCCTCGGGGCGCAGATGCTCGACGGCGGTGGAGGTGTTCACGCCCGGTAAATAACCCTCGCCACGGCGCCTGTTCCTCTCAGAGCAGCTGCCCCAGACGCTCCGCGGCTTCTACCAGCCGACCTGCCGGTTGGGTGAGGGCGACGCGGAAGAACCCCTCGCCTCCCGCGCCCAGCGCGGCGCCGGGCATGATCACGACGCCCTGCTCCACCAGCGCCCGCCGGGCGAACGGTTCCGATGCACCGCCCGGGACCGGCAGCCAGAGGTACATCGTGGCGTTCGGGACCGTGACTTCGAAGCCCTGGGCGTCCAGCGCTGCCGCAAGCGCATCCCTGCGCTCCTGGAACTGCGCCACGTTGCCCGGCACCCAGTCGTCGTAACACTCCAGACACGCCTGCCCCGCCGCTTGCACTCCGAGAAACACCCCCGTGTCCACGAACGTCTTGGCCCGGGACAGGGCGGACACCAGCGCGCGAGAGCCCACCGCCCAACCGAGGCGCCATCCCGTCATGTTGTACGTCTTGGACAGGGAATGGAACTCGATGGCGACCTCGCGCGCACCCTCAATCTGCAAGATGCTCGCCGGGCGGTAACCGTTAAATGCGATCTCGCTGTATGCGTTGTCGTACGCCAGCACGATGTCGTGCTCGCGGCAGAACGCCACTACGCGCTCAAGGTAGGACGTGGGCGCCGACGCCGCCGTGGGGTTGTTCGGGTAGTTCAGGTACAGGATGCGTGCCCGGCGAACGACGTCGTCCGGGATCGTCTCCAGGGGCATCAGGAAATCGTGCTCGGGGCGCAGCGGCACCAGATGCGGTTCGCCGCCCGCCAGCACGGTGCCCCCGAGGTAGGCTTGGTAGCCGGGATCCGGCACGATGGTCGTCGTGCCCGCTTCCACGTAGCACAGGGCCAGGTGGGAAAGGCCCTCCTTCGATCCGATGAGCGGCAGGATCTCCTGGTACGGGTCTACCTCCACGTCGAAGCGTTTGCGCATCCAGGCGGCAACGGCTTCGCGGAACCCTGGCAGCCCCAGCTGGAAGGGGTATCGGCTCATGGCCGGGTCCGCCGCAGCTTCCGCAATGGCGCGCATGGCCGCAGGTGGCGGAGCCAGGTCCGCGTCGCCTGCGCCCAGATCGATCACATCCACGCCCTTGGCCCGCAGCTCCCTGCGGATCACCGGCACGTCCGCCAGGGGGTAGGGGGGCAGGCGGTCAAAACGCGAAGCCAGAGATGGCATGATGCTCAGCCTTCCTGCGTCGCCACCGGGTTGGATAGGCTGGACACGCCCGGAAGCTCCACCTCCACGACATCACCGGGCGCGAGCGGACCCACGCCTTCCGGCGTTCCCGTGGCGATCAGATCGCCGGGCTCCAGTGTCATGATGCGTGATACATACGCGATGAGTGTCGGGACCCCGAAGACCATGTCTGTCGCCGAGCCGTGCTGTCGGACCTCGCCGTTCACGCGACACTCCACTTCCAACGCGCGCCAGTCATCACCCGGCGCCGCGCCGGGCCGACCTACTGGACAGAACGTGTCGAAGCCCTTGGCCCGCGACCACTGGCTGTCCACGCGCTGGAGATCACGGGCGGTGACGTCGTTGAGGGCGGCGAACCCGGCCACGACGGCCATGGCTTCCACCTCCGGGACATGGCGCGCACGCCGCCCGATGACCACGGCGATCTCGCCTTCGTGCTCCACCTGTTGCGAGTCCGGCGGCAGGTGATGGGGTCACCCGGCCCGATGACGGCGGAAGGAGGCTTCAGGAACAGGAGGGGTCGTTCCGGTGT
>JARRJS010000112.1:0-21319 GCA_037388885.1 Gemmatimonadota bacterium
TCGGGGCGCACTGCACCATCAAATGGCCCAACGACGTGCTGCTCGACGGCAGGAAGGTCGCCGGCGTCCTCTGCGAGGCCAGCATGACCGCCGCCGGCGGGCGCGTGATCGCCGGCGTGGGCGTCAACGTGCGCCAGCGCCCCAACGACTGGCCCGCAGAGTTGCGTCCCCATGTCACCTCGCTGGCTCAGGCACTGGGCCGCTCGGTGGCGCTTGCTTCGGTCGCGGAGTCGCTCGTTGCCCGCATGCTCGACCTGCGCGATGTTGTCTCCCGGGCCCTGGACGACGACATGCTCCGCAGACTCGCCGGGCGCGACGCGCTCTGCGGCCACGCCGTCACCGTCGACGGGCTGGATGCCGGCCGTGCCGACGGCATCAATGTGCACGGCGCCCTGCGCGTCGTTCGACCCGATGGCACGCCCGGCCTCGTGCACGCCGGCACCGTTCGCATCGTTACCGACACATGACCCCGACCCGAATCCCGGAGCCTCCCATGATCCTCGCCCTCGACGTCGGCAACACCGAGACCGTCGTCGGCCTCTTCCATGAAGAGACGCTCCACGCCCACTGGCGCATCGGCACCCGGCCGGAACGGACCGTCGATGAGATGGGCCTGCTGCTCCGCTCGCTCATGCGGGAGGCCGGCGTCGATGCCGACGCCGTCGCCGGCGCCGGCATCGCCTCCGTCGTGCCGCCTCTCACACCCGTCATCGTCGAGGCCTGCCAGCGTTATGTGCACGCCGACGTCGCCGTCATCGACGCCCGCTCCGGCCTCCCCATCACGCTCGACGTCGAAGAGCCCCTGTCCGTCGGCGCCGACCGCATCGTCAATACCCTCGCCGCCGCTCGACTCTACGCCCGCGACACCATCGCCGTCGACTTCGGCACCGCCACCACCTTCGACTGCATCGGCGCCGACGGCGTCTTCCGCGGCGGCGTCATCACGCCCGGCATCCAGACCGGCGCAGAAACGCTCATCCGCCGCACCGCCAAGCTGCCCCGCGTCGACATCGACCAGCCCACCCGCGTCATGGGACGGCGCACCGAAACCGCCATCCAGAGCGGCATCTTCTTCAGCGCCGTCGACGCCGTCGACGGCATCGTCCGCCGCATCCGCGAGGAATGGGGCGCGCCCGACATCCTCGTGGTCGCCACCGGTGGCCTCGCACCCCTCGTCGCACCGCACTGCCGCTCCATCGACCGGATCGAGCCCTTCCTCACCCTCCAGGGCATCCTTCTGGCGTTCGAACACCTGCGAGCCTAGGGCGCCGGCGCCGCCTTCGGCCGCGCCGGCTGCAGGTGGCAGCTTCCGCGTTCGCGGGGAGGTTCCGTTTCCGGCCAGGGCAGGACTTGACGCGACGAACGTTGTACGCTGCCGGGTAACGCGGACACCACCCGCGCACGCGGAAAGGCTGACGCGACGAACGTTCCACGTTGGCCGGAAACGCCGACTCCACTCGTGCACCTCGAAAGGCCGACGCGACCAACGTTGTGCACTGGCCGCCAACAGGACCACCCCACGAACGCCGAAGCTGCTACCTGCCACCTGCTACCTGCAGCCACGGCGATCGCCGTGGCTGCCCGACCGGCGCCAGATCGGCAGCAGGCCGGCTTCCGAAGCACGTCATTTTGACCGGCGCAGACTGGCACGGCCATTGCTAACTGGGAGCGTCGTACGCGATGTGTCCCACCCGGCCGCTCGCGCGGCGGCACTCCGTTGACACCGCCGGACAGATCGCGTAGAATGCGGCGAGTTGTTAGCACTCAGCGATATCGAGTGCTAATTGACGACCTCGAAGTCAACTACTACTGCACTCATGAGAAGGAGGAGGCGCTATGGCGACTGCTTCCGCTTTGAAGATCCGGCCGCTGGCGGATCGCGTCGTGGTGAAGGCCCTGGAAGACACGGAGGAGATGCGGGGCGGGCTCTACATCCCGGACACCGCGAAGGAGAAGCCGCAGCAGGGTGAGATAATGGCGGTGGGACCGGGCAGGATGACGGATGACGGCAAGCGGGTGGAGATGGAGGTGAAGAAGGGGGACCGCGTGTTGTACGGGAAGTACAGCGGCACGGAGGTCACGGTGGGTGCCGATCAGTACCTGATCCTGCGGGAGTCGGATGTGCTCGCGGTGTTGGGCAAGTGATGGCGACGAGCGAACGATAATTACACGCTAGCGAGGAGGGAGCAGCCATGGCTGCGAAGGATCTTCATTTTGACGTGGAGGCGCGGACCGCGCTTCAGCGTGGTGTGGACCAGCTGGCGGACACCGTGAAGGTGACGCTGGGTCCGAAGGGTCGCAACGTGGTTCTGGACCGGAAGTTCGGTTCTCCGACGGTCACGAAGGACGGGGTGACGGTGGCGAAGGAGATCGAGCTGAGCGACCCGGTGGAGAACATGGGCGCCCAGATGGTGAAGGAAGTCGCGACGAAGACCAGCGACCTGGCGGGTGACGGCACGACGACGGCGACGGTGCTGGCGCAGGCGATTTTCCGCGAGGGGCTGAAGAACGTAACGGCGGGTGCGAACCCGATGGCCATCAAGCGGGGCATCGACCGGGTGGTGGAGAAGGTGGTGGGGGAGTTGAAGGCGCTGTCGACGGCGACGAAGGGCAAGAAGGAGATCGCGCAGGTCGGCGCCATCTCGGCGAACAACGACATGGAGATCGGCGAGCTGATCGCGGATGCCATGGAGAAGGTCGGCAAGGACGGCGTGATCACAGTGGAGGAGGCGAAGGGTCTGGAGACGACGCTGGAAACGGTGGAGGGCATGCAGTTCGACCGTGGCTACCTGTCGCCGTACTTCGTAACGGACCCGGAGCGGATGGAGGCCGTCCTCGAGGAGGGGATGGTGCTGATCCACGACAAGAAGATCAGCGCGATGAAGGACCTGCTGCCGATCCTGGAGAAGGTGGCGCAGATGGGGAAGCCGTTGCTGATCATCGCCGAGGACGTGGAAGGCGAGGCGCTGGCGACGCTGGTGGTGAACAAGCTGCGGGGCACGCTGAAGGTGGCGGCGGTGAAGGCGCCGGGCTTCGGTGATCGTCGCAAGCAGATGCTGCAGGACATCGCGGTGTTGACCGGCGGCCAGGTGATCTCGGAAGAGGTCGGCTTCAAGCTGGAGAACGCGGTGGTGGGCGATCTGGGCCAGGCGAAGCGGATCGTCATCGACAAGGACAACACGACGCTGGTGGATGGCGCGGGTGATTCGGAGAAGATCAAGGGCCGGATCGAGGAGATCCGGGTGGCCGTCGACAAGTCCACGTCCGACTACGACCGCGAGAAGCTGCAGGAGCGGCTCGCGAAGCTGGCGGGTGGGGTGGCGGTGATCAACGTGGGTGCGGCCACCGAGACCGAGATGAAGGAGAAGAAGGCCCGCGTGGAGGACGCGCTGCACGCCACGCGCGCGGCGGTCGAAGAGGGCATCGTGCCGGGCGGCGGTGTGGCCCTGGTGCGGACCAAGAAGAAGCTGGAGAAGTTCGAGGTTGAGGCGGCCGACGAGCAGATCGGCGTGCAGATCGTGCTGCGGGCGCTGGAGGAGCCGATCCGCCAGATCGCGAACAACGCGGGCAAGGAAGGCTCCATCGTGGTCGAGCGTGTGCGCGAAGGGAAGGGCAATTTCGGGTACAACGCGCAGACGGATGTGTACGAGGACCTGGTCGAGGCCGGTGTCATCGACCCGACCAAGGTGACGCGCACGGCGTTGCAGAACGCCGCGTCCATCGCCAGCCTGCTGCTTACCACGGAAGCCGTGGTGGTGGAGCAGCCGGAGGAGGAGAAGGCTCCGGCCATGCCGGGTGGCGGCATGGGTGGAATGTATTAGAGCAGCAGGCGCGGGCGGGGGCGGGGGCGTTTGGCTCTCCCGTCCGAACGCCGGGCGTTCGCAGGTTCATGGCTCCCCGTCGGCGATGCCGGCGGGGAGTCGTGCATTCCCGCCAAGCCTGCGGTCTCCGCGATCCGGAGCGCCGTGCAGCCGGCAGTCCCGCCCGAATCCGTCCGAACGAAGACCTCCGACCTGCTACCTGCTACCCGCCGGCGGGGTGGTGGCGGACGGGGAGGCCGTGGTAGGTGAAGCCGCGGGCAGGTAGTATCGCTCCGTGTACTGCCGCACCATGCGGTGGGCGCTGAAGGCGGGCGCCAGCGTGGCGACGGCGGTCGCCGCCATTTCGAGCCACGCCGTGGGCCGGCCGTGGTCGCGCTGATAGAACAAGGGCACGACCTCTTCTTCGAGGGTGCGGAACAGGTCGTGGGCGTCGATGACGTCCAGGGCCGCTTCGCCGCCTACGTCCTGCGGCTCGAGGCCCTCGCCGACGGACCAGCCGATGCGGTCGCCGTTCTGCACCGCTTCCTGCCATGCTTCATCCCACCAGCCGTCCAGCACGCTGACGTTCAGCGCGCCGTTGACGGCGGCCTTCATGCCGCTGGTGCCGCTGGCCTCGTGGGGACGGCGCGGGTTGTTGAGCCATACGTCGGCGCCGTGGACGAGACTGCGGGCGATGTCGAGGTCGTAGTTTTCCACGAACACGATGCGGTTGCGGAAGCGCGGCTGGCGTACGAGGCGCACGATCTGTCGGATCAGGTCCTTTCCGGGCTCGTCCCTCGGGTGTGCCTTGCCGGCGAACAGGATCTGCACGGGTCGTTCTTCGTGGTTGAGCAGCCGGTCGAGGCGGGCGCGATCGTGCAGGAGTAGCGTGGCGCGCTTGTAGGTGGCGAAGCGGCGTGCGAAGACGATGGTGAGGATGTCGGGATCCAGGACCTCGCCGGCACGTTCGAGCTGAGCCGGCGTGCCGCCGCGGCGGCGGACCTGGGCGACGAGGCGCTCGCGCACGTGTTCCACGAGGGACCGCCGGGCGTCGTTGCGCATTCGCCAGAGGGCGTCCGGGTCGATGTGCCGGATCCGGCTCCACGATTCCCGGCTGCCACCCTGCCGCCGCCAGTCGGCTCCCAGCTCCCGGTCCAGCACCTGCTGGACGGACGGCGCGATCCAGGTGGGCAAGTGGACGCCGTTGGTGATGTAGCCGATGGGCACGTCATCCACCTCGACGTCGGGCCACAGCCCGCGCATCATCTTGCGACTGACGGCTCCGTGCAGCTTGCTGACGCCGTTGTGGTACCGAGACAGCCTGAGGGCGAGCACGGTCATGGAGAACGGCGCGTCGTCGCCGTCGTCGGGCTCCAGGCCGAGGTTCAGCAGGCGAGGCAGGGGCAGGTCCATCTCGCGGGCGAAAACGGTGAAGTACTGCGCCATGCGCTCGCGCGTGAACCGGTCGTGCCCGGCGGGAACGGGCGTGTGGGTCGTGAATATGTTGCGGTCGGCGACGTCTTCCACGGCCTGTTCGAAGGGCACGCCCTGGTGCACCAGGTGCCGCACGTGCTCCAGGCCCAGGAACGCGGAGTGGCCCTCGTTCATGTGATAGGTCGCGGGTCGGATGCCCAGCTCGTGCAGGGCGCGGAACGCGCCGACGCCCAGAACGATCTCCTGCTGGATGCGCATGTCTTTGTCGCCGCCGTAGAGCCGGGCGGTGATGCGGCGGTCTGCCACGCTGTTGCCGGGATGGTCCGTGTCCAGCAGGAATAGGGGCACCCGTCCCACTGCGGCGCGCCAGATGCGCACGAAGACTTGGCGGCCGGGAAACGCGATGGCGACCGTAACCGGTTCGCCGTCCTCGCGACACTCGAGCCTGAGGGGCAGGGCGTCGGCGTCCAGGCGCTCGTAGGATTCCACCTGGTCGCCGGATCCGGTGACCGTCTGGCGGAAGTACCCTTCCCGGTACAGCAGGCCCAGGGCCACCAGTGGAACGCCCAGGTCGCTGGCCGACTTCAGGTGGTCTCCCGCCAGGACGCCCAGACCGCCCGAATAGATGCTCAGGCACTCGGTCAGGGCGTACTCGGCCGAGAAATATGCCGTGAGGGGCCGCGCAGCGCCCGGCGCGTGCTCGTCGAACCAGGTGTCCGCTGCTCCCAGGTACGCCTGCAGGTCGTCCCATTCTTCCCGCACGCGGCGGCCCAACTCCGCATCCGCCAGCGCCGCCTCGAGGGGGCTCGGCTCCATGCGCCGGATGAGCGCGACGGGATTGTGACGCGTCTCTTCCCACATCGCCTCGTCCAGCTCCCTGAACAGGTCCATCGTTCGGGGCCGCCACGACCAGCGGAGATTGTACGCCAACGCCTCCAGCATGCGCGTCGGCGCAGGGCCGGCGAGTGCTTCTCCACTCACGTCCATGGGCATCTGTGCCATTGTCCAGGTTTGTTCCGGGGTCCGAAAGGTAGAAGGCGAAGCCCGTACGTACCAGTGGGGGCGGCATTGACCGCCTGAAAGGCGCAAGTTATGTTCGGGCACTCGAATGGAGATCGGCCGAATGGGAATCCGCACGTTCACCACCACGCAGACGACCCGCCAGTGCAGGCGGGCGGGGGGGCGCGTGCCCGGAGGCTGCTGAGCCTCCACCAGGTTCCCGGACGGATCGCACGCGGCCTCTCCCGCAGGGAGGGCCGTTTTTCGTTTTCCGGTGTGAACGAGCGATCATGGCGAAGAACGACAATCTTCGGATCCATCTGCCTGACGGATCGGTCATGGAGGTGCCTTCCGGCTCCACGGCCGGGGACGTGGCGAAGCGTATCGGCCCCGGCCTGGCCCGTGCGGCTGTGGCTGCGAAGGCGGACGGAGAGGTGATCGACCTGATGCGGCCGCTGGGGGACGATGTCCACCTGGAGATCCTGACCCGCAAGGACCCGGAAGCGCTGGAGGTGCTCCGGCACTCGGCGGCCCACGTCCTGGCGACGGCGGTGCGCGAAGTGCGGCCGAAGGCCAACATCGGCTTCGGCCCGGCCATCGAGGGCGGCTTCTACTACGATTTCGACGTGAGCGAGCCGTTCACGCCCGAGGAGCTCGAGCGCATCGAGACGGTCATGCACGAGGTGGCGGAGAAGGACGCGCCGTTCGAGCGCCGGGTCGTGGACGTGGATGAGGCGCGCGAGCTGTTCCGGGACGATCCGCTCAAGCTGGAGCGGCTGGAGGAGTTCGCCTCGGACGAAGTCATCACCGTTTACCGGGACGGGTCGTTTCTGGACCTGTGCCGCGGGCCCCATGTGCCCAGCACCGGGCTGGTGCAACACTTCAAGCTGCTGAACACGGCCGGCGCATACTGGCGCGGGGACGAGCACCGGCAGATGCTGCAGCGCATCTACGGCACCGCCTGGTTCAGCGACAAGGACCTGAACGCCTACCTCGAGCGAATGGAGGAGGCGAAGCGACGGGACCACCGGAAGCTGGGCAGGGAGCTGGGCCTCTTCATGTTCCACCCCTGGGCGCCGGGCGCGCCGTTCTGGACGGACCGCGGCACCACCCTCTTCCGCGAGCTGGGCGAGTGGATGCGCAGCACGCTGGATCGCAACGGCTACATGCAGGTGAAGACGCCCCTCATGTACAACAAGGCGCTGTGGGAGCTGTCGGGTCACTGGGCCAAGTTCCGGGATGACATGTTCCTGGTGCTGGACAGCGAGTCCGGGGAGCACGACTTCGGGCTCAAGCCCATGAACTGCCCCTCGCACCACCTCATGTTCGCCGCCGACAAGCGCTCGTACCGAGAGCTGCCGCTGCGCTACGCCACCCAGGACGTGCTGCATCGCAACGAGGTTTCGGGCGCCTTGGGCGGGCTCACCCGCGTGCGCCAGTTCCAGCAGGATGACGCCCACATCTACCTGGCGGAGGAACAGGTGAGCGACGAGGTGAGCCGCCTCGTCGCCCTGGTGCGCTACTTCTACGAGACGCTGGGCCTGTCGTACGCCGCCAAGTTCGCCACCCGGCCGCCCAACCGCATCGGCGACGATGCCATGTGGGACCGCGCCGAGGAGAACCTGCACGCCGCGCTGGAGGCCACAGGCCTGGACTACGAGTTGAAGCCGGGGGACGGGGCGTTCTACGGCCCGAAGATCGACTTCGACGTGTCCGATTCCCTGGGCCGCACCTGGCAGCTGGGCACGATCCAGCTGGACTACGCGGCCGCGGAGCGCTTCGACCTGAGCTTCGTGGGCGACGACAACGCGGAGCACCGGCCGGTGGTGATCCATCGTGCCATCTTCGGTTCCTTCGAACGATTCATCGCCATCCTGATCGAGCATTTCGCCGGCTCGTTCCCGCTCTGGCTGGCCCCGGAGCAGGCCCGGGTGCTGCCCATCACCGACGACCTGCGAGACGCCGCGGCCGCGGTCGCCGACGAGCTGCGGGACGCCGGCCTGCGCGTCGTGCTGGACGACCGGTCGGAGACGCTCAACTATCGGATCCGGGACGCCGAGACGCAGAAGGTGCCCTACATGGCCGTAGTGGGCGCGCGGGAAGCCGAGGCCGGGACGGTGGCCGTGCGCCGGCACGGCGCCGGCCGCAAGCAGGACGTGATGCCGCGCGGGGATTTCGTCGCGCGGTTGAGCGAGGAAGTGCGGGAGAAACGCCGCGACAGTGCTTGACGCGTAGTTGCGGCGGGACTATCTTCCGCCTCACAATAAGGGAAGTGGGAGCGAGGCACGACTCCCCACCTTTCGGTCCGCTTCGGCGGTACCGCCGGGTTCAGCGAACGGCCGCCGCGTGCGAGTTGCGCGCGGGAGATGCCTTCGTGACGTCGGGACCCGACAGCGCGGGTCTCTTTTTTTCCGGGTCATCGGCGTGGATGGAGAACAGCTGGGCATCCTGCCCGTTGAAGAAGCGCTGACCGCCGCAGAAGAACAGGGTCTCGACCTGGTAGAGGTCGCTCCGAACTCCAGGCCGCCGGTGGTCCGGATCATGGACTACGGGAAGTACAAGTATGAGCAGGCCCGGAAGGCGCGGCAGGCGAAGAAAAAGCAGCACCAGGTCCAGGTCAAGGAGGTGAAGTTCAGGCCGGGCATCGAGGAGCACGACCTGGAGTTCAAGGTTCGGCATGCGCGCCAGTTCCTGGAGGAAGGGAACAAGGTGAAGGCGACGATGATGTTCCGCGGTCGCCAGATGGCGCACCCGGAGCTGGGTCTGGAGGTCCTGCAGCAGGTTGCCGGAGCGCTGGAGGATGTCGGCAAGGTAGAAGCCGAGCCAAGCATGGAAGGTCGCAACATGACGATGATCATAGCCCCGCGGCGATAGCCGGCGGGCAGTAGACAGGTGGGAGGCAGGACATGCCGAAGATGAAGACGAACCGAGGCGCGGCGAAGCGCTTCAAGGTGACCGGCAAGGGCAGGATCAAGCGCCACAAGGCGGGCAAGAGCCACATCCTGACGAAGAAGTCGGCGAAGCGGAAGCGGCACCTGCGCAAGGCGGGGATGGTGAAGAAGGCGGATGAGCGGCGTGTCAAGCGTCTGCTCGGAGGAGTGTGAGCGATGCCGAGGGTGACGACGGCGGTGCCGCGGCACCGCAAGAAGAAGCGCTATTTCCGGGCCGCGCGGGGGTACTGGGGCGGGCGATCGAAGCTGTGGCGGATCGCGAAGAACGCGGTCGAGCGCGGCTGGCAGTACTCGTACCGGGACCGCAAGCAGCGCAAGCGGGATTTCCGGCGGCTGTGGATCACGCGGATCAACGCAGCGGCGCGGCAGAACGGGCTGAGCTACTCGCGATTCATGAACGGCCTGAAGCTGGCGGGTGTGGAAGTGAATCGGAAGGTGCTCGCGGATCTGGCGGTCCGGGACCCTGCGGCGTTCACGGCCGTGGTGGAGCAAGCCCGGGCAAAGCTGGATTGAACCGTGTAGGCAGGCGTACCGAACCGCGCCCCCTGATCCGGACCCGGGTCGGGGGGCCGGTGCATCCATAGGCCGATGATGGCAGCGAACGTGGTCGAGGAGCTGGACGAGCTGGAGAAGGCGGCGGCGGCGGAGATCGGCGGGGCGGACACGACGGACGCCCTGGAAGAGATCCGCGTCCGCCTGCTGGGACGTAAGGACGGGCGCCTGACGGGCGTGTTGCGTGGTCTGTCGCAGCTGCCCGCGGAGCAGCGGCCGGTGGTGGGCGCGCGGGCGAACCAGGTGAAGCAGAACGTGCAGGCGATGCTGTCCGAACGGGCCGAGCAGCTGGCCGCCGGCCCGGCCCGCGATGGCGTCGCCCCCGATCTGACGCTGCCGGGCCGCGGGCAGTGGACGGGTGCGCGGCATCCGGTCACGCTGGTCGTGGACGAGATCTGCGACATCTTCGCGTCGCTGGGCTTTACGCGGGCACGAGGGCCCGAAGCCGAAACCGAGTGGCACAACTTCGTCGCGCTCAACACGCCGCTGGATCATCCCGCCGCCGACATGGCGGACACGTTCTACCTCGCCGACGGCATACTGCTGCGCAGCCACACCTCGCCCGTGCAGGTGCGTACGATGCAGGCGTTTCAGCCGCCGGTGCGGGTGGTGGTGCCGGGCATGGTCTACCGCCGTGACACGTGGGACGCGTCCCACGCTCCGGCGTTCGAGCAGATCGAAGGCCTGGCGGTGGACGAGGGCATCACCTTCGTGGACCTGAAAGCGACGCTGTCGGAGTTTGCGCGCCGCTTCTTCGGGCCCGAAACGACGACGCGTTTCCGCCCGTCCTTCTTCCCGTTCACGGAGCCCAGCGCCGAGGTGGACGTGAGCTGCACGATCTGCGGCGGCAGCGGCTGCAGCACGTGCAAGGGGACCGGCTGGATCGAGATCATGGGCGCCGGCATGGTGGACCCGGCGGTCTTCGAGGCCGTCGGCTACGACCCGGAACGCTACACCGGCTGGGCGTTCGGCATGGGCCCGGCGCGCATCGCGCTGATCCGCTACGGCATCCCGGACATCCGCATCCTCTACGAGAGCGACATGCGGTTCCTCGGGCAGTTCGGGTAGGGGGCCGCCATGGACATCAGCTACCGATGGTTGAAGGCGCTGGCGCCGTCCCTGGATGATGGGCCGGAGCGGGTGGCCGAGCGGCTGGCCATGTACGGTGCGCCGGTGGACGAGATGGTGCCGCTGGATGCGGGCCTGGGCGACATCGTCGTGGGCCGCGTGCTGGAGACACGGGCGCATCCCGACGCGGACCGGCTCTCGGTCTGTCGCGTGGATGCCGGCGCCGAGCCGGTGGAGGTGGTGTGCGGCGCCCCGAATGTGCAGGAGGGCGCCCTGTACCCGTTCGCGCACGTAGGCGCGACGCTGCCCGCGCGGGCATCATGGAGCTGCGCGGCGACTTCCGGCCCGGGCAGCCGCTGATCGACGCGCTGGGCCTGGATGACGTGCGCCTCGTGGTGGACGTCACCCCCAACCGGCCCGACCTGCTCTGCCATCTCGGCGTGGCCCGGGAGTTGGCGCCCGACGGTGTGGCGGGCCTGGTCCTGCCGCCGATCCCGGACGACGACGGCACGGCGGCGCAGGCGGCGGATCTGACATACCGGCGCACCGGGGATGCCGGCACCGTGGATGGCGTGGGCGTGCGGATCGAAGATCCCTCCGGCTGCCCGCGTTACATCGCGGCCGTCGTGCGTGACGTGCGTGTAGGGCCGTCCCCCGAATGGCTGGCCGGTCGACTGCGCGCGGCCGGGCTCCGCCCCATCAACAACGTGGTGGACGCGACCAACTACGTGCTGCTGGAGCTCGGCCAGCCGCTGCACGCGTTTGACCTGGACAGACTGAACGGGCCGGAGATCCGCGTGCGGCGTGCGCAGGCCGGGGAGCGGATCGTCACGCTGGACGGCGAGAAGCATACCCTGTCGGCGAGCATGGTCGTGATCGCGGATGCGCAGCAGCCCGTGGCCGTGGCGGGTGTCATGGGTGGCGCGGACAGCGAAGTGGACGAATCCACGACGGACGTGCTGCTGGAATGCGCCCTGTTCGATCCCAAGTCCATTCGCGCCACGCGCAACGCGCTTGGCATGTCCACGGACGCCAGCTACCGCTTCGAGCGGGGTGTTGACGTGGAAGGCATGGAGCGCGCGGCTCGCCGGGCGCTGGAGCTGATCCTGGCGCTGGCCGGCGGCACGCTGGCGCCGGAGGCGGCGGACGTGTACCCGAACGAGCAGGAGGCGCCCGTCGTGTCGCTCCGTCCTTCACGTGCGGCTCGCGTGCTGGGCGCCACGATCGAGGACGCCGCCATCGTCGGCTATCTGGAGCCGCTGGGCTTCGAGACGGTGGAGCAGGGCGCCGACCGGATCGATTGCCGCATCCCCGGCTACCGGCGCTACGATGTGGCGCGGGAGGTGGACCTCATCGAGGAAGTGGCCCGCCGGCACGGATACGACATGTTCCCCGACACGCTGCATGCGTTTCGCCCCAGCGTGGTGCCCGATGATGCGCTGCTGGCGTTCCAGGACCGGCTGCGCTCGGCGTTTGTGGCGGCCGGGTTCATGGAGGCGCGGCACGTGCCGTTCGTGCCCGAAGCGGAGGGCGATGTGGCGCTGCTGCATCCGCTGTCGCAGGAGGAAAGCCGGCTCCGGCGCGAGCTGATGCCGCGTCTGGTGCGGGCCGTCGAAACGAACTTCGCCCACGGTGTGCGTGATGTCCGACTCTTCGAGCTGGGCACCGTATTCGCGCCGGCCGCCCCGGGCGCACAGCCGGTGGAGGCGACGCGGGTGGGAGCCGTGTTCACTGGCGCACGCCATGCGCCCCACTGGAGCGGCGAAGTGGCGCCGTTCGATGTGTGGGACGCAAAGGGGATGATGAACCGGCTGGCGGACGTGCTGGGCCTGGACCACTGCGTGCCGGCGCAGGCGCGCGAGCCGTCGCCGGCAGCCGGGTCGTCCGCGGCCCCGCCGCTTCTCCTCACACCACCGGCGTCGGTGCTGCAGGACGACGGGCGGTTCCTCCTGCGGTCCGCCGGCGCCACGGTGGGCATGGCCGGCCGCGTCCGCGACGACGCGCTGGACGCGCCGGCCTGGGCCGAGTCTCTCTGGGCCCTGGAAGTCACCCTGACCGACGCCATGCTGCGGGTGGACGTTCCCCGCTACCAGCCGTTGCCGGCTTTCCCGCCGATCGAACGAGACCTCGCGCTGCTCGTGCCGGACGCGCTGGCGGCCGAACGCGTTGATGCGGCCGCCCGGGAAGCGGCCGGCGATCTGCTGGAAGACGTGCGCGTGTTCGACGTCTACAGGGGCGAGGGTGTGCCCGAGGGTCAACGGAGCATCGCGATCCGCTTGCGATTCCGCTCGCCGGAGCGCACCCTCACGGATGACGATGCGGACGCGGCGGTGAGCCGCGTCCTGAACCGACTCCAGGAGGAACTTGGTGTCCGGCGGCGCGGCTAGGCGGTCCGAACGGTCCCTGCCGAAGGAAGTCGATGGCCTCGAGCTGTCCGTCCGCAGGCTCATGGACCGCTACGATGTGTGGCGCCGGCGGGCGCACGCCGCCGAACGCAAGGTCGAAGAGCTTCAGTCGAAGGTGAAACGCCTGTCCTCGGGCAGCCCCGATCCCCTGAAGCTGCAACAGCGGACCGACGCGCTGCAGGCCGAGAACGAGGACCTGCGCCGGCGCATGGGTGAGGCCCACGCACGCATCCGGAAGATGGTGGAGCGCTTCGAATTCCTCCGGGAAGAGCGGTGAGCCAGGTGGACGAGAAGACGGTCGTCAGCGTCCAGATCGGCGAGGAGGAGTATACGATCCGCACCGACGCGAGTGCGGACTACACGGAGCGCTGCGCCGCGTACGTGAACGAGACCATCGGCGAGATCGTGCAGCAGGGCTCCCTGGTCGAGGCGCACAAGGCCGCGATCCTGGCTGCCCTTGCCCTGACGGACCAGCTGTTCCAGGCGCGGGAGGAAGTGGCGGATGTACGCGCGGAGATCGCCCGCCTCGCGAGTCGGCTCGCCAATGACGTCGCCAAGAGGCTCGAGGAAGATGACGCCGATCTTGCGTCGTCTCGTTGAAGCGGCGTAATTTTCGGCACTTACGACAGCGTGTGCTGCCGTTCGTCACAGGTGACGGACCATAGCCGAGCCTACCATGACGTCCCCCGGGCGTCGTTTCTGGAGTGATCATGAATATCAGTGTCGCGGTCGTGGCGATCGTCGTCGCCGCCGCCGCCGGGCTTCTGCTCGGCTGGTGGGGCGAGCGATTGCGGCTGCGCCGTGCGAGATCGGGTGCCGAGGAGGAAGCCGGTCGCATCCTGACGGGTGCGGAGGCGGATGCGGAGCGCATCCGTAAGGCAGCTGAGCTCGAGGGCAAGGAAGCGGCGTACGCGGCCAAAGAGACGTGGGAGCGGGAAGAGACGCGTCGCCGGGAGGACGTGGAGCGATCCGAGCAGCGGCTGGAAGAGCGGCGCGCTTCCATGGACCGGAAGTCTGACCAGCTGGATCAGAAGGAGTTGCAGCTGGAGGAGCAGAACGCTGTGATGGAGCAGCGTCAGCATGAGCTGGAGGCGAAGGACCGGCAGCTGGAGGCGTTGGCCGACGAGACGCGCCGTCGCCTGGAGGGTCTGGCGGGCATGACGGTGGACGAGGCCCGCACGCAGCTGATGAAGCAGATGGAGAGTGCGGCGCGCGCTGAGGCGGCCAACACGATCCGGGAGATCAAGGAGAACGCACGGCGGGATGCGGAGCGGGAAGCGGGCGAAATCATCGCCCTGGCGATCCAACGCACGGCAGCGGACCACACGGCGGAGAGTGCCGTCTCGGTGGTCAGCCTGCCGTCGGACGAGATGAAGGGCCGCATCATCGGGCGCGAAGGTCGCAACATCCGCGCGTTCGAGCAGGCGACGGGCATCGACGTCATCATCGATGACACGCCGGAGGCAGTGATCCTGTCCGGCTTCGATCCGATCCGTCGCGAAGCCGCCCGCATCAGCCTGGAAAAGCTGGTGGCCGACGGACGCATCCATCCCGGCCGCATCGAGGAGGTGGTGGAGAAGAGCCGCAGGGAAGTGGAGGAGGAGATGGTCCGGGTGGCCGAGGAAACGCTCTACGAGCTGGGGGTCCACGGTGTGCACCCGGAGAGCGTGAAGATCCTCGGTCGCCTGAAGTTCCGGACATCGTACGGACAGAACCAGCTGCTGCACTCGAAGGAAGTGGCCATCCTGGCTGGCAACATGGCCAGCGAGATGGGCCTGGATGCCCAGATGACGAAGCGCATGGGCCTGCTGCACGATGTGGGCAAGGGCCTGACGCACGAGCACGAGGGCACCCACGTGGAGCTGGGGTACGAGCTCTGCAGCAAATACAACGAGCCGGACCAGGTGCTGAACGCCATTCGTGCGCACCACGATGAAGAGCCACACCGGTACGCGGAAACGTTTCTGGTGACGGCGGCCGACGCCATCAGTGGCGCCCGGCCCGGCGCGCGGCGGGAGATGTTCGAAACTTATGTGAAGCGCCTGGAGAAGCTGGAGCGCATCGCGCAGGGCTTCGACGGGGTGGAGCGGTGCTTCGCCATCCAGGCGGGGCGCGAGATCCGGGTGATGGTGGACCCGGAGCAGGTGGACGACCAGACGATGGTGGAGATGGGCGAGTCCATCGCGCGGCGGCTGGAGGACGAGCTCCAGTACCCGGGCCAGATCATGGGGGTCGTGATCCGGGAGCCGCGCAGCGGGGACTTCGCCCGTTAGGAGGAGGGGGCGGGCCGGGAGGCGGCAAGGGGAGGAGCGGGCGCCGGGCGGCCGTGCAGGCACGCGTCGGGCGGTCGGCAAGATGATACGTGAAGAGCCAGGAGGAGCCAGCAATGGCCAAGATCATAAGTGGGCGGGACCTGAGCAAGACGATCCGCGACGAGATTGCCGAGGGCGCGGCGGCGCTGGAAAAGGAAGCGGGGGTGAAGCCGGGGCTGGCGACGGTGCTGGTAGGGGACAACCCGGCGAGCCACCAGTACGTCCGCATGAAGCACAAAGCGGCGGAAGCGGCGGGCTTCTTCTCCAAGAACATCAACCTTCTGGCGGACACGCCGGAGGAGGAGCTGCTGGGCGTCGTGGATGGCCTGAACGCGGATCCCGAGATCCACGGCATCCTGGTGCAGTTGCCGCTGCCGGACCACATCGACGAAGGGAAGGTGATCCGGGCCATCGACCCGGCGAAGGACGTGGATGGATTCCACCCCATCAACGTGGGTCTGCTGGCCACCGGTGACGAGAACGTGCTGGCGCCGTGTACGCCGGCGGGCGTGATCGAGCTGCTGGTACGCAACGGCTACGACCCGTCGGGCAAGCACGTGGTGATCGTGGGCCGCTCCAACATCGTGGGCCGGCCGTTGGCGTTGCTGTTCCTGCGCAAGTCCCGCGGCGGCAACGCCACGGTCACCGTGGCGCATAGCCGCACGGCGGACCTGGCCGCCATGACGCGCCAGGCGGACATCCTGGTGGCGGCCATCGGCCGGCCCGAGATGATCACCGCCGACATGGTGAAGCCGGGTGCCGTCGTCATCGATGTGGGCAGCAACCGGGTCGATGACCCGAGCGCGGAGAAAGGCTATCGGTGGACCGGCGATGTGAAATTCGACGAGGTCGTCGAGGTGGCTGATGCCATCACGCCGTCGCCCGGTGGCGTGGGGCCCATGACCATCACCATGCTCATGCTCAACACGCTGGAAGCCGCCCGCCGCATACACGCTGCGGCAACGGTGGTAGGGAGCGGCGATTGACGCTGGATCTCTTTTCCGCCGCCCGGATGGATCGGGAGCCGGGGGCGCCCGGCTCGGCCGAGACGCCCGGGCGGCGTGCCTATTCCGTCTCCGACGTGAACCGCCTCGTCCGGCAACTGCTGGAGGGGCGCGTGCCTCCGCTCTGGGTGGCCGGCGAGGTGACGAACTGGAAACGGTACGCGTCCGGTCACTGCTACTTCTCCCTGCGCGACGCCCAGGCGCAGCTCCGCTGCGTCATGTTTCGCAACGAGGCGGCGCAGCTGCCCACGGACCCCGAGGAGGGCATGAAGGTGCGCGCCCTGGGGCGCGTGACCGTGTACGAGAAGCGTGGCGACTTCCAGCTCATCGTGGACGTGCTGGAGGGCGAAGGTGGGGATGGGCTCTGGCGCTTGGCGTTCGAGCGCCTGCGCGCCAAGCTGGAGGCCGAGGGGCTGCTGGCGCCGGAGCGGAAGCGGCCGCTGCCGCGCCATCCGCGCCGTGTCGGCGTGGTCACGTCGGCGGCGGGCGCGGCGCTGCACGACATCCTCCAGGTGGTCGAGCGGCGTGCGCCCTGGACCACGGTGGTGCTGTGTCCGGCGCGCGTGCAGGGGGACGGCGCCGCGCAGGAAGTGGCCCGGGCGCTGCGTACGGTCGGCCGGCGCGGTGACGTGGACGTGGTGATCGTCGGGCGCGGGGGCGGCTCGGTAGAAGACCTGTGGGCGTTCAACGAGGAGGTCGTGGCCCGGGCCATCGCGGATTGCCCGGTACCGGTCGTGAGCGCGGTGGGTCACGAGGTGGACGTCACCATCGCGGACCTGGTGGCGGACCTGCGGGCGCCCACTCCGTCTGCGGCGGCCGAGCACGTGGCTCCCGACGGGGCCGGCATCCGGCGCGCGGTGGAGCTGGGGCGGGATCGCATGGTGGCTGCCCTGCGTCGCCGTGTAGCCGACGCGGAGCGGGACGTGCAGTCCATGGCCGACGGTTTGCGTCTGGGCATGGACCGACTCCTGCGGTCGCGCTCGGAGCGGTTGAGTCGGGTGGCCGGTCGTCTGGAGGCGTTGTCGCCATTGTCGGCGCTTGCACGCGGGTATGCGGTGCCGCAGGATGCGGATGGCAGAGTGCTGCGGCGCGCATCGGAGTTCGAGGCAGGGGGACGTTTCCGGCTGCGAGTGGTGGATGGGCGGGTACACGCCGTGGTGGAACGCGTGGAGCGCGAGGACGACGATGGCTGAGACCACGGACCGGGACCTGGAAGCGCGGCTGGTACGGCTGGAAGCCATCGTGGACGCGCTGGAGGGCGACGAGCTGGAGCTGGAAGCCGCGCTGGCGCTCTTCGAGGAGGGTGTGGGTCACCTGCGGGGTGCCCGGGACATCCTGAAGCAGACGGAGCTGCGCGTGGAGAAGCTGCTGGCGGAGGTGGACGAAGACGTGGAAGGGCGAGCGGACGAGGCATGATGCCGGCGGTGCACGACATCGATCTGGACGCGTACCTGGATCGGGAACGGCGGCACGTGGATGCGGCCCTGGGCCGCGTCCTGGACGACGGCCTGAACGGTGCGCCTGCGGCAGTAGCGGAGCCGGTGCGGTACGCGGTGGGCGGGGGCGGCAAGCGCCTGCGTCCCATCCTGTGCGTGGCGGCGTATACGGCCGTGCGCGCCGACGACGATGGCGTCGTGCCGGCCGCGATGTACGAGCTCGCGGCGTCGCTCGAGCTGATTCACGGGTATTCGCTGGTGCACGATAATCTGCCGTGCATGGACGACGACGACGTCCGGCGGGGCCGGCCATCGACGCACCGGGCGTTCGACACGCCACTCGCTGTGGTGGCCGGTTCGGCAATGATCCCGCTGGCGTGCCGGACCGCAGCACGCGCGGCGCGCGCGTTGAGCCTGGCGGAACCCACCGTGAGCGCCCTCGTACGAGAGTTGTGCGTGGCGGCGGGTGCCGGCGGCATGGTGGGCGGCCAGGTCGCGGATCTGGAGGCGGAGGGCCGGCAGCTCGACGCGGACGAGCTCGCGTCCGTGCATCGTCGCAAGACGGGCGCGTTGCTCACGGCGGCCCTGCGCATGGGCGGCCTGGCCGCCGGTGCCGGTCCGGCGCAGCTGGCGGCGCTGGACGCGTACGGGCGCTCCGTGGGCCTGGCGTTCCAGATCGCCGACGATCTGTTGGACGTTACAGGCACGGAGGAAGTGCTGGGCAAGAAGGCTGGCCGCGACTCGGACCTGGCCAAGGCCACCTTCCCGACTCTGCTGGGCGTGGAGGATGCGCGCCGGCGCGCGGAGAAGGAAGTGGACGCGGCACTCGCGGCAATCGAGGCTGCAGGCCTATCTTCCAGGGAACTGGACGCGCTGGCCCGCTTCACGGTAGAGCGCGACCGGTAGGAACAGGCAAGGAGGGCGTGAGTGGCATTGCTCAAGGCGATCTCCGGTCCGGCGGACATGCGTCGGCTGGAGCGTCAACAATTACGGGAGCTGGCGGACGAGGTTCGGGAGCGACTGATCGATGTGGTCAGCCACACGGGCGGGCACTTCGCACCCGGGCTGGGTGTTGTGGAGCTCACCGTGGCGCTGCATTACGTGTTCGACACGCCACGCGATCGACTGGTCTGGGACGTCGGTCACCAGGCGTACCCCCACAAGATCCTGACCGGTCGCAACGAGCGTCTGTCGACCATCCGCCAGAAGAATGGCATCTCCGGGTTCCTGCGGCGGGACGAGTCGGAGTACGACACCTTCGGCGCAGGCCATGCGGCCACGTCGATCTCCGCGGCGCTGGGCATGGCCACGGCGCGCGACCAGCTGGGCGATGACTACAAGGTGATCGCCGTCATCGGCGACGGCGCCCTCACCTGCGGTCTGGCCTACGAGGCCCTCAACAACGCCGGCCATACGGACCACGACCTGATCGTCGTATTGAACGACAACGAGATGTCCATCGCGCCCAACGTGGGCGCCATGAGCAAGTACCTCACGCGCATCGTCACCAACCCGCTGTACAACAAGGTGCGGGACGACCTGAAGAGCTTGCTGCGGTACACGCCGGCGTCCATGGAGAACCTGGCGGCCAAGCTGGAGGACAGCCTGAAGACCATCTTCGTGCCGGGCATGTTCTTCGAAGACCTCGGCTTCCGCTATGTGGGGCCGGTCGACGGCCACGACATGGATGCCCTTGTGGACACGCTGTCGAAGGTAGCGCGCATGAAGGGTCCGCGCGTCGTGCACGTGCTCACGCAGAAGGGCAAGGGGTACGCCTTGGCGGAGAAGAACCCCGTCGTCTGGCACGGCGCGAAGCCGTTCGACAAGATCAGCGGCAAGTTCAACTCGAAGAAAGGCGGCCCGCCGGCGTACACCAAGGTGTTCGGCAGCGGGCTGCTGGACCTGGGGGAGAAGGAGCCGCGCCTCAACGTCATCACCGCGGCCATGCCGGATGGAACGGGCACCGGCGCGTTCGGCGAGGCGTTTCCCGACCGCTTCTTCGACGTGGGGATCGCCGAAGCGCACGGCGTCACGTTCGCCGCCGGACTGGCCAGCCAGGGCATGCGCCCGGTTGCGGCCATCTACTCTACCTTCCTGCAGCGGGCCTACGACTCCATCATCCACGACGTCTCGGTCCAGAACCTGCCGGTCGTCTTCGCCATGGACCGCGCCGGGCTGGTGGGCAACGACGGCCCCACCCACATGGGGCTCTATGACATCGCCTATCTGCTGGCTGTGCCCAACATGACCGTCACGGCGCCCAAGGACGGGGCCGAGATGCTGGCGCTGCTGCGCCTGGGCGTGGAGTACGAAGACGGGCCCTTCTCCCTGCGCTACCCGCGGGACAGCGTGCCGGAGAAGACCGTGCCGCCGCTGGAAGAGATCCCGCCCATCGAGTACGGCACCTGGGAAGTGCTGCAGAAAGGGGAAGGCGTCGCCATCCTGGCCGTGGGCACCATGGTCCTACCCGCCCTCGAAGCCGCGCACACGCTCGAGGCCGAGGGCATACATGCCACCGTGGTCAACTGCCGGTTCCTGAAGCCCATGGATGAGTCCACACTGGACTGGGTCGTCAGCACCCACCGGGGCATCGTCAGCGTCGAGGAGGGCACCGTGGTGAACGGGTTCGGCGCCGCTCTCGCCAGCCGCATGGAAGCGCGCCTGGCCGCCGGACAGCCTGCGCCCGTCGTCTCCATCATGGGCGTGCCGGACCGCATCATCCAGCATGCGGTGCGTACGGAGCAGCTGGAAGAGGTGGGCCTGACCCCGAAGCACATCGCCGATGGGGCCCGCCGACTGGCCGAAATCGTGCGCGTGCGAACCATCGTCGAAACGGCGTGATGAGCGACCGCCCTGCGATCCGACGCATCGGCATCATCGGGCAGCGCCGCTATCGCAACCTGGGCACCGCCCTCGACACCCTCTCCCGCCTCGCGGACCAGAACGACCTGGAGCTGTTCGTGGACGCCGGCCTGGCCGACCTGCTCCCCTCCGCATCCCAGCTCCGGCCCGGCAAGACGGACCTGCTTCTCACCTTCGGCGGCGACGGCACGCTGCTGTCCGGCGCCCGCATGGTCGCGCCGCACGGCACACCGGTGCTCGGCGTCAACATGGGGCACCTGGGCTTCCTCACCTCCATCTACGCCCACGAATTGAAGGATGCCCTCACCCGCGTGTTGACGGGCGACTACTGGATGGACCGGCGCTTCACGCTGGAAGTGGAGGTGCAGCTCCAGCAGGGTGATGCGGAGCCGGCATACGTCGCTCTCAACGATGCGGTGCTGCACAAGGGCGGCTTTGCCCGGGTCATCCGGATCGCCGTCATGGTGGGCGCCGACGCCGAGGAGGTCGGCACCTA
>JARRJS010000113.1:0-21102 GCA_037388885.1 Gemmatimonadota bacterium
CGCAGCTCAGCAGCCCGCCCCTCACCGACACGACCTCCAGCTGGGTCGTCAACCTGGAGGGCGCACCGCCCGGCCGCTACCCGTTCCGTTGCCTGTCCCACGGCCGGCGGGGCGTGCTCATCGTGGACGGTTCGTGACCGGGCACGGCCTGGCTCGGACAGACGTCCGTTTCTAACTTCCCCCACCGACCGACTGCACGCGCAACTTCCCTCCGGGGTGGCGGACCGGATAGTGCGGCTCGGGAAACCGGGTTTGACCGCACGCGACCTTGAATCCGGACTGGAGCGAATCATGGCGAACCAGGACAATTGGAAGGACATCGTATTCCTCTCGGCCCGGCGCACGCCGTTCGGCACGTTCGGCGGTTCGTTGAAGGATTTCACAGCTACCGATCTGGGCGCCCTGGCGGCCCGCGCCGCCATGGACAGCGCGGGCGTCCAGCCGGATGTCATCGACCACGTCGTCTTCGGGAACGCCCTCCAGACATCTGCCGACGCCATCTACCTTGCTCGCCACGTGGGGCTGAGGGCCGGCGTGCCGGAGCGTGCCGGAGGAAGTGCCCATGCTGACGGTCAACCGCCTGTGCGGCTCCGGCTTTCAGGGGATCGTGAGCGCGGCGCAGGAGATCCTGCTGGGCCAGGCGGAGGTCTGCCTGGCGGGAGGCACGGAGTCCATGAGCCAGGCGCCCCACGTGGTGCGGGGCGCCCGCTGGGGCAGCCTGCGGCTGGGCGAGGCGGGCGGCTTCTTCGAGGACCTGTTGTGGCAGTCGCTAGCGGACACGCAGTGCGATATGACCATGGCGCAGACCGCGGAAGAGCTGGCCGGGCGCTACAGCGTGACGCGCGAGGAGGCCGACCAGGTGGCGCTCGACTCGCAGACGCGGGCCAAGCAGGCGTGGGATGAAGGCCGGTTCGACGCGGAGATCGCGCCGGTGACCGTCCGTACGCGCAAGGGCGAAACGGAGTTCGCCACCGACGAGCACATGCGCCCGGATACGACGATGGAGGCCCTGGCGGCCCTGAGGCCCTATTTTAAGAAGGACGGCCTGGTGACCGCCGGCAACGCGAGCGGCATCGGGGATGGTGCCGCCGCGGCCGTCATCGCCAGTGCCGACTGGGCGGAACAGAACGGCAAGGAGCCGATCGGCCGCCTCGTGTCCTGGGGCGTCGTGGGTGTAGATCCGCACATCATGGGCATCGGCCCGGCGCCGGCCGGCCGGCTGGCGCTGAAGAACGCGGGTCTGAGCCTCGACGACATGGACCTGATCGAAGTGAACGAAGCCTTCGCGCCCCAGGTTGTCGCCGTCGCAAAGGAGCTCGACCTCGACATGGACAAGACGAACGTCGATGGGGGCGCCATTGCACTGACTCATCCACTGGCCGCGTCCGTCGCGCGCATCACCGTGCACCTGCTGCACGAGCTGAGGCGCCGCGGCGGGCGTTACGCCCTGGGCTCCGCCTGCATCGGCGGCGGTCAGGGCATGGCCGTCATCGTGGAGAACCTCTCATGATGGAAGTCCTCATTCCCGTGGCCGTGGGCGCGGTCGTCCTGCTGTGGACCAGCCTGCGTGTCCTGCGGGAGTACGAGCGAGCAGTCGTGTTCCGCCTTGGCCGCCTGGTGGGCGCCAAGGGACCCGGCCTGATCTTCCTGGTTCCGGTTGGCATCGACCGCATGGTCAAGGTGCCGCTGCGCATCGTGGCCATGGACATCCCGCCGCAGGACGTGATCACCCGCAACAACGTGTCGGTGAAGGTGAATGCGGTGGTCTACTTCCGGGTCCAGGACAGCGTCAGGGCAGTGGTGGAGATCGAGGACTACCTGTTCGCCACCAGCCAGCTCGCCCAGACGACGCTGCGCAGCGTCGTGGGGCAGGCGGAGCTGGTCCAGCTGCTGGCAGAGCGGGAGCACATCAACCAGATCCTGCGGGAGATGATCGACGAGGGGACGGACCCCTGGGGCATCAACGTGACCGGCGTCGAGATCAAGGACATCGATCTGCCGCAGGAGATGAAGCGGGCCATGGCGCGGCAGGCGGAGGCGGAGCGTGAGCGCCGCGCCAAGGTCATCGCCGCGGAAGGCGAGCTGCAGGCATCGTCGAAGCTGGCCCAAGCTGCCCACGTCATCGGCAAGGAGTACGCGGCGCTGCCGCTGCGGTTCCTGCAGACCGTGAAGGAGATCGCGGCGGAGAACAACTCGACGACGCTGTTCCCGATCCCCATCGACCTGTTCAAGCCCATGATGCAGGCATTGGGTCGGGCGTCGGGCGACGCCGACTCCAAGGAGGCGGATGCGGATCTCGCGGAAGCGCTCGAGGCCGCCGAGGATCGGACGCTGCCCGAATCCCGCGTGCCGGAACCGGCCGCGCTGAGCAGCCCGAAGCAGAAGTCCAAGGCGGAATGACGCCGTGACAGGTCGGCGCATGGCGCCGGCGGTCCGGCCGGTGCGCGAATAGGCGGACTCGATGGCGGACAACAAAAAGCCTGAGAGGTCGCAGCGCAGCATCAGCCGCCATGACCTGGAGCGCGTGATCCGGCGGGCGTCGGAGCTGGCCGCCTCGGCCGATGCCGACGAGCGCATCCCGGAGAGCGAGGTCGTGCAGATCGCAGCCGAGCTCGGTCTGTCGGCGCGCCACGTCCGCCAGGCGCTCCTGGAGGTGCCCGGCTCGGACGAGCCCGGGCCCATCGACCGGCTGTACGGACCCGACATCGTCATGGCGGCCCGCTCCGTCCCGGGCGATCCCGAAGCCCTGCTGCGCATGCTGGAGGACTACCTCGCCACGCGCGAGTACCTGCAGGTCGTGCGGCGCCGGGAAGGCCTGGCGGCGTTCGTCCAGGCGGACGATACCGTCTCCAAAGTCGCCCGCGCGTTGCGCCGGCCCCGCCGGCGGTTCCACATCGCCCGGGCACGCAGCGTCATCGTGCGAGCTCGCGAATTGGAGCAGGGCGTCTCTCACGTGCGTCTGGACGTGAACGTGAAGGACCGGCGCCGGCGAGCCATCCGCAACGGCGTGCTCGCAACCGCCTTCGTCTCGGCGCCGCTGGGCGCAGCGGTGTTTGTACCGGTCTGGCAACTGGTGGCGAGCGTGGCCGGCGATCCGCTGGGCATCGCCGCAGGCGCCATCACCGGTGTAGGCGCCCTCGGCCTGGGCCTGGCCGGCGGCATCACGCTGTCCGGAATGCGGTTCCGCCGCAAGCTCGCCGCCGTGAAGCTGGAGCTACAGGGCCTGCTGGATCGACTGCAGCGCGGCGACAGGCTGGACCCGCCGCCTTCGCCGCTGATGCGGCGGCTGAGGCAGAGCACGAAACGCATGAGCTCCTGATGGCCCGGCGCGGCCGCGCCCCAGGCGCGCGCCCTACACGTTCAATGCTTCTTGATCGCGGGCGGGTGCGGACGCGTCCCCATCGCCTTCTGTGTCGCGTCCGCGGCCTGCGCACTGTCGCCCGCCGTGTCGGCGCCCGGCTCCGGCAGCCGCGAGATCGGCTCCAGCATCTGCCAGCGTCCGCCTCCCACAGGAATCAGCAGGTGCTGATAGGGCGGGGACTCGTTCACCGGCGCGAACAGCACCGTCCCCTCGAACTGTCCGACCTGCCTCACGTCGGGGTTGACGACGGATTCGCCCGTCCGGAGCCAGCCACGGTCGTCGAACACTACCGGCCGGGACTGTTTCACCCACGCCAGGGTGTCCGGATTGTACGCGGGTATCGTATCCTCCACGGCACCCGCACCCTCGGTCCGGTCACCCTTGCTGCACGCCAGAGCCGACAGGACCATCGCCAGCCCCACGACGGCAGTTCCGTGGATGCGCATAGATTCTCCCTCCGTTCTGCGTTTCTGCTGTCGTCGCCGTGAAGTCGTGCACCTTCTGTTCCACACGGACGTGGGCTCCGCCGCCTTGCGGGTGACGCGCGGGCGCCGCAAATTCGCCAGTTCCGCTCTTGGAACGTGATGTCCTCGAGGTACCGCAGGAACAGCCAGCTCGTCGCTCGCGGCGGAGCCCTGCAGATGGAGGTTTCTGAACGCATGGATGCCACCACCGGATCCCTCAAACCCCGGGACACCTGGGGGTCCAAGCTCGCCTTCGTGCTGGCCGCCGCCGGCAGCGCCATCGGGCTGGGCAACATCTGGGGCTTCCCCACCGTCGCCGGTCAGAACGGCGGTGCGGTCTTCCTGGTGGTCTACCTCCTGGCCGTGGTCTTCATCGGCGCGCCCGTCATGCTGGCGGAGCTGATCATCGGCCGCAGGACCCAGCGCAATCCGGTGGGCGCATTCCGCGCCCTGTCACGCCCCGGCTCGAAGTGGGTGTGGGTGGGTGGGCTGGGTGTCCTGACGGGCGTCATCATCCTGAGCTTCTACAGCGTCATCGCCGGCTGGACCCTCGCCTACATCTTCAAGACTGCCGTCGGGACCTTCGAACACGGCGCCGATACCGCGGCCATCTTCGGCGACGTCGCCGGCAACCCCGTCACGGCCATTGGCTGGCATCTCGTGTTCATGGTCCTGACCGTCGGCGTCGTCATCGCCGGCGTGCGCGACGGCATCGAGCGCTGGACGAAGGTGCTCATGCCCGCCCTTTTCATCCTGCTGGCGTTGCTGGTGGCCCGCGCCGTCACCCTCTCCGGCGCGCCCGCTGGGCTGCATTTCTACCTCAAGCCCGATTTCAGCAAGCTCGGCGTGGGCGTCGTGCTCAAGGCCATCGGCCAGGCCTTTTTCAGCCTGAGCCTCGGCATGGGCGCCATGATCACCTACGGCTCCTATGTGGCCAGGAAGGACGACCTCGTATCGGATGCCCTCTTCGTCACCGGGTTCGACACGCTCATCGCCTTCATGGCCGGGCTCATCATCTTCCCGACCCTGTTCCACGCCGGCCTCGAGCCCGGCACCAGCGGCCCGGGCATGGTCTTCGTCGTGCTGACGTCCCTTCTCGGGTCCATCCCACCCTCGCCGTACGGCGGTATCGTCTTCGGCACCGGCTTCTTCCTGCTCCTCGCCATCGCGGCGCTCACCTCGTCCGTGTCCCTCCTGGAGGTGGCCGCCGCCTGGCTCATCGACGAGCGCAACGTGTCCCGCCACAAGGCGGCCATATGGCTGGGCGCCATCTCGTTCGTAATCGGCATCCCCAGCGCTCTCGCCAATGGCGCCGTCGGCTGGCTCTCCAAGCTGCCCGGCGTCGGCACGGATTTCCTGTCCTTCCTGTTCACCGTCTTCGGCCAGTACTCCCTGGTGATCGGTTCCCTGTGCATCAGCCTCTTCATCGGCTGGGTCTGGGGTACCCGCGCTGCCGGCGAGGAGGTGCGCGCCAACGACGGCAAATTCCCGCTCGGACGCACCTGGACCTTCCTCATCCGGTTCATCGCGCCCGTCGCCATCATGGCGATCCTGCTTTCTCTCGTGCTGCCCTGGGTTTGACGCGCCTGTCGGCGCGGCAGGCCGCCGGCGCCTGCGGCGCCGGCTCAGGACGCCTGCCTTCGGCAGGCTGGGAGGCTCGCTCCGCTCGCCAGGACGCCGGCTTCGCCGGCTAGGTTGGCGTACTCCGCGCACGTGGCATTCTCCACCTAGCGGCCGAAGGCCGCATCCTGGGGCCCGAAGGGCCCGTCCTAGCCTGCCGAAGGCAGGCGTCCTGAGGAGCGAATCGACGGACCTGGCCCGGCGAAGCCGGGCCTTCAGGGCAGCGTCGCCTCCCGATGCAGGGCGTGGCTGTACCGGTGATAGACCTCCGGGTCGGACATGTAGTCCTCGACCCAGACTTCGAAAGGCGGCAAGGGCAGGTGGCCTTCCAGCTCCTGCACGACGATCATCGCAAGCTGGAGCCGGTCGCCGGCCCGGAAGTCGATCTCCCTGCCGTCCAGGAGGCGTTCCACAAGCGCCTCGAACGCGGCGGGCTCCACCAGGGCGATCAAGTGAACGACCTGGTCGATGCGATAGGAATCGTAAAGGGAGCGAAGCCGGGTCAGGGACAGGGCCTCCGTGTCGGTGCCCAGCTGGAGGCTCAGCTGTCCCGCGCGGCTGGCCAGCACCTCCCGGAACCAGCGCCGCATGTCCGGCGAGATGTCGCGGCGACGCTCCACCACGTGCAGCGCCGAGTCCAGCAGCGATTCCAGCAGGGGCCGGCCCAGGCTGCGGGCGCGCACGTCGACCTCCGCTTCACTGGCCTCCAGGAACAGATCGGCGGTGCGGATCTCCTCGCCCCGGGACAGAGACGCGTTCCGGAACGAGAAATACCCGCGCCAGTGTCCGTCCGCGCCCGGGTACGTCACCAGAAACACCGTCCAGCGCTCCGGCGAACGTTCCAGGAAGGTGAACGACCGGTACCGCTCCACCGACCCGGGGCGTAGACCGTCCCTGGAACGGCGCGGCACCCCACCATCGGTTCTGTTCAACGGGTCGTTCATGGGGTTCGGACACCTGGGAAGCGAACGTTGATGCAGCCTACGCGACCGCCGCATCGACTGTCAAGCGCCCACGGCGACTGATGGCGCAACGACGCCGCGACGGGGCCACTTGCCCTGTCCACGTTGGGCGCGGATCTTGGCCGGGTCACGATATCCATCCAACGAGGACGGCCGGAATGAACGAAAACGCCTCCAATGTCCGGGTGAAGGTGATGCAGCCCGCACCGGTCTTCTTCGACCGGGACGCAACCGTCGACAAGGTCTGCCGCCTCACGCGTGAAGCCGCTGACGCGGACCTCATCGTGTTCCCTGAAGCCTACGTGGGCGGTTACCCCTGGGGCCTCGCCTTCGGCACCGCGGTCGGAGGCCGCAGCCCCGAAGGACGCCGCGTCTGGCAGCGCTACTGGGAATCCGCCATCGAGGTGCCCGGCGAACACACGGCCCGCCTCGCGCAGGCTGCCCGCGATGCGAACGCGTACCTGGCCGTCGGCGTCGTCGAGCGCCACACCGAAACCAACGGCGCCACCCTGTTCTGCACGCTGCTCTATTTCGGGCCCGACGGCAGCCTGCTGGGCAAGCACCGCAAGCTCAAGCCCACCGCGGCCGAACGGTTCATCTGGGGCGAAGGCGACGGCAGCACGATGCCCGTCGTGCAGGCGCCCTTCGGTACCATTGGCGGCCTCATCTGCTGGGAGAACTACATGCCCCTGGCACGCATGGCCATGTACGGCAAGGGCGTGGACATCTACCTGGCACCCACCGCCGACGCGCGCGAGGTCTGGCAGGCCACACTCCGTCACATCGCCCTCGAAGGGCGCTGCTTCGTCCTCGGCTGCAACCAGTTCGTCACCCGCGACATGTACCCCGCCGACCTCGAAACCCACCACGAGCTCGACGCCTGGCCCGACATGCTCTGCCGCGGCGGCAGCGCCGTCTACGGACCGCTCGGCGACTGCATCGCCGGGCCGCTCTTCGACTCCGACGGCATCGTCACCGCCGAGCTCGACACCGCCGAGCTCGTCCGCGCCCGCTTCGATTTCGACGTCGCCGGCCATTATGCACGCCCCGACGTCTTCCACTTCCACGTCGACGAGTCCCCCCGGCCCCCCGTCCACTTTTCACGAGGTGGCCCAACCGCCATCCCGGGCGACGACGACTGAGCCCAATTCCCCGCGTGGCCGTCACTTAGCCGATCGCGAATCGGCCTTTTGCCCAAACTCGCGCAAACGCGTTTCGGCGCAAAACGGCCGTTCTCCTGTTTCTGGTAAGTTGTTGTCTTTTAGTAACATACAAGAATGCACGATGGGACCGCACTCCCTCCGCTACCCTTGACGCCCGCCGGGTCGGGGCCTACATTGGCCATTCCTCGAACGGCTATCGGGACGCACCGCAGGAGGGGGCGTGCCGTGCTCATACTGAATCCACGTCTTTAGAAAAATTCGCGTATTTTCATCTCGGGGAAGGGTGCCAATGACGGAAGTGTGTGCCGTTGACTTGCACGTGGAGTTGCCGCGGACCGTCGCGGCGGAAGTGGAGCGGGTGCAACGGCAGGACCCGGACGTACTGAGCCGCATCCTGACGTACGGCATGGCGCGGCGTGCGATCTTCGATCACTTGGTGCAGCGGGCGGCCATCGGGATGCAGGCGGCGCAACGAGAAACTTGACGTTTCGAGCGCAGGCGACGTACGGTTGAGCTTGGTCGCGTGAACGGAACTGAGAAACAGCGGTGGTCATCCCGGGGGGAAGTATTCCGGCAGACCACCCGTGCACCGAGACTCGACGGACTTCATGCCTGTGCCATCCGAGGAAGATGTTCGTCTTCGTGCGAAGTACCACGACTGGTGTTCCGCGAAGATCGTGGAGCAGTTTCTCTCTCTCTCTCCTGAAGAAGTCTACCAGCTAGCCCAACCCGGCGAGCACGCTGGAAATGTGGTGCCGGAGGCGTCGGGCCTCGAGGCCGCTGCTGCGGCTGCCTCGCCGATCGCCAACCCGACGGCGCAGGAGGCGTCGTATCGGCAGTTGGTTCAGCGAGTCACCGAGGTGCTCCTGGAGCGGACGGACCTGCCGTCGTTCGAGGAGTGGTCGGCGGCGTACGGGGAGGACCCGGGCCGTTTCGAGTCGGAGATGTTGGGCTTTTGGAAGTCGCCGGAATCGGACGACCGGGCTTGACTCAGTCGCGTCGCGCGACGCGGAAGACGTGCCACCAGGTGCCCACGAGGGCGGAGACGCCGGCGGTCCCTAGCAGGAGTCCCACCAGCATCCAGGCGAGTCCCCAACCCGTGCGGTCGTTGACGTAGGCGTGCACGGCGCTCACGAGGCTCGTCACGGCCATGGCGATCCACAGGACGCCGATGACGGCACCCCACGCCAGCACCTTGGTACGCGAGAATTCGCGGTGGATTGGCATTCTTCTTTCATGCTCGGGGAGTCGGACCACCGGCAACGGAATATAGAAGTCGGGTCTGGCGTGGCAAGGGATTGCGACGCGGCCGGCGTGGCGCCATCCTACGCGGCAGGTGCCACACGGAGCGGGAGACCGTCGATGTCGATTACGGAGCTGTCCCTCCTTCAGGAGGGGACGCGGGTGAAGATTCGCCGGGCGGACATGCCGCTGGAGAGCGGCATCATTGGCCGGACCGGTATGGTGGTGGACTCGGACCCGTACCGGCCGCATCGGTACGGGGTCATCCTGGACGGCGAGGCGCAGGTGCGCTACTTCGCCCCCAAGGAGCTGGAGCACGCCGAGCAGCCGCTGGTGACGTCGGACCAGGCGCCGGCGAAGAAGCGTCTGGCCCGGCCCTGAGCCCCGGCCGCGGCGCGAATGCCGCGGCTGAGGGGCCTGCGCCGCCGATCAGGGGTCCGCGAACTCGTAGACGTGATAATCGGGCGGCTTCTGCATGAACAGGTACCGGGCGGCGATCTGGATCTGCACGCCGGCGCCCGACCTGGTGACCTGACCCGCCAGTTTCGCCCCCACTAGCGTGATCTCCGTTCCATCCCCGAATGGCAGCGGGCCCCAGGCATACAGCCCTGACATCGTGGTGTCCGCGGACGCCGGTCCGCCCCCGAGGTGCTGCACCTGCCGGTCCAGCACCAGCGTGTATGGCCCATCGCCGCAGGGCGGCAACGTGTAGCTGGTGCCGTCCGGCAGGTGGACCACGACTGTGTCACCGTGGGTGTAGTCGACCGATGCTCCATCCGGAATCTCGTGGACGCACGACTTCGGCATGTACCACCCCGCCGGGGTGGCGACGAACTCCCCCGGAGCTGCCTCGCCGAGGGTGAGCGTGCCGCCCGTGATCGTGGTGATCGTGCCGGTCGAGTCGGGCGCACCCGAGAACGGCAGCGGCTGCCCGTCCACCGTGGTCAGCTCGTATGTGCCGGCGATGCTGTCAGGGTTGGACGGTGTCGTAAGGTTGTCCGCGCAAGCGGGCAGGGCGAGGAGCGCGAAGAGGATCGGGCTGGCTCGACGTGAGGCGGTCATGGGATGTCCGCGTTCGACGGCTTTCCATTGCAGCGACCTTCCGTATCAGGAACGTCCGAGCCGGGGATTCATGACGGCGGCCAGGACGCCGGTGATCCCCGGCCACGGGTGCCGCCCGTTGGGTGCCCCTCAGAACGGCAGGTCGTCGTCGTCCGCGAAGGGCGTGCTGTCGGCCGGGCCGGGGTGGGCCTGGGAAAATCCGCCGCTGTCTGCCGGTGCACCGCCGGATCCCAGCATGACCATTTCGCGGACGATGATGTCGGTCCAGTACTTGACGTTGCCCTGGTCGTCCTGGGTCTGGGAGTATTCGAGGCGCCCCTCTACGTAGAGGCGGTCGCCCTTGTGGACGTAGCGCTCCACGATGTCGGCGGTGCGGTCCCAGAAGGTCAGCCGGTGCCACTCCGTCTTCTCCTGCTGCTGCCCGCTCCGGTCGGAGAACTGTCGGTTCGTGGCCAGGGATACCTTGGCGAGCTTGGTGCCCGACGGCGTGGTGCGGATCTCCGGCTCGGCGCCGACGTTGCCGATGAGCATGACCTTGTTCAGTGAGCGAGCCATCCGTGATCCTTCTGTTGGGGTTTCGGGGTTCCGGTTGTGAGGGTAAGGCGTCGGTCCGGCACCCGGCAAGGGTGTGCCGGGCGCCGGGGCGGCGCCATGCGAAAAACGGACGATGTCTGGCCGGGCGTCGCGGAAACGACTACGATCCCGCGGCTGCCCGGCCAGGGCGCGTCACACGCGCTCTCGCAGCGCCGCCTGGAGCTTCACCGACAGCGGCCCCGGCTCGCCGCCGCCGATGGGCCGGCCGTCCACCTGCACGACGGGCATGATCTCGGTGGTCGTCCCCGAAAGGAACAGCTCGTCGGCTTCGAACAGGCGGGCTTCCGGAATCAGCCCTTCCCGTGCCGGGATGCCGAGGGCCTCGGCGAGCTCGAACACAAGACCGCGAACAGGTTCGAGTGGGAGCCCTCCAGCACGATGCCATCGCGCACGAACAGGGCCTCGAACGCGCCCGACGCGTGCGCCTTCTGGTTGGCGAGCACGTTGGGCAGCAGCGCGATGGACTTGATGTCGCAGCGGGCCCAGCGGTTGTCGGACACGGTGACGGCGGCCACGCCCTTGGTCCAGTAGTCCGCGGCGTGGTCGACGTAGGGCTTCACCACGGCGTAGACGGTGGGCCGCACGTCGCCGGCCGGGAACGCGTGGCGGCGCGGCGCAGCGCCGCGCGTGATCTGTACGTAGAGCGTGGCGTCGGCCTGCTCGATGCCGTTTTCCGACATGAGCCGTTCCATGATGCCCTGCAGGCTGTCGACATCGCCGAGCGGAATCTCCAGGGCGCGCAGTCCGTTCCGGGCTCGCCGGATATGCTCGTCCATGCGGAATGCGCGGCCGCGGTAAATGCGGGCGACCTCGTAGATGCCATCGGCAAACAGGAAGCCGCGGTCGTCCACGGAGATGCGGGCCTCTTCCTCCGGAATGAACTCACCATTCAAGTATACCAGCACGGATCTCTCCCGCGTTCGGGTTGCGAGCCATGAGAATGGTCGGGGCAGCAGGCCGCGTCAATGTGTGATGGCCGACGAGGGCGTCCTCCAGGGTGCCGATGGCGTCGGCCGACTTGCCCGGGTCTCCCCGCGGCCGATAGCTTGCGCCTCCCTCGGCGCGCCTGCTCGCTCGGTCCGTCGGCGCCGACACGTCTTCCGGTATGCCCGAAGGTCGTTTTTGCATGGATGGTCCGGACTTCATACAGCGGTTTCCCACGCACGTTGTGGGGTTGGACAACGGGTTGACGGTACTGGTGCGCGAAGACCATTCCGCTCCCGTGGTGGCCATCGTGACGTACGTGAAGGCCGGCTACTTCCATGAGCCGGACCGGCTCGTCGGCATCAGCCACGTGCTCGAGCACATGTATTTCAAGGGCACGGAACGACGTGGTCCCGGCGACATCGCCCGCGAGACGAAGGCGGCCGGGGGCTACCTGAACGCCGGTACGATCTACGACCACACGTCGTATTACACAGTGCTGCCTGCCGACGCGCTCGAGCGCGGCCTGGACGTGCAGGCGGACGCCCTGCGCAACCCGCGCGTGGACGGCGACGAGCTGGCTCGCGAGCTGGACGTCATCATCCAGGAAGTGAAGCGCAAGCGGGACAACCCTTCGGCGCTTGCCACCGAATCCCTGTACGCCCTCCTGTTCGATGTCCACCGCATGCGTCGCTGGCGCATGGGCACGGAGGAGCAGCTGCGCGGCTATACGCGCGACCATGTCCTGGACTTCTACCGCACGCACTACCGGCCGGGCAACATCGTGCTATGCGTCACCGGAGACGTCGAGCTCGCGGAAGTGCTGCGGCTTGTGGAGGACCGATACGGCGACATGCCGGTGAGGTCCGGTGAGGCGGTGCAGATGCCGGAGGAGCCGGATCGCCGGGAGGTTCGCGTGCGCGCCATCGCCGGCGACATAACCCAGATGCACCTGGAGCTGGGGTGGCGCACACCCGGTACACTGCACGAGGACACACCCGCGCTGGATCTGCTGGCCACCGTGCTGGGTCAGGGACGGGGTGCGCGCCTCTACCGGCAGGTCCGGGAGGCCGGGCACGTCCACGCCGTGGGCGCATACAACTACACGCCCGTGGACATCGGCGTGTTCGGCATCAGCGCGGAGCTGGAGCCGAGCCGAGCCGACGCCGCGTTGGAGGCCATCGGCCGTGTCGTGCACGACTGCATCACCCGGCCGGTGGAGCCGGATGCACTGGAGCGGGCGAAGAACATGCTGGACGCGCGCGTCATCCGACGGATGGAGACCATGGAGGGCCAGGCGACGCTGCTCGCCGAATGGCAGGCCATGGGCGAATGGCAGCTGGCCGGCCGCTACCTGTCCCTCATCGCCGAGGCGACGCCCGAAACGCTGAAAGCGGTGGCGGCGCGCTACCTGGACCCGGAACGCGTCGCCATCGTGTCGTACCGGCCCGAATCAGCTCCGGACCCCCGTTGGACGCCCGCCTCCGTGCTGCGGCAGCTGACGGCGGACGGGAAAAGAACGACGACGCCCGCCCCGACGTCCCTCGCGGACGCGGTCCCCCGTACGCCCACGCCGCCGGCGCAGGCCGCGGCGGACTTCACGCGCGAGCAGGTGGAGGACGGCGTGCATTTCTATTCGTTGGCCAACGGCGTGGACATTGTCGTACGCCGCAGGACGGCGGCGCCCCTCGTCGCCATGGCCGTGTGCCGGCGCGGCGGCGTCATCGAGGAGGACGAAACGACGCGGGCCCTCACGAGCATGATGATGCGCGCCTCCGTGAAGGGCACACGCTTCCGGGATGCCGCGGCCATCGCGCTGGAGACGGAGAGGCTGGGCGGCGTGATCTCGTCTACCCTGTCGTCCGACCTCTTTTCCTGGACGCTGACCGTGCCCGCGCCTCACGCCGATGCGGCGTTCGACCTGCTGGCGGATGTCGCGCTGAACGCCAGCCTTCCGGACGACGAGGTGGAGCGGGAGCGCGCACTGGCCATTGCCGAGCTCGCCCGCCTGCGTGACGACATGGCGCGCATGCCCGTGCGCATGGTGATGGAAGGCGCCTTCCAGGGGCACCCCTACGGCGCGTCGCTCCCGGAGCTGGAGGCGGCCTTCGCCGGCGTCACGCCGCCGAGCCTGCGCGCTTGGCATCGTGACCGCGTGCTCGCCGCGGCGCCCGTGGTGATCCTCGTGGGCGATGTCAGGCCCGATGCTGCCGCGAGCTTCGCCGCGCGCGCCTTCGCCGACCTGCCGACCGGCGAGCACTTCGATGTGCCGCCATCACCGGTCTGGCCCCTCCAGGCCCGAACGATCGCCGATCACCGCGACCGGGCCCAGACGGCGCTTGCCCTGGGGTTTCCGGCACCTGCACGGAACCACCCCGACATCTTCCCGCTGCTCGTCGCGGCCAACGCCATCAGCGGTCTCGGCAACCGCCTGTTCGAAGAGCTGCGCAGCCGCCGGTCCCTGGCGTACTCCGTCGCCGCCTATCCCATCGCCCGATGGCTGGCGGGCGCCTTCGTCGCGTACATCGCCACCTCGCCCGAGCGGGAGGACGAGGCGCGATGCGCCTTGCTGGAACAGCTCGCGACCCTGGCCGCGGACGGCATCGACCAGGACGAGCTGGAACGGGCGAAGCGCTACACCATCGGCACATGGCGCATCCAGCGTCAGACCAACAGCGCAGTCCTCATGGAAATCGCGGAAGCCACCCTGCTGGGCCGCGGCCTGGAGGAGATCCGGGAATTCGAGCAGCGCATCCGGGACGTGCGCCTGCACGACATCCGTCGGGTCGCCGCACGCTACCTCGACGAAGCCCGCATGGTGGAAGGCATCATACGCGGACAGGGACGCCCCGACTCGAATTGATCGGTCGACCGGCCGCGCCTATATTCCCGCCGAACCGGCTTCCCCGGTGCACGCGATCTTCTCCCGGCTCTCAACCATGACCAAATACCAGCAGATCCAGATCGAGCGGCAGGACGGTCAGGCCGTCGTCGTGGTCGCCCGGCCCGAGAAGCTGAATGCGCTCAACGCGGCCACCATCGACGAGCTCCGGGAGGCGTTCCAGGAGCTGGCGACCGACGACGACATCCGCGGCATCATCGTGACCGGTGCGGGCGAAAAGGCGTTCGTCGCCGGCGCCGACATCGGCGAGCTGGCGAAGATGAACGCCCTTTCCGCCATCGAGACCTCGCGGCGCGGACAGGACGCCTTCCGCTTCATCGAGCGTCTCTCCAAGCCCGTCGTGGCCGCCGTGAACGGCTACGCGCTGGGCGGCGGGCTCGAGCTCGCCCTCGGCTGCCACCTGCGCATCGCCGCCGACAACGCACGCTTCGGACTGCCCGAGGTCACGCTCGGCATCATTCCAGGCTACGGCGGTACCGTCCGGCTGCCGCGCCTCGTGGGACGCGGCCGCGCCCTGCAGATGATCCTCACGGGGGCCATGGTCGACGCCAACGAAGCCCTGCGCATCGGCCTCGTCAACCAGGTCGTGCCACGGGAAGAGCTTCTCAATACCACCCGCGACCTGCTCGGCAAGATCCTGAAGAACGGGCCGGTCGCCGTCGCCAAGGCACTCGAAGCGGTCGATCGCAGCTACGACCACACCATGGAGGACGCCCTCGCACTCGAGGCCAACCTGTTCGGCATCCTGGCCGCCACCGAGGACATGAAAGAGGGCATGAACGCTTTCCTGGAGAAGCGCGAGGCCCGGTTCACCGGCCGCTAGTGGCGCACTCCGGAACGCGCGGCTCGGTCCTGCGGCGACAGGCCGGCGGCGCAGTGCGATACAAGCTCCCCACCAGACAGACGTTGCGGGAAGCCCGGCGGGTTTGCCGCTCGCACGCGCGTGTGTTAACTTATTAAGGCATGAGCGGTTCGACCCCATCGCTGGTGTGCCGGGAGCTGCGGCTGCGCCAGTTCCGCAACTTCCAGGAACTGGCGCTCGCAATCCCGTCTGCCGGGGTCGCCGTCATCGGGCCCAACGGCGCCGGCAAGACCAACCTCGTGGAAGCGGTGTACTACCTCGAGGTTTTCCGCTCGTTCCGGGGCGCCACCGACGAACAGCTCGTGCGCTTCGGCGCCGACGCGTTCTTCGTTCACGGTGCGTTCGAGGACCCGACCACGGGTGAATCGCGGGAGATCACCGCCGCGTATGAGCGTAGCACGCGACGCAAGCGCGTTACCGTCTCGGGCGTGGAGCCGGATCGGATCGGCGACGCGCTGGGCCGCGTCGGCGTGGTCGTGTTCTCGCCGTCGGATGTCGCTCTCGTGGCAGGTGCGCCCGGCGAACGGCGGCGCTTCCTCGACATCGTGTTGTCGCTCAACCGGCCGGGCTATCTGACAGCCCTGCAACGCTACCGGCAGGTGCTGCGTCAACGGAACGCGTTGCTGCGTGACGGTGCGAGGCCGGCAGCGCTGGAGCCGTGGAGCCGGGGGCTGGTGGAAGCGGGCACACGCGTCGTGGCAGAGCGTGCCTCTTGGGTGTCCGACCACGCAGACGCCTTCGCCGAGCGGTATGCGGCGATCGGAGATGGCAGGGCGCAGATGGTGTACCGGCCCTCGGCGGTTCGCGGCGAGGTGGCGTCCGGGATGGACGCGGTGGAGGCCTCGTTCCGCGAGGAGCTGGAGCGGGTGTTTCCCCGGGAGCGTGAGCGGGGCATGACGCTGGTGGGTCCTCACCGTGACGACCTGGGCTTCATCCGCGAGCGGGACGACGTGGACCTTCGGGATTTCGGCTCCGGGGGGCAGCAGCGAACGGCGGCCATCGCGCTACGCATGGTGGAGGCGGCCACCATCCGGGAGACGCGCAGGCGGTCGCCGCTGACGCTGTTGGACGACGTGTTCGCGGAGCTGGACCCGGAGCGCTCACAGCGTGTGCTGACGCTGCTGGACGAGGACGAAGGGGGGCAGGTGATCCTGACGGCACCGAAGGCGACGGATGTGGATCCGCGGCGGGGTGCGCTGGCCAGCTGGCGGATCGCCGACGGGGTGGTGCAGCCGTGACCGGATCGAAGCGGCCGACGCGCGTCGGCGAAGTGCTGGCGACGTACCTGGAGCGTGCGGGGCTGGCGGAGAAGGTGGAGGCTGCTGCGGTGGTGCCGGACTGGGCGCCGCGCGTCGGCGACCGGATCGCGGAGGTGACGCGGCCGCTGCACGTGGCCGGCGACACGCTGGTCGTGGCGGTGCGGTCCAGCGCGTGGATGATGGAGCTGAAAATGATGGAGTCGCAGATCCTGCGTCGATTGAACGCGGGGCGCAAGCGGGGGCGCATCGAGCATCTCCGCTTCGTGCTGGAACCGGACTGAGCTGGTAAGGACCCTGGGAGGCCGGATCGAATATGGCGAAGAGCGGAAAGAAGAGCGACTACAACGCGGAGCAGATCCAGGTCCTGAAAGGCCTGGAGGCGGTCCGCAAGCGGCCGGGCATGTACATCGGCTCGACGGGCCCGCGGGGGCTGCACCACCTGGTGTACGAGGTGGTGGACAACTCGGTGGACGAAGCGATGGCGGGCCAATGCTCGCATATCGACGTCACGATCCACCCCGACGAGTCGGTGACGGTGGTGGACGATGGCCGCGGCTTCCCCGTGGACATCCACCCGACGGAAGGCAAGCCGGGGGTGGAGGTCGCCATGACGATGCTGCATGCGGGCGGCAAGTTCGACAAAAGCAGCTACAAGGTGTCCGGCGGCCTTCACGGCGTGGGCGTGAGCGTGGTCAACGCGCTGGCCGAATGGCTGGAGGTGGAGGTGAAGAGGGCCGGGAAACTGTACCGTCAGCGCTACAGCCGCGGCCTGAAGACGACGGACCTGGAAGAGCTGGGCAAGGCGAAGGGAACGGGCACCTCCGTGACGTTCCGCCCCGACCCGGAGATCTTCCCGGAGATCAACTTCAACATTGACACGCTGGCCAGCCGCCTGCGTGAGCTGGCGTTTCTGAACAAGGGCCTGCGGATCACCCTGGCGGACGAGCGGGTGACCAACGGGCAGAAGGAACCCCGGCGGGACGAGTACCACTACGAGGGCGGCATCGTCGAGTTCGTCGGCTTCATCCGCGGCGCACGCAGGCCTCTGCACCCGAAGCCCGTCTATATCGAAGCGCAACGGGAAGAAGCGGAGATCGAGCTGTCGTTCCAGTACGACGAAGGCTACAACGAGAGCACGTTCACGTTTGTGAACAACATCAACACGCACGAAGGCGGCACCCACCTCACAGGCTTCAAGGCGGCGCTGACGCGCACGCTCAACGATTACGCCCGCAAGAACAACCTGCTCAAGAAGGAGCTGGACTCGCTGTCCGGCGAGGACGTGCGCGAAGGTCTGACGGCGGTGCTGTCGGTACGCGTGAAGGAGCCGCAGTTCGAAGGCCAGACCAAGACGAAGCTGGGCAACTCCGAGGTGCGCGGCGCCGTCGAGCAGGTGGTGAACGAGAAGCTGGCCACGTTCCTGGACGAGCACCCGTCGGTGGGCAAGTCCATCATCGAGAAGTCGGTGCAGGCCGCGCGCGCCCGCATCGCTGCCCGCAAGGCCCGCGACCTGACCCGGCGCAAGAGCGCCCTGGAGGGCAGCGTGCTGCCGGGCAAGCTGGCCGACTGCTCCATCACAGACCCCACCGTATGCGAGCTGTACCTGGTGGAGGGCGACAGCGCGGGCGGCAGCGCCAAGCAGGGCCGCGACCGCCAGTACCAGGCCATCCTGCCGCTGCGAGGGAAGATCTTGAATGTCGAGAAGTCGCGTCTGGACAAGATCCTCTCCAATGAGGAGATCCGGACGATGATCACGGCCATCGGCACCGGCATCGGCGAGGACGAGTTCAAGCTGGACAACGCCCGCTACGGCAAGATCATCATCATGACCGACGCCGACGTGGATGGCGCCCATATCCGCACGTTGCTGCTGACGTTCTTCTTCCGCCACATGCGGGAGCTCATCGAGGCCGGGCACGTCTTCATCGCGCAGCCGCCGCTCTACCGCATCTCGAAGGGCAGGGAAGAACACTACGCGTACAGCGACGACGAGCGCGACACCATCATCGGGCGCCTGTCGCCCAACGGCAGGGACGAACGGCGCGGCCTGTCCATCCAGCGCTACAAGGGCCTGGGGGAGATGAACCCGGAGCAGCTCTGGAAAACCACCATGGACCCGGAGACCCGCACCATCCTCCAGGTCACGCTGGAGGACGGGGTGGAGGCCGACCAGATCTTCTCTACCCTCATGGGCGACGACGTGGAGCCGCGCCGCGAGTTCATCGAGGCGAACGCCAAGTACGCGAACCTGGACGTGTAGCGGGCTGTCCTCCTACCGAAGTTGACAGGGCGGTGTCGTTGTAGCAGAGTGTACTTTGAAAATCAGAGTACACGCATGGAGAGAGAACGATGGAACAGATCGATCTGGTCGAGGCCGAGCGCCGGTCGTTCCGGACTGCCACCGACACAGGCCTCTGGGACATCATGATTGCCGCCGTAATCTCCATGCTCGCCGTTGCGCCCTACCTGAGCCCGACCATGGGGGATTTTTGGAGTTCGGCGATCTTCGTGCCCGTGTGGATTGTGGTCTACCTGGGCCTCCGCCTGGTGCGAAGGCATGTGGTGGTGCCCCGGGTGGGCATGATCCGCATTGGAAAGCACAGGGAGGGACGGTTGCGTCGCGTGAGCTGGGTGATGTTGGGGGTGAACGTGGTTGCGCTGGTGGCCGGCATCGTTGCGGCTACCCGGCCGGTATCGGTCGAGGCGTGGGCGTATCCGGTGTCCCTGGGAGTCGTGATGTTGGTGGGTTTCTCACTGGCGGCGTACTACCTGGACGTGCCTCGCTATTTCGTTTACGGGCTCGTGCTCGTCGCCGCCCCCGCCCTGGGTGAGTGGCTCTTCCAGCAGGGCAGGGTGTCACACCACGGCTTTCCCGTGGTCTTCGGTACGGCCGCCGTCCTCATCACCCTGGGAGGGATCCTCCGCTTCGTGAGGGCGGTGCCGTTCCACGCTCCGCCGCCCGGCGTCGGCTCCGCGAAAGACCGATGAGCGAGGAGAAGGGCAGTCGGGTCTCCATGGATTGGATCGACCCGGTGATTCATAGCCCCAACCGTCTCAAGATCATAGTGGAGCTCTACGTGGTAGAGGCTGCGGACGCCACGTTCCTGCTCAACCGGACGGGCCTGACCTGGGGCAACCTGTCCACGCACCTGGGGAAACTGGAGGAGAGCGGGTACGTGGCGGTGGAGAAGGGCTACGATGGGAAGAAGCCCCGGACCATGATCCAGCTTACGGACCGGGGGCGGACTGCCTTCCAGGATTATCGGGCCAAGATGCAGAAGACACTGGAAAATCTGCCGGATTAAGGGCGCACCCTGCCGCCGGCAAAACCGCAGCTAGCGCCTCAAAGGTGGAATTCCCGACGCTCCCGCGGATGCCTTTCCACGTCACCGGGCTCGGCGGGAATCGCTGAGCCCGGGCCGTGCCGCGCGATCACGGCACACCTTTCGCGTTGATCAATGGTGCTGTTGCAGTCACGGGAGGTGCGTATGTCGAGACAGATCACGGCGAGCGGCAAGACTTGGAAGGTGGCCCTGGACCGGCGGGCGCCGCATCCCGGGACGCGGGCTGTGGTGTTCCTCTGCCTGTCAGACCGGAGCTACGGCTACCGTGTGGTGGAGATGCCGGCGGCGGAGATCGCCTCGCAGGATACGCTGGATCGGATGGCGTCGGAGGACGTCGAGGCCTTGTACGAACTCTCCCAGCCGTTCGACTTCGTGCACGACCCGAAAGCGCACGAAAACCACATCGGCGCGGAGCCCAAGCCGCGCCATCCCTGATCGCGACTCGACAGCCGTTCGCGTCCCCGGCTCATCCGGTCGCGACGTCGGCTTCCGCAGCGGGGGACGCGTGCAGGGGGCCTACTCCTCGAGGTCGAGCTCCGGGTACTGCGGGTTGAGGGCCAGCTCGCCTTCATCGGTCACGACCTGACGATCCCAGGGGAAGATGACCTTGTTCTCCGTCTCGATGGCGAAGTAGTCCGGGTGGTAGCCGCCCACCTTGACGAAGCTGCTGGCCGTCCTGATGTCCTCCGGACCGACGTGGCGCACGGCGGCGATGGCCATGCGCAGCGTCTGGCCGGTGGTGCAGATCTCGTCTACAATGAGCACCCGCTTGCCGGCGGCCTGACGCGGTGCGGCGCTGAACACGATCGGTTGCTGCCGGACGACCTCCGCGCCGGAACGGCGGGAGATCTTCATGGAGAAGAAGTCGCGGCGCAGGATGGACGCGATCACGGCGCCCGGGATGACGCCTGCCTTCGCGATGCCGATGATGATGTCCGGGTCGTATTCCCGATAGACTTTCACCGCGAGTGCCCGGCAGAGCTCGCCGAAGACCTCCCACGTGAGCTCGAGGACATCCTGTTCCGACGCCGGCTTGTACAAAGAGATGTCCGCGGGCATGAGGCCCCCCTTGGGGTTGGGGTGGGTACGTTTCTTAACCTAGCCGACCAGGTGCTTGCGCGGTAGTCCTTGACGCCGTTCCGCGCCCGGGTCATCCTGCCACGACATGAGCGACAGCGAACAGAAGCATCGGGCGGAGGCCCGCCTGGAAGCCTCCCTGGAAGAGGCCGCGGTGGCCGATCCACGCGACCTCTACCGCACACGCCTGCGCCAGTTGCGGTCCCGGGATGCGGCGGCTTTCGACCGCGCATTGGCGTACTACGAGAACGAGCTGGTGCCCCGTG
>JARRJS010000114.1:0-23095 GCA_037388885.1 Gemmatimonadota bacterium
GTTTGTCCGGCTGGGGGGCCGTGGGAGGGCTTGGGCTTCTGGCTGGGCAGGTTGCCGGTTCGCCAGCGTGGCCGGTGGGCAGCAGGTTCCGTGGTGACTGCTCGCAGTGCTTGCGGATCGCGGGTGCCGGGTGCACGGCGAGCCATCCGGCATACGCCCGTGGCGGGTAGCTGCCGTACGCATGTGAGCGGGCTTTCCACCGGAACCCGACGCATGCCAGCGAAGCGCGCATCCCCCCGGCCTAGCCGACTCCCCAACCAGCGCAATCCTAGCGCGCGAAGCGCGCATCCTGGCCGCGCCGGCAGGCGCGGCGTCCTGAGCGGTGACGGCGGAGCCGTCGCCGCGGACCTAGCGGGCGCCAACGGCGCCGCGTCCTGGCGAGCGCTGGCCGTCGAGCCCTGTTCAGCGTCGACGCCTCGGATCACGCCTGCCCGTCAAGCCCGGCGGCCCGTCAGAATCCCTCCGCTCGACGGCCAGCGCGAGCCTGGTCAGCTGGCCGACGAGCTCGTCGAGCTGCTCGCGGCCGGGGGCGAGGTCCTGGAGGTCGACGAGGTCGAGGGCTTCGACGGCGTCGTAGAGGGCGCGGCATTCGCAGGCGGAACGGCGGGCCATGCGGTAGAAGCGGGCCTTTTCACGCGGGCGGAACTCGCCTGCGCCCTCGGCGATGTTGAGGGCGATGGACAGGGCGGCTCTTCTCAGCTGGTCCTTCATGTACTCTCTGTTCCGGGGCAGACGCCTGGCGAGAACGTCGGCCGTGTGCAGAAACCCCAGGGCATGGGCATAGGCCGGCAGCGTCGGGATGCGGGCCCGATCATGCACGGCCGAGCGTCCCTCCAGGTTCGGCCGGCGGCCACGTCGGGCGGTGGGCGCGCACGTGTCTCATCGCCGGCCCCGTCGGCGCGCCTTCTCGAAGGCGAGCTCGGGCGCGGCCGAGTCGTCGCCCACGACGCCGGTGATGATGCGGGCGAGACGGTCCAGCAGCTGGCGGGCCCTGCGGGCGGCCGGCCCCAGGGCGGGCCACGTGCCGCCGATCAGGTCGAACGCGGCCATACAGCCACAGCAGTTGCGCCAGGCGATGCGGTAGTGCAACGCACGGTGTTGCCGCGCGAACGGCGCTTCCGCCGCACCGATGCTGCTGGCGACGGCTTCGGCGTAGCGCTGGAGCATGATGGCCACGAAGTCGTCCTCGTCGTCCAGTCGCCCGACGACATCGCGCACATGTGCAAGCAGCTGCATGCCGAGCAGATACCCGGCGGGCGGTTCCACGATGCCCATGGCACTCATGATGGCTCCTTTGGCAGGGGAAATGGACGATGGCCTGCCAGGGGCCGAGCGGACATAGGCCGTTGGGACAATCATGAGTGCAGGACGCGACGGCGGCTCCGCCGCCGCCGCGAGGACGCAGCGGCGTAGCCGCTGCTAGGATGCTCGCCTGCGGCTCGCTAGGATGCTCGCCTGCGGCTCGCTAGGACGCGCCTGCGGCTCGCTAGGACGCGCCTGCGGCGCTAGGGGCGTGCGTTCGCCCTGGGCGTTCCCGCCGGGGTCCAGGTGGCGCTCGCAAGCGCAAGCAGGGCGCCGGGCACGGGCGTACACCGGGTTCGTGGCCAGGGCAACCTAGCGCGCGAAGCGCGCGTCCCAGGGGCCGAAGGCCCCGCCCTAGCCGGCCGAAAGGCCGGCGTCCCGAGGCGCGCCGAAGGTGCGCCGACCTGCGCCGGGTGGGCGTCCGCAAGGACGACCAACCGGCGCCTGCACTTTTCACCGGCCGATGGGTATATTGACGGCCCATGGCCAGTTACGACCTCAAGCTCCCGTTCCCGTTGCGTGGCGATCAGCCGCAGGCCGTCCGCGAGCTGGCGGAGGGCCTGGGCCGCGGCGACCGCTGGCAGACGCTGCTGGGGGTGACGGGGTCGGGCAAGACGGTGACCATGGCGTCGACCATCGCGGAGTACGGGCGTCCGACGCTGGTCATGAGCCATAACAAGACGCTGGCGGCACAGCTCTACGGCGAGCTGAAGCAGTTCTTCCCGACGAACGCCGTGGAGTACTTCATCTCCTACTACGACTACTACCAGCCGGAAGCGTACGTGCCGGCGACGGACACGTACATCGAAAAGGACGCGTCCATCAACGAGGACATCGACCGACTGCGGCTGCGGGCGACGTCGTCGCTGATGGAGCGCGACGACGTGGTGATCGTGGCGTCGGTGTCGTCTATCTACGGCCTGGGCGATCCGCGGGAGTACCGGGAGCTCATGCTGGTGCTGGAGACGGGCCAGCAGATCACGCGGCGTGAGATCCTGGAGGGGCTGGTCCGCATCCAGTACGGGCGCAACGACTACGAGTTCGACCGGGGCGCGTTCCGGGTGCGGGGCGATGTGGTGGAGGTGTACCCGGCGTACGAGGAGCAGGCGGTGCGCATCGAGCTGTGGGGCGACGAGATCGAGCGCATCAGCCGGTTCGACCCGCTGACGGGCGAGACGATCGTACGGCTGCCCAAGGCGGCGATCTACCCGGCGACGCACTTCGTGACGCAGCGGGAGACGATCGAGCGGGCGGTGGGCGGCATCCGGGCGGAGCTGGCGGAGCGGCTGGGCGAGCTGCAGATGGCGGGCAAGCTGCTGGAGGCGCAGCGGTTGGAGCAGCGCACGAATTTCGACATCGAGATGATGCTGGAGATCGGCACGTGCCCGGGCATCGAGAACTACTCCCGCCACATCTCCGGCCGCCGGGAAGGCGAGCGGCCGGCGTGCCTGTTCGACTACTTCCCGGAGGACTTCCTGGTCATCGTGGACGAATCCCACGTGACCATTCCGCAGATCCGGGGCATGTACAACGGCGACCGGGCGCGCAAGCTGACCCTGGTGGAGCACGGCTTCCGGCTGCCCAGCGCACTGGACAATCGGCCGCTGCGGTTCGAGGAATGGGAGTCGCTGGTGCCACACGCCATGTTCGTGTCCGCGACGCCGGGGGACTGGGAGCTGGAGCATTCGGGCGGCGTGGTCGTCGAGCAGCTGATCCGGCCCACTGGGTTGCTGGACCCGGCGGTGGACGTGCGGCCGGTGCGCGGCCAGGTGGACGACCTGCTGGCAGAGATCCGGGAGCGGGAGCAGAAGGGCGAGCGGGTGCTGGTCACGACGCTGACCAAGCGCATGGCGGAGGACCTCACGGACTACCTGCAGCAGCTGGGCATCCGCGTGCGCTACATGCACTCGGACATCGACGCCATCGAGCGCATCGAGATCCTGCGCGACCTGCGGCTGGGCAAGTTCGACGTGCTGGTGGGCATCAACCTGCTGCGGGAAGGGCTGGACCTTCCCGAAGTGTCGCTGGTGGCCATCCTGGACGCGGACAAGGAAGGCTTCCTGAGGGACGAGCGCTCGCTCATCCAGACCATCGGGCGCGCGGCGCGCAACGTGGAGGGCCGCGCCATCATGTACGCCGACCGCATCACCGGCTCCATGCGCCGCTGCATCGACGAGACGAACCGGCGGCGCGAGGTGCAGCGCGAGTTCAACGAGGCGCACGGCATCGTGCCGGAGACGATCCACAAGAGCGTAGAGGAGCTGCTCGGCAGCACGCGCGTGGCGGACGCACGCGGGCTGCACGCGCAGAAGGAGCGCAGGGTCGCCGAGCAGCGCGCCAGCTACGCCGACGAGGTCAACCTGGAGGAGTGGGCGAAGATCCTTGAGGCGCAGATGAAAGAGGCGGCGGATCGCACCGACTTCGAGCGGGCGGCGGCTCTCCGGGACGAGCTGTTCGAGGTGCGGGCGCTTCTGGGCGCTGAGGAAGCGGAAAGCGGGAAGCGCGAAACGGGGAGTGTGAAACGGGGAGCGTGAAACGTGAAACGTGTTGCGTGAGAGGGGGGTGAGCGTTTGAGTGGGGTGGAGCTCCGGGGTCGAGTCGACTTGGAGGCGGGGGCGCTGACGGAGACCGGCGTCGAGGCGTGGGGCCGGCGCATCGGGGAGGCGGCGGTCGCGGGCGACATCGCACTGCCGTTGGTGCTGGCGCTGCGGGGCGAGCTGGGCGCGGGCAAGTCGGTGCTGGCGCGGGCGGTGGCGCGGGGCGCGGGCGTGACGTCGCCCATGCCGTCGCCGACGTTCAACCTGGTCTTCCGCTACGACGCCGCGGCGGGGATCGAGGTCTACCACGTGGACCTGTATCGGCTGGTGGACCCTGACGAGGTCTGGGAGCTGGGCTGGCGGGACCTGGGTTCGGGGCGCCAGATCGTGCTCATCGAGTGGCCGGAGCGCGCGGAATCGCTGCTGCCGGCCGACCGGTGGGACGTATGGCTGGCTGACGCCAGCCAGGCGGGGGCGGAACAGCAGGCGCGGGCGCGGGCGGAGGCGGTCCGTCCCGGCGGGGGCGAGACCGTGGACCTGCGGTGGGTGTGGGGCGCGCGGCGGGGGGACGTGCCGCTGTTCGCGTACTCCGGGCTGCTGGCGCTGGCGGCGTCGGTGGGCAGTGATGCGCCGGTGTGCGCGTTGTTCGATGCCCGGCGTGGCGAGGTGTACGGGGCATGCTACCGGGTGGCGCGGGAGGTGAACGAGGTGCTGGCACCGGGCGCGCGCGTGCTGGACGACGTGCTGGACGTGGTCGTCGGGCTGGACCCACTGTTCGTGGGGGACGGCGCGCTGCGCTATCGTTCGGCCATCGAGGCGCGGGACGGGCGCGTGGCCCCTGCGCACATGGCGGTGCCCCGGGCCTCGGCGTTGATTTGGCTGGCGACGACGTTTCCCGAGCGCGGGCGCGTCGCGCAGCCGGCGTCGTGGGAGCCGGCGTACCTGCGGGACCCCGGTGCCAAGCGCGGAGTCGCCGGATGAGTGGCCCACCGTCGTTCCGGGTCATGGGCGCGGCGGACCTGCCGCGCGTGATGGAGATCGAGCGCGCGTCGTTCTCGACGCCGTGGACGCGCGCGACCTTCCTGGGCCTGCTGGGCCGGCGCGACTCCTACCTGGCGGTCACCGAGGTCGAAAGCCGGATCGTGGCGTACGCCGCGTTCTGGCAGGTGTTGGACCAGGCCGAGCTGGGCGACATCGCCGTGGACCCGGAGTGGCGGCGACGCGGCCTGGGCGCCTTCATGCTCGAGCACGTCCTGGAGCAGGCCGCCCAGCAGGGCGTGCGGGAGCTGTACCTGGAAGTGCGGGAGTCCAACCGGGCCGCGCAGCGTCTGTATGAGCGATACGGCTTTCGCATCGTCGGCCGGCGCCGGAACTACTATTCCGGCCCGCGGGAAGACGCCCGCGTGCTGCGGGTGATGTTGGAGGCTGCGCCTCCGGCGCAGCAGGACGCGGCTTCGGCGGCGAAGGACGCGGCTTCGGCGCAGCAGGACGCGGCCTCGGCGCAGCAGGACGCGGCCTCCGGGCCGCTGGGACGCCCGCCCGGGAGGCCTTCGGCCCAGGATGCGCCGGCTTCGCCGTCGCCAGGACAACCGCCTTCGGCGGGCTAGGATGCAGTGCTTTCGGCGTGGCGGGACGCGGCGCCGCCGGCGCCGCCAGGCGTTGCGGCTGGCTTTGTTCGGGCCCGTGCGCCAATGTTAGCGTGAATACCGGGCACGCCGGGTGACCCGGCAGCGAATGTCGGTCGACGGTCAGCGAGCGACGATCGCGCAACTCGAACTTGAACTCGAAAGAATGTCGACTTTTCCGGATTACAGGATGCGGCGGCTTCGCCGCACGCCGACGCTGCGACGCATGGTGCGGGAGACGGTGGTACGGGTGGACGACCTGATCCTGCCGCTGTTCGCGGTACCGGGGCAGGGAGTGCGCAAGGCGGTGGAGTCCATGCCGGGTGTGGCGCAGACGTCGGTGGACGAGCTGGTGAAGGACGCGGCGGAAGCGGCGGATCTGGGCGTGCCGGCGGTGCTGCTGTTCGGCATCCCGGAGCACAAGGACGAACAGGGCTCGGAGGCGTGGGCGGAGGACGGCGTCGTGCAGAACGCGGTGCGGGCCCTGAAGAAGGAAGTGCCCGACGTGGTCGTCATCACGGACGTGTGCATGTGCGAATACACGTCCCACGGGCACTGCGGCGTGGTGCGGGACGGTGACGTGGTGAACGACGAGACGCTGGACCTGCTGGCGCGCGAGGCGTTGAGCCATGCCCGCGCGGGCGCCGACATGGTGGCGCCCAGTGACATGATGGACGGGCGCGTGGCGGCGATCCGCGAGGCGCTGGACGACGACGGCTACAGCCACGTCCCCATCATGTCGTACGCCGCCAAGTTCGCGTCGGCGTTCTACGGCCCGTTCCGGGACGCGGCGGAGAGCGCACCCCAGTTCGGCGACCGGCGCTCCTACCAGATGGACCCCCCGAACGGGGACGAGGCAGTGCGCGAGGTCCTGCTGGACATCGAGGAGGGTGCCGACATCGTCATGGTCAAGCCGGCGCTGGCGTACCTGGACATCATCCGGCGCGTGAAGGAGGAAACACAGTACCCGCTGGCGGCTTACCACGTCTCCGGAGAGTACGCCTGCATCCAGGCGGCCGCGCGCCTGGGCTGGCTGGACCTTGACGCCGCCATGCGCGAGGCGCTCACGTCCATCAAGCGTGCGGGCGCCGACCTGATCATGACGTACTGGGCGCGTGAGTTCGCGCGGGCGGCCGGCTAGCGCCGGCAGCGACCGATGACCGGCGACGGTCGCCGGTCATCGGTCTGATCGGCGGCTGCGCCGCCGACCGCCTTCGATCGATCCCGTTGACCCCGGCGGAGTTACGCTCTAACTTGAATCGATTCTCCCCGGGGAAAACGGGCGTGGGCCGGGACGAGCCGGTACGGCGATGATCCGAATCATGGCGGGTCACTGGAACGCCTGGGCCCCAACCCCCTTTGATGGAGAGTGCGCCGTGAAACGACAGCATCTATTGGCGACGATTGCACTGGCGCTGGCCACGCCGGTCCTGGCGCAGGAGCCCCAGACACCGGCACAGCAGAGCGCGCAGCAGCGGGAGCACGTGGTGAAGACGGGCGACACGCTGTGGGACCTCGCCCAGTTCTATTACCACAACCCGTGGCAGTGGGGCCGGATCTACGAGGCGAACACGAGCGTCGTGGAGAATCCGCACTGGATCTATCCGGCAGAGCGCCTGGTCATTCCCGCCCTGGCGGACACGGCGGGCGCGCCGGCCCCGGCCGAGGCCACCCAGGTGGCGATGGTGCAACCGCAGCGTCATACGCGTTTCTACACGGCACAGCCAGCCGCGCCGCGGCAGGCGCAGGGGCCCACCGTCCTGACGGAAGAGGTGAAGGTGGAGCCGAACGTGCGGCCGGGCGATTTCTATGCGGCGCCGTGGCTGGAGCATCCGAATTCGCTGAAGGTGGTGGGGAAGCTGGTAAGGGTGCGGCAGACGTCGGAGGTGGCGCGGCGCATGCACGAAGCCGCGTACCCGTTCGACATCGTGTACCTGGGCTATACGAGTGCGGAGCGGCCGATAAAGGGGGAGCGGCTCGTGCTGGTGAATATCGGGCGCGGCATGGGTGGCTACGGCAATGTCATCCAGCCAGCGGCGGTCGTCGATGTGCTGTCGACGGAGCGGGACGTGATGGCGGCGCAGGTCATCCAGCAGTTTGCGACGGTGCCGACGGGTGCGCTCGCGGTGCCGTACGAAGAGTTCCCGACACCTTCCGTCCCGAAGCCGACGCCGGTGAGCAATGGCGCGACGGGGAAGATCGTCGGGTTCTCGCGGGAGGATGCGATGCACGGGCTGGAGGCCACGGCGTTCATCTCGCTGGGCTCGGCAGACGGCGTCAAGATCGGCGACGAGCTGGAGGCGTTCGCTCCGGAGCGGTCGGCCGGACCGGTGGGCGCGCGACACGTGCTGCCGGAGGAGAAGGTGGCGGATCTGCGGATCGTGCGCGTGATGGAACGATCGGCGACCGCGCGGGTTTTTCATGTGGCGTACCCGGCGCTGGAATCGGGGCTGCCGGTCCGTATCGTCCGGAAGATGCCCTGACGACTGAAGGTCAGGCGGACGGGAACACCGGGCGGAAGCCCGGGCGGACGGCGGGCGCCATCAGGCGCCCGTGTCTGCATTACGGAGACGAATGATCACAACGCTGAGCATAATTGCGGTGGTGCTGTACGGTGGGGCGGAGCTGGTGTTCGCCGGTTCGCTGGCGGGCGGACGACGGGCGGCTCCCCGGGCGGGTTCCACGCTGGTGGCTCTGGCGGTGATTCTGCACGGTCTGGCTCTCGCCGCCTACACGACGCGCTTCGGCGAGCTGCCGCTGGTGGGCGTGGGCCCCTCCCTGTCCACCTTCTCGTTCCTGGTGGCGCTTACCGCTCTCGGCGCCACGTCGTTGAAGGAAACGCGGCCGCTCGGCCTGGTGCTCATGCCCATCGTGGCGGTGGCGCTCATCGCCGCGCTGATCCTGGGCCTGGCGCCGGCGGGCGAAGCACTGGCGTTCCGGGGCATCTGGTTCGGGCTGCACGTGGTGCTGTCCTTCGTCGGGTACGCCGGCCTGGCCGTCGCGTTCGCCGCCGGGCTGCTCTACCTGCTGCAGTTCCGGGAGCTGAAGGGCAAACATTTCGGCCGCATGTTCCGATTCTTCCCGTCCCTCGAGACCCTGGACCGCCTGGGCGGCTGGGGCCTGATCCTCGGTTTCCCCGCCCTGACCCTGGGCCTGATCATCGGGTGGGGCTGGGCGTCACGCTTCAACCAGCAGTTCGGCGCGGACAACCCCAAGGTGCTGTGGGGCGTGTTGACGTGGCTGATCTTCGTGGTGGCGCTGGGCGGCCGGAACGTCGGCACCAGCAGGGACCGACGAGGCGCGTTGCTGTCGGTGGTGGGGTTCCTGGTGGTGGTTGTCGCGTACGTGGTGCTCCGGCTGCTCATGCCGTCGGGACGCCTGTTCCTGTAACCGGTTCTGATGGCTCTCGCGGTCGTAGGACTCAGTCACCACACGGCGCCCCTGGATGTCCGGGAGCAGCTCGTGTTCACGCCCCAGCAGGCGGAACGGGCCATGCTGGAGCTCAAGTCGACGGGTGCGGCCGCGGAGGCGGTGATCCTGTCGACGTGCAATCGGACGGAGTTGTACTTCGTGGAGCCCGTGTCCGAGGACGCGTCGGCGGCAGAGCGGGATGCGGCGGCCTCGGCGAGCCGGGATGCGGCGGAGGTGCTGCTGGCGGAGCGGGCGGGCACCACGCCGGAGAAGCTGCGGCCGTACCTGTACCACCACCGTGCGCGTGCGGCGGCCGGGCACCTGTTCCGGGTGGTGACGAGCCTGGACAGCATGGTGCTGGGCGAGGCCCAGATCCAGGGCCAGGTGAAGGCGGCGTACGAGCTGGCCGCATCGTTGCAGTCGCCCATGACCGGCCCCATCCTGTCGCGCCTGTTCCAGACGGCGCTGTCGGTCGGGGGCAAGGTGCGCAACGAGACGGCGCTGGGCATGGGTGCGGCGTCGGTGCCGGCGGCGGCCGTCGAGCTGGCGAAGAAGATCTTCGGGTCGTTGAAAGGCCGCCGTGCGCTGGTGCTGGGCGCGGGCGAGATGAGCGAGCTGGCGTTGACGGCGCTGACGGGCGAGGGGGTGGAAGGCGTCGTGGTGGTGAACCGGTCGCCGCAGCGGGCACAGGAGCTGGCGCAGAAAGTGGGCGGCCGTTCCGTTCCGTACGACGCGCTGGGCGACATGCTGGGCGAGGCGGACATCGTGGCGACGGCCACGTCGGCGCCGCACGCGGTGATCACGCGGCAGCTGATGGAGCGGTCGCTGTCGGGTGGGCCGCGCAAGCCGCTGCTGATCCTGGACATCGCGCTGCCGCGAGACGTGGAGCCGGCGGTGGGCGGCGTGGAAAACGTGTTCCTGTACGACATCGACGACCTGACGCAGATCGTCGATGAGAATCTCGAGCGTCGCAAGGATGAGCTGCCGGAGGCGGAGCGCATGGTGTCCGCGTCGGTGGACGAGTTCTGGGCTTGGTACACGTCGCTCGAAGTCGTGCCGCTGATCCGGGCGCTGCGGGGCCGGGCGGAATCCATGCGGCGCACGGAGCTGGAGAAGACGTTCCGGCGCATGCAGCACCTGTCGGCCGAGGACCGGGAGGCGGTGGACGTGCTGACGAAACAGCTGTTGAACAAGGTTCTGCACCAGCCGACGGTGCGCCTGCGGGAAGCGGCCAGCAACGGCAAGGGACCGGGCGTGGTGGAGGCGGCGCGCTACCTGTTCCAGATCGATCTCCGGAATATCAAGGAGTCAGACGACGAATGAGCTCGAGACGGGTGCTGGTCACGGGTGGGGCTGGCTTCATCGGCAGCCACGTGGCCGACGGGTTTCTTGCGCGCGGCGACCGCGTGTGGATCGTGGACGACCTGTCGACGGGTCGTCGTGAGAACCTGCCGGCGGGCGCCGAGTTCGTGGAGGCCGACATCGGCAGCCCGGAGACCGAGGCGCTGTTCCGCGATGTGGGCGGCTTCGACATCGTCGATCATCACGCCGCGCAGATCGACGTGCGCAAGTCGGTCGCGGATCCGCGGCACGATGCGCGGATCAACCTGGACGGGTTCCTGAACGTGCTGGAAGCCGGACGCCGCTACGGCGTGGGGCGCGTCATCTTCGTGTCTTCGGGCGGCGTGGTGTACGGCGAGCCGGAGCTGCGACCGACGCCGGAGACGGCGCCCAAGGTGCCGCTCTCGCCCTACGGCGTGACCAAGCTGGCGGCGGAGCAGTACCTGTACTATTACGCCAACGTGCACGGGCTCGAGTGCGTGGCGCTGCGCTACTCCAACGTGTACGGGCCGCGCCAGGACCCGCACGGGGAGGCGGGCGTGGTGGCGATCTTCTCCAACCGGCTGCTGGCCGGCAGCCCCCTGACGGTGTACGGCGACGGCGAGCAGACGCGGGACTATGTATTCGTCGGCGACGTCGCGGCGGCGAACATGCTCGCGAGCGAGCTGCCGCTGCCACCGGCCCGCACGCTGGATGACCGGGCGTTCAACGTGGGCACGGGGCGGGAGACGTCGGTGAACGAGCTGGCCCGGGCGCTCATGCGCAGCACGGGCCGGGAGGTGGCCATGGAGAATGCGGCTGCGCGGCCGGGCGAGCTCGAGCGTTCGTGCCTGGACAACCGCAAGCTGTCGGCCGCGGGCTGGCGGGCGGCCACGCCGCTGGAGGTTGGACTGCGCCAGACCTACGACCACATCGCGAAGGAGGGGGACGGGAGGTGAACATCCTCGCACAACTCCGGCTCCAGGCCCCGGAGGGGCCCCTGGACATGCTCACACACGCCACCATCGCCACCAAGATCGTGCTGGTGGTGCTGGCCGTGTTCTCGTTGGCCAGCTGGGTGATTATCTTCTGGAAGCTCGGGCAGTTCCGACGTCTCAAGAACCAGGGCATCCGGTTCCTGCAGGCCATCGAGCGGACACCGCAGCTGCGCTCGGCGTACCGCTCCATCGCCCGGTTGCCGGAATCGCCCTACTCACGCGTGTTCCGGCAAGGCATCGGCTTCTTCAGCGCGTTGCGGCCGAACGCCCTGGAGCAGGAAGACCTCAACGGCGAGGGCCTGACGGAGGCGCAGCTCCAGGCGATGCGTCTGGTGCTGGAGAAGAGCCAGGCGGAAGAGCGCGACGTCCTGGCAGCGGGCCTGCCGTGGCTCGCGGTCATCGGCACCGTGTCCCCCCTGCTGGGCTTGTTGGGCACGGTGATCGGCGTCATGGATGCGTTCCTGGGCATCACGGCGACCGGCAGCGCGAACATCGGCGCCGTGGCGCCGGGCATCGCGGAAGCGCTCATCACGACGGTGGCAGGGCTGACCGTCGCGATCCCCGCCGTCATGGCGTACAACTACTTCGTCAGTCGCCTGAACTACTTCGCGGGCGAGCTGGAAGGCTTTGCCAGCGAGTTCATCGGCACCCTGGCCAAGGAAGGCCTGCTGTAGCATGTGGGAGTCGGGGAAGAGTCGCGAGCGCGGCACCCTGCCGCTGTCGGTGGACATCAACGTCACCAACCTGGTGGACGTGGCGTTCACGCTGCTCGTCATCTTCATCATCACGGCGCCCATGCTCCAGGGCGGCGTCGACGTGCAGCTGCCCCAGACGCAGTCCACGCCCATCACGGCTTCGGAGGGCGTGATCATCACGGTGGCCAAGGACGGCAAGATCTACCTGGGCGACCTGCCGGTGGAGTCGCTGGACGAGCTGGCGCAGCGGTTCCCGGATTTCGTGAAGGCGAAGAAGACGAACCAGGTCTTCCTGAAGGGTGACAAGGACGTGCCGTACGGCCGCGTCCTGCAGGTGTTCACGACGCTGCTGCGGCTGGATGTGGCGCAGGTGGCCCTGGTGGTGGAGCCGCCGGCGAGGCGACGATGAGGCCGGATCGCTCGCGGCCGGGCGGCAGGGCACTGACGGCGTCCGTGGTGCTGCACGTGGTGTTCTTCGCCCTGCTCTTCGTGGGCGTGGCGCGGCCGTCGCCCCTGCCTCAGTTCAAGGCGTACCGCGTAGAGCTGGTGGCCGCGCCGCCGCCGGCCCCCGTGGAGAAGGAGACGCCGGTGGCAGAGAAGCAGCCGGAGTCCCAGCCCGCGCCGAAACCACCGCCCAAGACGCCCGAGCCCAAGGCGAAGGCGAAGGCGGAGCCGCCGAAACCGAAGCCGGAGCCGAAGACCGAGAAGGCCGAACCCAAGGAGCAGCCGGCGAGCAAGCCCAAGGACGAGGAGACGACGGGCACCGGCCGGGATGCGCTGAACCTGTCCCTCAAGGGCGCGGAGTCGGAGTACTCGGGCTACTACGCCAACGTCACTACGCAGATCAACCGCTATTTCCGCTGGACCGGAACCGCGCATCCGGTGGCGGAAGTATACTTCGTGATCAACCGGGACGGCTCGGTGGGCGACATCCGGCTGGTCCGCCGCTCCGGCAACCCGGCGTTCGATTTCGAGGCCATCGGCGCCATCGAGCAGGCCGGCCAGCGGCATGCGTTCGGCCCGCTGCCCGAAGGCCTGGGTGATCGGTTGCCGGTTCGGTTCACGTTCCAGCCTCCGCAGTGAGCCGCCTGCCGCTGGCGCGGCGGCTCACTGCGGCGGCGGGTCCGCGGCCGCGCCTTGCGGCGCGGCTAGGATGGGGCCTTCGGCCTCTAGGACGCGGCGCCTTTCGGCGCCGCTAGGCGGGCGTGGGCTGGCTTGCCGGCGACCGGTGGGTGTTGGCGGGGTAAGCAAGGTCCGGTTGCAGGCGTGCGAGAGGCGGGTGCGTCGAGGCGGTGTCCGCGGGGTAGCGAAGCGCCGGGCACCGGCGTATGCAAGGACCCGGCCGGGCGAACCTAGCGCGCGAAGCGCGCGTCCTAGCCGCGCCGCAGGCGCGGCGTCCTAGCGGCCCGAAGGGCCGCGTCCTGAGCAGCGCCGCAGGCGCTGAGGACCTGGCGTGCGTTTGCGCGCCCAACGTGCGGAAGCCGGAAACCGGGGGTGGGGCCCCATCGCGCTCAAGAGTAACAAGGAAATACGGTGCATCTGAGGCAATCGATAACACTGGCACTGGCGGTGGTGGTGGGGTGGAGCGTCGCCCGGCCAGCGCGCGCCCAGGAGCAGGACACGACGCGCATTCCGACGGGTGTGCAGCTGGGGCTGGTGTACCAGACGGCGTACCGGCCAAGCCTGGCGGTGCGTCCGTTCTCGACCACGGACAGCGCGGCGCTGGCGGATGCGGCGGACCGGGTCTTCGGCATCGTGCGGCGGGACCTGGACTACAGCGACCGGTTCGACATGCAGTTCGACATTCCGCCGGCGCTGGCGAAGGGTCCGGTGGACTACGGGGCGTGGAACGACCTGAACGTAGTCTATCTGCTGACGGGTGGGCTGGAGCCGGCGCAGGAAGGCGGCACGGTCCTGCGGCTGACGCTACACGACGTGGTGTACAGCACGATCAAGGAGATGAGCTCGTTCCACCTGCCGTCGGTGGACGATCCGGGGTTCCGCATGGCGGTGCACGCGGCGTCGGACCAGGTGGTGCGCTGGGCGACGGGCAACCCGGGCATCGCGGCGAGCCGGGTCCTGTTCACGGTGCAGAACCCCCAGGACCGGACGTCGCGCGAGATCCTGATCGTGGACTCGGATGGCGAGAACCTGCAATCGGTGGTGACGTCGCAGTCCGAGGTCCAATCGCCGGCGTGGTCGCCCGACGGCAGCCACATGGTGTTCACGGAGCGGGCGCCCGACGGTTGGCGGCTGGAGGAGCGGGACATGCGCACGGGCCGCATCCGCATGGTGGGCGCCCAGTCGACGCTCTACCTGACGCCTTCGTACTCGCCTGACGGCACCAAGCTGGTGTTCGGGATGTGGCAGGCCGGGAACAGCGACCTGTACGAATACGACATCAGTCGTTACTGTTGTCTGCGACAGCTGACCCACTCGACGCGGGTGGACATGTACCCGTCGTTCTCCCCGGACGGCAAACAGCTGGCGTTCATGTCCGATCGGCTGGGACAACCGCATATCTTCATCATGCCGGCGGACGGCGGCGAAGCGACGGTTATCTCCCCGTTTGTGTACGGCGAGCCGGGGTTTTACACTTCTCCCGACTGGTCGCCGACCAATTCGTACGTCGCATTCCACGGGCGTTCGATCGGCGGGCGTTTCCAGGTCATGGTCGCAGACGCGTCTCACCCTGGCGCGACCGTGCAGCAGTTGACGAGCGAGGGACGCAACGAGGATCCGAGCTGGGCACCGGACGGGAGGCATCTCGTATTCAGCGGGATGCGCGGTACAGGGGTGGGGTTGTATGTTATCGATTCGGTTACCGGCAGGATCCGGCCGCTCGTACTGGGACGGCGTTACCGTGTGCCGGCATGGTCCGGCTCACTCTTGCAAGCGTCCGCGCTGACGGTGCGGGCACCGTGACGGCCACGCGCTGCATGGCTGGGACTCAAACCAACCACAGGAGAGGCAAAGCGATGAAGCATCATCGAGTCGTGATCCCCGTTCTGATCGGGCTGCTCGCCGCAGCCGCATGCGGCGGCCCGCCACCCCCGCAGGGCCCCACGCCGGAGGAGATCGAGGCCGCGCGGCAGGATTCCATCCGTCAGGCGCGTGAGGACTCGATCCGCCGGGCGCAGGAGATGGCACGGCAGGATTCCATTCGCCGGGCGCAGGCGGAAGCACAGCGGCAGCGCGAGGCGGCGGCGCGAGCAGCCGCGGAAGCCCGCGACGCCCTGACCACCATGATCCATTTCGACTTCGACAAGTCGGATATCCGGCCGGACGCCGAGCAGGTCCTGCAGCAGAAGGTGGCGATCCTCCGGGCGAACCCGGACGCGCGGCTGCGCATCGCGGGGTACGCGGATGAACGCGGCTCGGTGGAGTACAACCTGGCGCTGGGCCAGCGTCGTGCGGACGCGGCGAAGAACTTCATGGTCGGTTTCGGCCTGGACCCGTCGCGCTTCGAGACGGTCAGCTACGGGGAGGCGGACCCCATCGCCCAGGGCCACGACGAAGATGCCTGGGCCCAGAACCGGCGTGACCAGTTCTCCATCCTGGGCTCGACGGACAACCTGAAGATGCCGGGCTCGTAAATGGCCGTAGCGTTGCGTGCCGGACGGAGCGCGCCCGGGTCACACCGGGCGCCGCTCCTGGCCGGCCGGCGGGCCGCAGTTGTGCTGGTGGCTCTGTCGGTCGTCGGTACGTCTGCGTGCGCGACCAAGCGAGATGTGCGGGACCTGCGGGTGGAGCTGCGGGACCAGATGGCCCTGATGCGCACGCGGCAGGACTCGACCCTGAAGGTGCTCCAGCAGCAACAGCAGGCCATTCTGGACTCGCTGGTCCAGACGACGGCGGCGCTGATGCAGGTGCGCGGCGACCTGAGCCACGAGCTGGCACAGCTCCAGCAGCAGCTGCAGCAGGTGCAGGCATTGACGGGCCAGGTGCAGGCGCAGCTGAACCAGGTCCAGCGCAACGTGGACCAGCGCATGAGTGGCGGCTCGGCCGGGCAGCCGCCGACGGCGGCGGCAGGCGCGGGCGGGGGCGGGGGCGGTTCCACCACGGCGCAGGGCGCGGGTGCCGATGCGAAGCAGTACTACGACATCGGCATCGAGCAACGCAATCGCGGCAACCTGGACACGGCGCGACGGGCGTTCCAGACGGTGGTGGACAGCTTCCCGAAGGACCCGCTGGCACCGGAGGCACAGCGCCAGATTGCCGAGACGTACTACCTGCAGGAGAAGTACGACAACGCGTTGAAGGCGCTGGACACGGTGGTGCAGCGCTGGGGCGACTCGGCTCAGGCCGCGGAGGCCCTGTATCGGGCCGGCATGATCGCGAAGGAGCAGGGAAACAACCAGCGTGCCCAGGAGTATTTCAAGAAGCTGGTCGCGGCGTATCCGCAATCGGATGCGGCGGCTTTGGCCCGCAAGGAGCTGGGCCAGACGGGCGGCTAGTCGGGGCGGATTCGCCGGCAAAGCGCCGCACGCCCGGTGCCGCCGCGACGCGGCGCCGGGCGTGTCGTCATGGATGAGGAAACATGCGCTGTCCATACTGCCACGAGACCGAAGATCGGGTCGTCGACTCGCGCACCAGTCGCGAGGGCGGGGCAGTACGCCGGCGGCGGGAGTGCCTCAGCTGCGGACGCCGCTTCACGACGTACGAGTACGTGGAGGACCGGCCCATGCAGGTGCTGAAGCGGGATGGCAGCACGGAGCCCTACGACCGCGAAAAGCTGCTCCGGGCCATCCGGCTTCCGTGTGTGAAGCGTCCCATCAGCCAACTGGACATCGAGGGGCTGGTGGACGAGATCGAGGATGCATTGAGCCGGACGGGTGGCGACGAGGTGGAGAGTCGCGTGATCGGCGACCTGGTGATGGCGGGTCTGAAAGCACGGGACCACGTGGCGTACGTGCGGTTCGCATCCGTGTACCGCAACTTTCGCGACATCGATGAGTTCGCGGAGGAGTTGCAGGACCTGAGCGAGGGCAGGGCGCGGGAGGCTCTGCGAAAGAGCCAGGCGGAGTTGCCCCTGTGAGGCGAAACGAACCATGAAATTCTGGGGGCGGGGCCGGAAGTCGGACGAGATGCCGTTCCTGGAGCATCTCGAGGAGTTGCGCTGGCGGATCCTGTGGAGCCTGCTGTCCCTGGCGGTGGGCGCGGTCATTGGCTACGTCATCGTCAGCCACTTCAACGTGCTCGGTCTGCTGATCCGGCCGGTGCAGCCGTACCTGGACGGCGGCAAGCTGAAGTACCTGAGCCCGTCCGACCCGTTCATCATCACGTTGAAGCTGGGGTTCACCGCAGGCATCCTGCTGGCGTTCCCCATCATCGTCTACCAGATCTGGTCCTTCATCTCCCCGGCCCTGCTACCGGCCGAGAAACGCTCCATCGTGCCCGCGCTGTATTTCGGCCTGGTGCTTTTCCTGGGCGGCATGGCGTTGGCGTACTTCGGCGTGCTGCCCATCGCGCTGCGCTTCTTCATGGGTTTCCAGCAGGCGAGCCTGGAACAGAACATCACCATCGGCCCGTACCTGGGGCTCGTGGTGAAGCTGCTGCTGGGCTTCGGACTGGTATTCGAGACGCCGGTGATCATGCTGATTCTCGGGTCTCTCGGCATCGTGACGTCGGACATGCTCCGGCGCACACGGCGTTACGCCATTGTGCTCATCTTCGTGATCGCGGCGGTCCTGACGCCGCCCGACGTCTTCTCGCAAGCGCTCATGGCCGTGCCGCTGCTGCTCCTCTTCGAGGTCAGCATCTGGCTGGTGAAGTGGACGGAACGACGCCGGGCCCGGGCGCTGGCGGACCCCGAGGACGAGGGCTCGGACGGGCAATGGGTGGAAGCAGGGTCCTAGTGGCGCAAACGCGTCCGGGGCACCGGGCGTGGCGCATCGTACTCGGCGGCGCATGCGTGGCACTGCTGATCCCCGCGGCGGCGGCCGCCCAGCAACCACCCGTCCAGCCGGACACGACGCAGGCCGGCCAGGCGAGCGGGCAGGCGCAGACGCCCCGTGAACGGGCGCTGAGCCGCCTTCGCACGCTGCCGCAGCAGCCGCTGGTGGTGCGCTCCGACACGGCCCCGCCGGACACGGCCGCAGCCGACAGCCTGAGGCAGGCGGCGGCGCGGGCTCGGCAGCCGGGCGCCGCACAGGCGACGGGCCGGGCCGGCACCGGGCTCGGCCCGGGTGAGGCCGCTGGCGGATCCGGCGCGGCGACGGACAGCACACGGCAACTGCTCATGACGCTCCCGGGATACACGCCGGTTCAGTACAACGGCGACGGCGCGCGCTACTCCGTGGACCGGGATGAGCTGGAGCTGACGGGCAAGGCGAAGGTGGACCGGGAAGGACAGAGCCTGTCCACGGACTCGCTCCTGGTCTACAACGGCGGTACGGGGGTGGTGTGTGGCTACGGGACGCCGGTGCTGTCGGGCGAGGGCACGCCCATCACGAGCGATTCCCTGTGCTACAACACCGAGACCAAGGTGGGTGTGGCGGTGGGGGCGTCGACACAGTTCCAGCAGAACGCCACGTGGTACGTCCGGGGTGCGAAGAACCGCGTCTTCACGGTAGGCAACGACCGGATCTACGGCGAGGGCACCGAGTTCACATCCTGTGACCTGCCGCAGCCCCACTACCACTTCACCGCGTCGGAACTCAAGATGGTCAACAACAGCGTCATGGTGGCGCGCGACGTGACGCTGGAATTCGCCGATGTGCCGGTGTTCTGGCTGCCGTTCATGGTGCAGAGCATGAAGCGCGGGCGGCGCAGCGGCATCCTGACGCCGCAGTTCGGGCTGAACGACATCGTGCGCAACAGCGTGGGCTATGAGCGCCGGATCTCGAACCTGGGTTTCTACTGGGCGATCAACGACTACATGGGCGCCCAGCTCGCAATGGACTGGTGGGCGAGCAACTGGCTGGGCGTGGACGGCACGTTCGACTACCGCTGGACGCGCCAGTTCCTGAACGGTAACGCCACGGTGCGCCGGTTCTGGCGGGACAACGGCAGCAAGGACCTGACCATCACGGGCAGCACCGGCTGGCGGCCGGACGAGCGCACGTCGCTGAACGCATCGGTGAACTACGCGACGTCGAGTCAGTTCATCCAGCGCAACTCCTTCGACCCCAATGAGTTGAAGCGTGACATCACGTCCAGCGCCAACCTGCAGCGCCGCTTCGACTGGGGGAACCTGTCACTGGGCGTGCAGCGCCGGCAGTCCATCACGCAGAACCGGGTGGACATGACCCTGCCGAACCTGGCGCTGTCGCTGTCGCCCGTGACCATCTCCCGGGCGTTGCGGATGAGCTGGAGCGGCAGCGCGAACTTCCAGTCGCAGCGAACGGACTACACGGGGGCGCCGGTGCAGGGCCAGCGGGGCACGCAGGACCTGAGCTCCCAGCTGAGCAGCAGCCTGAGCCTGGGGCAGCTGAGTTGGAGTCAGGGCATGAAGTGGAGCCGGGGCATCGAGGCGGCGCTGCCCGCGTTCGACTCGACGGGCGTGCCGGACCCGACGGGCTCCGTTGCGGCGCTGCCCCGGACGCAGACGGACGTGCTCAACTGGAACACCAGCCTGGGCTATACGATCAACCTGATGGCCGGCACCACGCTCACGCCGAACGTGTCCATGGCCGGCCAGATGAAGAGTGATTCGCTGGGCGGCAGCATGATCTCGGCGCCGACCCGCATCAACACGGGCGTGTCGCTGGGGACGACGATCTACGGGTTCTGGCCGGGCATCGGGCCCGTGACCCGGATCCGTCACAAGATCTCGCCGTCCATCAGCTGGACGTATTCCCCGGCGCTGCATGCCACGCCGGAGCAGGCGGCCATCTTCAACGCAACCGACGTGGAAGAGCAGAATACGCTGACGCTGTCGTTCAACCAGACGTTCGAGGCCAAGCTGGCGGGCAGCGACACCGCCGCGGCCGACACGGCGCAGGCGGATTCGGTGGCGCAGGCAGCGGCAGAGGGCGGTGAGCCGCGGCGTCTGCCCCAGGCGAAGAAGGTGCAGCTGCTGTCCATCAACACCAGCGCCATCAGCTACAACTTCGTGCAGGCGCGCAAGCCGGGCGGTTACGGGTTCAGCCCGACAACATTCAACACGTCGCTGCACTCGGGCCTGCTGCCGGGCTTCGACTTCAGCATGACCCACAACCTGTTCCGGGAAGATTCGGCGACCACGTCGACGGGCACGATTTTGAAGCGTCACTTCTCGCCGTTCCTGACCAGCATGCGGGCGTCGTTCTCCATCGACAACAACTTCTGGCTGTTCCGGGTGCTGGGGCTGAGCGGCACGCATCCGATGGAGCAGGCGGCGGACACGACGGCGCAGGCGGATACCACGCAGGCGTCGCAGCAGCAGTCGGGCACAATGCAGGGGAGTCTGCTGGGTCCGAAGGCCGGGCCGCCTGCCGGTCCGGGTGGTGGTGGGCGGTTCGGGGGCGGGGCCGGTGTGGGCGGCTGGCAGGCGCAGCTGTCGTACACGCTCTCCCGGCAGCGGCCGAGCCTCACCAACCCGTTCGCGACGCAGGCGAATGCCAACCAGCTGCTGCAGGGGTCGTTTTCGTTCCGGCCCGGCGCCAACTGGACGCTGCGCTGGTCGACCGCGTACTCCTTCACGAACCACCAGTTCTCGGACCAGATCATCACGCTGACGCGCGACCTGCACCGCTGGCGGGCGAACTTCAACTTCGTGAAGACGCAGACGGGCAACTTCGCGTTCGTGTTCCGGGTGGACCTGATCGACAACCCGGACCTCAAGCTGGACTACAATCAACACAGCCGTGGCGGCATAGGCGCCGCAGGAGGCCAGTACTGATGGAGGTTCTGGAGCTTCACGGGGACCGGTTGCGGCTCGAGGACATCGAGCAGGTATCGGGCCCCGCGGCGCCGGAGGTGCGCCTGGCGGAATCGGCCCGGCCCCGGGTGCAGGCGGCGCGGGACATCGTGGAAGCAGCGGTTTCGGAGGGGCGTGTGGTCTACGGGCTGACCACGGGGTTCGGCGCGCTGTCGGACGTCGTCATCCCCCACGACCGCATCCAGGAGCTGCAGCACAACCTGCTGCGGAGCCATGCTGCGGGGGTGGGCGAGCCGCTGTCGGAGGCGGAGACGCGCGCCGTCGTGCTGCTGCGGGCGAACGTGCTGGCGCTGGGTCACTCGGGCGTGCGCCCGGTGGTCATCGAGCGGCTGCTGGCGCTGCTGAACCGACGGGTGCACCCGGTGATCCCGGAGCGAGGCAGCGTGGGCGCGTCGGGCGACCTGGCGCCGCTGTCGCACCTGGCCCTGGTTCTGCTGGGGGAGGGCGAAGCGGTGTACGACGGCGCGCGCGTGTCGGGCGCTGCGGCGTTGGAGCGAGCGGGCATCGAGCCGCTGACCCTGGAAGCGAAGGAAGGACTGGCCCTGAACAATGGGACACAGGCGCAGACGGGTATCGGCGCCCTGGCGCTGCTGGCGGCGGAGCGCGCGGTGGAGACGGCCGAGGTGGCCGGCGCCATGAGCCTGGAGGGCCTGCGAGGCACGCCGGACGCGTTCGATGAAGCGATCCAGCGGGCGCGGCCGCAGCCGGGCCAGCTGCGAAGCGCCGAGCGACTGCGTGCGCTGCTGGCGGACTCGGAGATCCGGGAATCGCACCGGCACGGCGATCCGCGGGTGCAGGACGCCTACTCCCTGCGCTGCATGCCCCAGGTCCATGGGGCCGCCCGGCAGGCGCTGACCTACGTGCGCCAGGTGCTCGAGGTGGAAGTCAACAGCGCGACGGACAATCCGCTCATCTTCCCGGACGGGCGCATCCTCAGCGGCGGCAACTTTCACGGCCAGCCGGTGGCGCAGGCGCTGGATCTGCTGGCCATCGCATGCGCCGACCTGGCCAGCATCAGCGAGCGGCGGCTGGCGCGGTTGGTGGATCCGGCGCTGTCCCAGCTCCCGCCCTTCCTGACGCCGGATCCCGGCGTCAGCTCCGGCTTCATGCTGGCGCAGATCGTCTCGGCGAGCCTGGTGTCGGAGGCGAAGCTGCGCGCCCAGCCGGCCAGCGTGGACTCCATCCCGACCGACGCCAACAAGGAGGACCACGTGTCCATGGGCATGGCCTCGGCTCTGAAGGCGCGGGAGGCGGTGCGCCTGCTCGAGACGGTGCTGGCGCTGGAGCTGCTGGCTGGCGCCCAGGCGCTGGAGTTCCTGCGACCTCTGCGGCCGGGTGCGGGCGTGGAGCAGGCGTACGCGCTGGTGCGCGATGCCGTGCCGGCCCTGGAGCAGGATCGGGAGATGGCGCCGGACATCCGCGAGATCGAGGCCCTCGTCCGGAGGGGTGCGTTCGCGACCATCGCAGGGCAGGGCGGCTGACGTGGCGACCGCAACGCTGTTCCACGGTGCGCGCCAGGTCGTCACCTGCACGGCGGCGGATGAGCATGCAGTGCTGGAAGACACCGCGCTGGTCGTGGCGGATGGGCGGATCGCGGCGATGGGACCCGAGGCCGAGCTGGCCGCAGCGTACCCCGACCACGAGCGTGTGGACTGCACGGGACGGGTGCTGACGCCGGGGTTCGTGGACTCGCACACCCACGCCGTGTTCGGCCGCTGGCGCGCGGACGAGTATGCGCTGCGGGCCCGCGGCGTGCCCTACATGGAGATCGCCCGCCGGGGCGGCGGCATCAACGCGTCCGTGTCGGACCTGCGTGCGCGCTCCGAGGACGAGCTGGTGGATCTGACGCGTCCCAGGCTGCGCGAGATGGTGCGGCAGGGCACCACGACCGTCGAGATCAAGAGCGGCTACGGCCTGCGCACGCAGGACGAGATCAAGATGCTGCGTGTCGTGCGACGACTCGCGGAGGAAGGTCCCTGGCGCCTCGTACCGACGTTCCTGGGCGCCCATGAGTTCCCGCCCGAATTCCGGGACCGACGGGACGAGTACGTGCGTGTCGTCGTCGACGAGATGATCCCGGCGGTGGCGGACCACGCACTGGCACGATTCTGCGACGTCTTCATGGAGCCGGGCGTCTTCGACGCCGAGCAGAGCCGCCGCGTTCTGGAAGCGGGGCTGGCGCACGGCCTCGTGCCGAAGCTGCACGCCGACGAGCTGGAGCCGTCCGGCGGCGCGGAGCTGGGCGTCGAACTGGGCGCGGCGTCCGTGGACCACCTGGGCCGCGTCAGCGAGGCGGGCGTCGCCGCCCTGGCGGGCTCGAGCACCGTTGCTACGCTGTTGCCCG